>JANQIA010000361.1 GCA_028282405.1 Rhodovibrionaceae bacterium
TGGACCCCGGCTCAAGGCCGGGGTGACAATAAGAGGGGCGGCGCTTTCCGTGGCTATGCTCAAACTGTCATCCCGGACGTGGGCTCCGCGCGAGCGGAGGCCGCGAGCCGGGATCCATGGACCGTCTGGATGCGGACGAGTGGAACGAAGAGACTGATGGGCCGCGCCGCCTTGGCACCCGGATTGACGTTCGCGCTGGCGGACCGATGGACCCCGGCTCAAGGCCGGGGTGACGATTTGTGGTTTGGCGCTGCCTTTGCTCTCACTCAGACTGTCACCCTTGGGCGCGCCGCGCAGCGGTGCGAACCGAGGGTCCAGCGACAAGCGCGGTGGTCCAGGTACCGCGCTTTCACCAGACTACGACGACAGCCCCTGCACCAGGGTGCGCGGCAGCAGCAGCCAGAAGCGGCCGGGCTGCTTCATGCGGCCGGCGTAGTGCAGCGCGCCCTCGCCGCTGCCCCAGAAGAAGTCGCCGCGCACCACGCCCTTGATGGCGCTGCCGGTGTCCTGCGCCACCATCAGCCGGTTGAGCGGCCGCGCCTCCGCCGGATAGGTCGTCGCCAGCCAGAGCGGCGCGCCGAGCGGCACGAAGGCCGGGTCGACGGCCAAAGAGCGCTCCGGCGTCAGGGCCACTCCCTGGGCGCCGATCGGCCCGTCGCCCTCGATCCTGCGGAAGAAGATGAAGCGCTCGTTGCGGTGCATCAGCGCCTCGGCCTCGACCGGGTTGGCGCGCAGCCAATCGCGGATGCTCTGCATCGAGACGGTCTTGCGGTCGATGATGCCCTCGTCGATCAGGGCGCGACCGATGGCATAGAAGGGCAGGCCGTTGGAACCGGCGAAGCCGATGCGAACCCGCTCGCCGTCGGGCAGCACCACCTGGCCGGAGCCCTGCACCTGCAGGAAGAAGACGTCGACGATGTCCTTGGCCCAGATCACCACCGGCGCCTCGCCGTCGATGGCGCCGGCCTCGATCTCCGCCCGCGGGTGGTAGGGCTTGAGCCGCCCGTCCTCGACCCGGCCGATCACGGTCTGCCGCGGCAGGTCGTCGTCGAAGTCGCCGAGCCGCACCTCCACCAGGTTGGCTGGCCGGCCGTAGATCGGCACGTCGTAGGTCTCGTCGCGGGTGAAGGCGCCTTCCAGCTCGGACTCGTAGTAGCCGGTGATCAGCCCCTCCGGCCCCTCGGCGCTTTCCAGCGCCACCGGCTGGAACCAGCCTTCGAAGTAGGCGCGGGCCAGCTCGGCCGGCGCATCCTCGGCGGGCAGGGCACGGCAGGCGGGCAGCCAGTCGGCCACCGTGCCGGCGCGGGCGTCCTGACCCATGGGCCGGTCCGCCGGGCGCCGCTCCAGCCGGTTGCAGGAGCGCCTGAGCGCGGTCAGGGCCGCGGCGTGGTCGTCCTCCGCCCAGCCCTCCAGCGCGGCGTAGTCCACCGGTTGCCAGACGGAGACCGGGCGATCGGGCACGCCTTCCTCAGGCGCGCGCTCGCAGGCGGCCAGAAGCAGTGCCAGAAAAAGAGGAAGAAGCCAGCGCAGGCCGGCCAAGCGTGACGGCTTAGCTCGGGGAGCGCGTGGCGACGAGGGCCCAGTTGGGGTCACGGCTGCGGGTGTTGCGCGCGAAGGTCCAGATATCGGTGATGACGGCCACCTCGTTGGGATCGCCGTCGACGATGCGATGCTCGGAATCGCGGGTCACGTTGACCTGCTCCGAGACGAACTGCACCGTCACGAAGGCGGTGCGGCCCTGCAGCTCGGCCTCGACGATCTCCGACTCGCGGATGCCGATCAGGGTCGTCTCCAGGGTTTCGTCGGCCTCTTCCCGCGCCTTGATGCTGCCGGCGAACTCCTCGAAGACGTCGTTCGAGAGCAGCGGCCGCAGGCTGTCGCGGTCGCCCTTGGCAAAGGCGGTGATGATCATCTCGAAGGCACCCTTGGCGCCCTCGGCGAAGCCGGCGGCATCGAAGCTCGGGTCGGCCCGCTTGATGTCCTTCAGGCCCTCGGCCGCCGGGCTGCCGGCGAATTCCTCGTCCAGCGCCTCTTCGCTCAAGGGCTCGGCCTCGTGCGGGCGGCTGTCGGGCAGGTGTATCACCTTATCGTTACCTGGCGCCGTCGCCGACTCGCGCTGCTGGAAGGGATCGAAATCCGAGCGCCCTTCATGGCCGTCGCGCCGGCCCAGCACGCTGCGCAGCCGCAAAATAAGAAAGGCCGCAATCGCGGCAATGAACACTATGTTTAGGAGGCCGTCGCTCATTCGCCTTTGAGACTCGTCGGGAGGCGGTGCGATTTTGGGCACCCAATGCCCCAAACCCCAACCATATACCGCCTTGTATCTTATCTGCGGACCCTTCACTACATAAGAAAGCGCGAATAAAAGGGCAAGGATGGCACTACTCCTTCTCGCCGCCTTCATCCTGGTTCCCCTGATCGAAATCGGCCTCTT
>JANQIA010000367.1 GCA_028282405.1 Rhodovibrionaceae bacterium
TGGCTGAGGCGCTTGCGCAGGAACCTGCGCAGCTCCAGGTCCTCGTGCAGCATGTCGCCGTAGCCCTTGTCGGCGAACCAGCGCGAATCCCAGCTCCGGTTGATACCGACACGCAGGCCGATCGGATTGACCTTCTGACCCATTACTCGTCCTCCTCGCGCTCACGCACGACCACGCGCAGCCGGCTCCAGGGCTTGACGATGCGGCCGACGCGACCGCGCGCCCGGGCGCGGAAGCGCTTCATGCGCATCGACTTTCCGACCGAAGCCTCGGCGACGAAAAGCCGGTCGACGTCGAGCTGATGATTGTTCTCTGCATTGGCGATGGCCGACTGCAGTGCCTTGCGCACCTCCTCGGCGATGCGGCGCTTGGAGAAGCTGAGCTCCGCCAAGGCGCGCTCGGCCGAGAGGCCGCGGATGGAACCGGCCACCAGATTGAGCTTCTGCGGCGAGGTGCGGATCATGCGGGAGACGGCCTGCGCTTCGTTGTCGCCCAGCGCCCGCTCGAACTTAGGCTTACCCATCTTAGCGTCCCCGCTTCGCTTTCTTGTCCGCCGCGTGGCCGAAGAAGGTGCGCGTCGGCGCGAACTCGCCGAACTTGTGCCCGACCATGTTCTCGGTCACGAGGACGGGGACAAACTTCTTGCCGTTGTAGACGCCGAAAGTCAGGCCGACGAACTGCGGCATGATGGTCGAGCGTCGCGACCAGGTCCTAATGATCTCGTTCCGGCCCGAGCCGCGCGCCTTCTCTGCCTTGCCCAGCAGATAGGAGTCGACGAAGGGGCCCTTCCAAACTGAACGTGCCACGTGCCCGCTCCCTACTTCTTCTTGCGACGGCGCACGATCAGCGAGTCCGTCTTCTTGTTGTTGCGCGTCTTGCGCCCCTTGGTCGGCTTGCCCCAGGGGGTCACCGGATGGCGGCCGCCGGAGGTGCGGCCTTCACCGCCGCCGTGCGGATGGTCGACCGGGTTCATGGCGACGCCGCGCACGGACGGGCGCTTGCCGAGCCAGCGCTTGCGGCCGGCCTTGCCCAGATTGATGTTGGCCTGGTCGGGGTTCGAGACCGCGCCCACCGTAGCCATGCACTCGGCGCGCACCATGCGAACCTCGCCCGAAGCAAGCCGCAGCAAGGCGTAACCGGCATCGCGACCGACCAGCTGGACGTAGGTGCCGGCGGAACGCGCCAGCTTGCCACCGGCGCCAGCCTTGAGCTCGACGTTGTGGACGATCGTGCCGATCGGCACCGAGCGCAGCGGCATGGCATTGCCCGGCTTCACATCGGTCTTCTCGGCTGCGATCACCTGGTCGCCCGGCGCCAGGCGCTGCGGCGCCAGGATGTAGGCCAACTCGCCGTCCTCATACTTGATGAGGGCGATGAACGCGGTCCGGTTGGGGTCGTACTCCAGCCGCTCGACCGTCGCCGGCACATCGAACTTGCGGCGCTTGAAGTCGACGATGCGATAGCTCCGCTTATGCCCACCGCCACGCCGACGCGCGGTGATACGGCCGTAGTTATTGCGGCCGCCGGACTTGGTCAGGCCCTCGGTCAAGGTCTTGACCGGCTTGCCTTTCCAAAGCTCGCGACGGTCGACCTGTACCAGCTGGCGCTGGCCCGGCGTCGTCGGATTGAATGTCTTCAGTGCCATCGGTTTAGATTCCCGTCGTCACGTCGATGGAGTGACCCTCTTCGAGCGTGACCATCGCCTTCTTGCGGTCGGGGCGCTTGCCCAGCATGCCGCGGAAACGCTTGACCTTGCCCTTGTTGCGCAGGGTGTTGACCTTCTTCACCTTGACCTTGAAGAGCTGCTCGACCGCGGCCTTGATCTCCGGCTTGCTGGCATCCAGCGGCACGTGGAAGAACACGGCGTTCTGCTCGGTCGCCATGGTCGACTTCTCGGTCACCACCGGCCGGCGAATGAGCTCGTAGCAGCGCTCGCTCGAAACCGTGACCGGCTTGGTGTTGCGGGGACGTCCTCGGCTCATTTCAGGCGCGCCTCCAGCGCGGTCAAAGCATCCTTGGTCAGGACCAGGGTGTCGCGGCGCAGGATGTCGTAGACGTTGGCGCCCTCCTGCGGCAGCAGGTCGACCCCGGGGATGTTGCGCACGGCGCGGGAGAAGTTCTCGTCCGCCGTCTCGGCACCGTCCAAGATCAGCGCGCTGGACCAGCCCAGCTTGTCGAGGGCGCTGGCCAGAGCCTTGGTCTTGTGGGTCTCGACCTGCGCCGCATCCAGGATGCGAAGCTGCCCGGAGGCGGCCTTGGCCGACAGCGCCGTCTTGAGCGCCAGCTTGCGAACCTTCTTGGTCAACTCGTGGCCGTGGTCGCGCACCACCGGGCCGTGAACGACACCGCCGCCGCGCATGATGTTGGTCTTCATGTTGCCGCGCCGGGCATGACCGGTGCCCTTCTGACGAAAGGCCTTCTTGCTCGTCCCGGTGATCTCGCCGCGCGACTTGACCTTGTGGGTGCCGGCGCGCCGCTTCGCGAGCTGCCAATTGACCGCACGGGCGAGAAGATCGCGGCGCACGGGGAGCGCGAAGACCTCATCCGAGAGATCGATCTCGCCGTCGGTGCTGGCGTCCAGCTTGGTGACCTCGAGCTTCATGGTCACGAATCCTTCTGCTCTTCGCCGCCGGCTTCAGGCGCAGCGTCCGCCTCGGTGGCGGCGCTGTCCTCGGCGGCCGTCTCTTCGGTAGCCGTCTCTTCGGCGGCCGCCTCTTCAGCCGGGGCTTCTTCTTCCGCGGGCGCTTCGGCTTCGGCAGACGCCTTCAGAGCCGCCGGGAACGGCAGGTCTTCCGGCACCGAACGCGTCTTGGCGTCGGAGATCAGCACCCAGCCGCCTTCCGAGCCGGGCACCGCGCCGCGGACCAGGATCAGGCCACGCTCGTCGTCGGTGGAGACGATGCGCAGGTTCTGAACCGTCACCCGCTTGTCGCCCAGATGGCCGGCCATCTTCTTGCCCTTGAAGACCTTGCCGGGGTCCTGGCACTGACCGGTCGAGCCATGCGCGCGGTGCGAAATCGACACACCGTGCGAGGCGCGCAGACCGGCGAAGTTGTGCCGCTTCATGGCACCCGCGAAGCCCTTACCGATGGAGGTGCCGACCACGTCGACGAACTGGCCGTCGACGAAGTGGCTCGGCGCGATCTCGCTGCCGACGTCGACCAGAGCATCCGCGCTGACGCGGAACTCCGCCAACTTCTGCTTCGGCGTCACCTTGGCCTGGGCGAACTGGCCACGCTGCGGCTTGTTGGTGCGGGACGCCTTGCGGCTGCCGACACCGAGCTGCAGGGCGGTATAGCCGTCCCGCTCTTCGGTACGCTGACCGACCACCTGGCAGGCGTCCACCTCCAGCACCGTCACCGGTATGTGGCTGCCCGCGGCGTCGAAGACGCGCGTCATGCCGAGCTTCCGTGCGATCATTCCTGTGCGCATGGCGCTAACCCTTGAGCTTGATCTCGACCTCGACGCCAGCCGCCAGGTCGAGCTTCATCAGCGCGTCCACGGTCTGCGGCGTCGGATCGACAATGTCGAGCAGGCGCTTGTGGGTGCGCATTTCGAACTGCTCGCGGCTCTTCTTGTCGATATGCGGCGAGCGCAAGACGGTGAACCGCTCGATCCGGGTCGGCAGGGGGATGGGGCCCCGCACCTGCGCGCCCGTCCGCTTGGCCGTGTTGACGATCTCCCCGGTGCTCTGGTCGAGCACCCGGTGATCGAAGGCCTTCAAGCGAATTCGTATGTTTTGGTTTTCCATGACTCTGCGCTCGTTCGCGGCTGCGGCCCGGGGACCCCCCGAGCCGCGATGCCAACTCCTGTTACTCGATGATGGATGCGACGACGCCGGCGCCGACGGTGCGTCCGCCTTCGCGGATGGCGAAGCGCAGGCCCTCGTCCATGGCGATCGGAGCGATCAGCTCCACTTCCATCGCCACGTTGTCGCCCGGCATCACCATCTCG
>JANQIA010000311.1 GCA_028282405.1 Rhodovibrionaceae bacterium
GCGCTTCTTCGTCAATGTCGCTTTATCCCCATCCCCCGCCGGCACGCCAGTGAGTTTCACCGCCGAGTACACCATGGGCCAACTGCCGGAGCCCGGCACCCTGATGCTCTTCGGGCTCGGCTTGGCCGGCCTGGGGCTCGTCGCACGGCGCTCTAACCTTTTGAAATAATACGACCATGGATTCTGGCATTGAATCTGCCAAACCCTCTCCGAAAGTGCGGATAACGGGCGCGGCAATGGCAACTGGGGAGTGAAATCATGATGTGTATCCTTCGCAGCAGGCTGGCAGCGGTGGCGATCGCCGCAAGCAGCATCGTCTTCGGCGTCAACGCGGCCCATGCCGTCAACATCACTTGGAGTGGCGTTGGCAACGCGGGCAGCGACCCCTTTGGCCAGACCTGGTTGGTCAATCAATCCGGCTGGGGCATGCCCGGTCCGGGACTTTTCACCGTTCCTTGGGGTGGGCCGGACTGGATTAGCGACTTTCACATCACTTTCGATGGCCTGGAGATCGCCCAAGGTCCTTTCCAAGCGGTATTTCGGATGGACGACGATGGCGATGGCATTACCGACACGCAGTGGACCCGGATGTTCATGGGGATGGACACGGTCTGGTTCGTGGCGCCGCCCGGCGTGCAGCTCGATCCCGGCGAGCGCTTCTTCGTCAATGTTGACTTCACCACCGACGTCACGGCAGTGAGCTTCACAGCCGAGTACACCATGGACCAACTGCCGGAGCCCGGCACGTTGATGCTCTTCGGCCTGGGGTTGGCCGGTCTCGGCTTCGCGGTGCGGCGGCGGCTGGCGAACTGATTGAATTCGGAGAGGCCGCCGCTCAGTCCGCCAGGAGATACCAGGCAAACTCGTGCGGTGGCATCTCGGCCTCGAAGGCGTCGTACTCGGCTTCCTTGGTGGCCGCGTAGAGTTCCGGATAGTCGCCGCCGAAACAGTCCGCATAGACGCTTGAGGCGCGCAGCACCTCCAGTGCCCGACGCGGCCGGAATGGAAGGCCCGGGTCCATCTCGGTGCAGGCATTGCCTTCGAAGGCTGGACCCGGGTCGAGGCGCTCGACGAGACCGTGGTGGACCCCGGCCAGGAAGCTCGCCAGCACGAGATAGGGGTTCGCGTCGGCGCCGGCAACGCGGTGTTCGATGCGCCGTGCCTCGTCCGGGCCGATAGGGATGCGCAGGGCGACCGAGCGGTTCTCGAAGGCCCAAGACCGCTGGGTCGGCACGAAGTAGTTGGGCACGAAACGGCGGTAGGAGTTCACGTTGGGTGCCAGGAGCGCCATGGCCTCCGGCATGAGTTTGAGCACGCCGCCGAGGGCGTGGTGCAGGCGCTCGCTCGCCGGCTCGCCGTTCTGGCCGGCGAAGACGTTGCGGCCGTTCTCGTCGAGCAGGCTGAGGTGCATATGCATGCCGCTGCCGGCTTCCTCGGCATAGGGCTTGGCCATGAAGGTCGCCTGCATGCCGTGCTTTCGGGCGACGCCCTTCACGGCGCGCTTGAACATCACGCAGTGATCGGCGGCCATCAGCGGGTCGGCCACGTGCTTGAGATTGATCTCGAACTGGCCCGGCGCGTATTCGGCGGAGATGGCGCCGCTCGTCACGCCTTGGCTGGCGCAGGACTCGGTGATGTCCTGCAGGAGAGCGCCGAAATGGTCGACCTGGTCCATGCCGTAGACCTGGGTCGAGCTGTCCCGTTGGCCGGAGATGGGGGAGGCCGGCGGCTGCGGCCCACCGCGCGGGCCGCGCGCCTTATCGATCAGATAGAACTCGAGCTCGAAGGCAACGCAGGGCGTCAGGCCGAGCTCGCGCAGCTTGCCGGCTGTGCGGGCGAGGATGTGGCGCGGCTCGAAGGCGAGAGGCGCCCCGGGGCCGCGCTCGAAGCTCAACATGACTTGGGCCAGTCCCGGCTCAGCCCAGGGGACGCGGGTCAGGGTCTCAGGGATGGCGCGCGCGAAGCAGTCCGGATCCCCATCGCTGAACCCATGGCCCAAGGGGTCATGGCTGGTGCCCTGAGTGTCGAGCAGAAAGACCGAGGCGCAAAAGGCCGATTGCCCGGAGATCAGCTTGGGCAGGTCCGAGATTGGAAAGCGCTTCCCCCGCACGACGCCGGACAGGTCGGCGAAGAAGGCGTCGACCATGGCGACATCCGGGTTGTCCCGCAGGAAGCGGGCAACAGGCTCGGGCAAACTCTCAGACACGAGACACGCCGCGGAGGGCAGCTACTCGATCTCGGCGATGCAGTCGATCTCGACCGCGATGCCGGAGGGCAGGGAGCCGGCCGAGACGGCGGCGCGGGAGTGCTTGCCCTTGTCGCCGAAGACCTCGACCATCAGGTCGGAGGCGCCGTTGATCACCTTAGGCTGATCACCGAAGTCGGGGGTGGAGTTGACGAAGCCGCCCAGGCGCACGACGCGCTTCACCCGGTCTAGATCGCCGCCGCAGGCCGCCTTGAGCTGGGCGATGATATTGATGGCGCAAAGGCGGGCGGCCTGGTAGCCGTCGTCCAGCGAAATGTTGTCGCCCAGCTTGCCGACGTAGTGCAGCTTGCCGTCCTTCAGGGTCACCTGACCGGAGACGGAGACCATGTTGCCGATGACCACGTGACCGACGTAGTTCGCTACGGGCGCTGCTGCCTCGGGTATGGTGATGCCAAGCTCTGCCAAACGTGCATCGATCTGTCCCGCCATGGTTCCTCCTTGCCGAGCTTTCGCTTGTTGTGCTGTGCCGCAAAACGGGACCCGAAAATGGCCCCTTAGGTGATGGTTTACTAGCTGAGGCGGGCTGTGCAAGCCATAGTCGACTGGCGTGTTTGAGAAGCGCTCTACACAAAGCAGGGATGCGCGCTTGCGGGGCGGCCGAGGTCGCTTAGATCTTTGGAATGGGAAGAATGGGGATGCATCGCACAGTCTTTATCGCTCTTTGGGCGGTCGTGGCGCTGTCTTGGACGGGTGCGGCGCCTGCTCAGGAACGGCAGGTGCCAGCTTCTCAGGAGCAGGCGCTCCTCTCTTTCTCTCCCGTTGTGAAGCGGGCGGCTCCGGCCGTGGTCAACATCTTCACCAGCAAGGTGGTCGAACGGCGGGTCTCGCCGCTGTTCGACGATCCCTTCTTCAAGCGCTTCTTCGGTGATCTCGGTCCTCAGCAACGACGGCGGCAGCAGCAGAATTCCCTTGGCTCCGGTGTCATCGTCGACCCCAGCGGACTGGTCGTCACCAACCACCACGTCATCGAGGGCGCCGATGAGATCCGCGTTGTGCTGGCCGATCGGCGCGAGTTCGGGGCCGACGTGGTGCTGACGGACGAGAGCACCGATCTCGCGGTCCTACGCATCGACGATGACGACGAGGAAGTCTTTGACTTGCCCTATATCGAGTTCCGCGACTCCGACAGCGTCGAGGTCGGGGATTTGGTCCTGGCCATCGGCAATCCCTTCGGCGTCGGCCAGACCGTGACGAACGGCATCGTGTCCGCCTTGTCGCGCACCCAGGTCGGCGTGTCGGACTACAACTTCTTCATCCAGACCGATGCCGCGATCAATCCGGGCAACTCCGGCGGTGCCCTGGTTACCCTCGACGGACGGCTGATCGGCATCAATACGGCCATCTTCTCACGCTCCGGCGGCTCGATCGGCATTGGCTTTGCCGTGCCCTCCAACATGGTGCGCCTTGTCGTGGCCAGTGCTACCGCCGGCGGCAATCGCTTGGTGCGGGCCTGGCCGGGCCTGGTGGGGCAGACGGTGACCCCCGATCTGGCCGAGGGCTTCGGCCTCGAGCTTCCCGGCGGTATCGCGGTCAATCAGGTCTATCCCGACGGGCCGGCCGACCGCGCTGGTTTGCGGCCCGGTGACATCATCGTCGCCGTCGACGGACTGGGTGTCGCCGATCTGGATTCCTTCCGCTATCGCATCGGAACCCGCATGCTCGAGGGCAGCGCCCGCCTCGCCGTGTTGCGCCGCGGCCGGGAGCTCGAAGTGGCCCTGCCGCTGGAGCGCGCCCCGGAAGTGCCGCCGCGTAACGAGACCCGGCTCGACGGGCGGCAGCCTTTGGCAGGGGCGCTGATCGCCAATCTATCCCCGGCTCTGGCCGAGGAGATCGGTCTGGAGCGTTGGAGCGGCGTGATCGTGGTGCACGTCGGGCGCCGGGGTGTCGCGCGGCGGCTCGGCTTTCGGCCCGGCGACATCATTCGCAGCGTGGGTGGCGAAAGGGTGCGGAGCGTCGATCATCTCGTCACGCTGGTCCGTGAGCCGCGTGCGCGCTGGCGCATCATCTTGGAGCGGGGTGGCCGCAGCCTCAGCGTCGAGGTGCCGGGCTAGCAACTGGCATAGACGCCCCTCAGTCGACCACGCGTTCGAGCGTAGCCGGGTAGGGCTTCGCATCGCGGCCCTCGTCAGCGGTCTCGGTGGCCACGCGATAGACGCGCAGGCCGTCGCCGCCCAGTTCCGGCGCGGGCTCGAGCCAGGCAGGGGTCTCATGGCGCAGCAAGCGGGCCATCACGTTGTCCTCGCCTTGGGCGCGGTAGAGGTTGCTTTCGGGTAGATCCTCGCAGAACAGCACGTAGTCGGCGCCAGACTGGTCTGCCAGGCTCTCTGCGGCTGCCTCGTCGCCGCTGATGAAGAACTGCATGGTCGTCAGCAGCCCCTCTGTGTTGCGGTGGTAGGGGGCGGCAAGAACCTCGTGCGGCGTGAAGAACAGCAGCTCTGGTCCGATGTCGGTGAAGCCGAGAATTCGTGCCTTTGGGAGTGCGGCAACCGCGGCGAGAGAGTTTGGCAAACCGCAGCGCGCCGAGGTCGTACGGTCCAGCCCGCGCTCCTCGGGCTTCGGCGCCAAGCTGCTGGTGGGAATCGTGATAGCCAGGGGGTTGAGCAGGGCGAGGATAGCCGCTGTCGGCAGCACGCGTACAACCGGAAGGGTGAGCTTCGGTGCGCGCGCCATCAGCTCGTTTGCCAGCATGGCGACCGGAAAGACCGCGAAGGCCTGGGCGAAGCTGCCGAAGCGCACTTGCGACAGGCTGACGAGGAAGGCGACGAGCAGGAACACGCTTAGCGGCAGGGAGCGCTCGGGAGCGCCGAGACGTTTCAGGAAAGCGAGCGCGATGAGGCTGGCGAACGCGATCAGCGGGTAGGCGTAGGCGGCCGCCAGGCTGTCCGGTCGTTGCAGCAGGTCGGCGACGCCTTTGGCTTCGGTGACGTTGTCGAGCCAAAGGTCGCGCAGCAGCGGATCCACCTCGGCATAGGGCCCGGCGATACACTGCGGCACCAGCGCTGCGAAGAGCCCGGCCGCAAGGGCAGCCAGGGTGCCGCCGCCGGCAATGCGCATCACGGATGAATGGAATGTCGGCTGCAGCAGCCAAAGCAGTCCCCAGAGGCCGCCGATCAGGGCCAGCAAGGCGACATAGGTTCCGGATAGGGTATCGCAGTTGGTGGCGGTGAGGCTGCCCGGCGGCGAGAGCGCGCCGGCGACGAGCAGTGCCGTTGCCACGGAGGCGATGGCGAAGACGCTGCCGGCGCGCAAGGCGCCCGGACGACCGAGTGCCCAAAGCAGGCCGTAGCTGGCATGGGCTGCAATGAGGATAGGCAGCGCCTCCAGCCCGATCGACATGGAGAGGGTGGCGACGATGCCTGCCGCCAAAGCCATGCGGTCGCGGCGGCGTTCCTCGCTGTCCTGCTCGAGCGAGAGCAGGACGCAAAGCAGCACGCCGAGGGACAGGATGATCTGCAGATTGTGGTGATCGATGCGGCCGGGCACGAACTGCATGATGGTGTAGAGCCCGAAGAGGGCATAGAGCACGCAGAGGTTGCCCAAGTGCCGCGCGCCGAAGAAAAGGCCGATGCGGGCGGTCAAGACGAAGAGTGCCAGCAAGTAGAGCCCTGCGACGACGACCAAGGCGACCTGGGTGGCCGCTTCTCGCCCGAGCAGGCCTTCGCCGGCGCCGATCACCAAAGCGAGCGGCAGGTCCGGCAGCCGGGACCAGTGCATGGCAAGGCCGTCCGGCGGCGCCAGGCGGTATTGGGTCAGATCGTGCCAGCTTTGCCCGTCGAGAAAATCGTAAACCTGAACCAGGCGTACGTAGTCGTCGTTGAGGAGATTGAGCGCCGCGACGTTGCCGTAGCCGAAGTAGAGCATCGCGCCAAAGCAAAGCAGCCAAGCGACGCCGGCCACGGCAAGAGGGTTCGCTTCCTGATCCTGCATCGTCTTGCCGGCTCGACAGACTCGATTGTGTTATGGACAAGTGACAAACTTAAGGCGTGGGCACGGGCTGGTCGGCCGTCTGCGCGCCCACGGACCACCTAGGCTGGGATGATCGGGTCTGCCACTTGAGGAAGCGTTAACGAAGCGATGGGGATTGGGCGGGTATAAAGGGTGTCGGCTAGAAGCTCTCAGGCGAGGATTCTCGAAGTGTTTCGCCCGGCAACCCTGTTACGCACGGTGGGGCATCGCGTTGCCTTCATCATTCCGTGCTACAACGAGGAAGCGACAATTGCCGCTGTCGTTTCCGAGGCGAAGAGCAGGCTGCCGACCGCCGAGGTCTACGTCTATGACAATAACTCGAGCGACCGCACGAAAGAGCGCGCTCGCGAAGCAGGCGCCATCGTCCGCGACGAGCCGCTACAGGGCAAAGGCAACGTGGTCCGCCGCATGTTCGCCGACGTCGAAGCCGACGTCTTCGTCATGGTCGACGGCGATGACACCTACGATTTGAGCCAGGTCGATCTCCACGTCGCCGAGCTCATCGAAGAGAACCTCGATATGCTGGTCGGCCTACGCCGGCATGAGGATGCCACCTCTGAAAGGCGCGGGCACCAGCTCGGCAACCGGCTCTTCAACATGGTCGTGCGCTCGCTCTTCGGCAAAGGCTTTACCGATATCTTCTCGGGCTACCGGGTCTTCTCGCGGCGCTTCGTCAAGTCCTTCCCGGCTGTCTCCGGCGGCTTCGAGATTGAGACCGAGCTCAGCATCCACGCGCTGCAGCTCCGGCTGCCGGTGCGCGAGCAGGACGTGGCCTACCGGGTGCGCCCCGAGGGCTCGACCAGCAAGCTGAACACCTTTCGCGACGGCG
>JANQIA010000444.1 GCA_028282405.1 Rhodovibrionaceae bacterium
CGACGTGGTGACCCGGCGCTTCTTCGTCCTTGGCTCGACGCGTTTGCAAGAGCTGCAGTGGCACTTCCACACCATCCTTTTTATGTTCCTGCTCGGTTACGCCTATTTGCGCGACGCGCACGTCCGCATCGACCTGGTACGGGAGCGGCTTCCGGAACGGGTGCAGTGGTGGCTGGAGCTCTTCGGCTGCCTTCTGTTCCTCATCCCCTATTCCCTGCTGATCGTTTACTTCAGCTACGACTTTTGGGAGCGCTCCTTCCTGGCCAATGAGGGCTCTTCGGCAGCCACCGGCCTGCCCTACCGCTGGATCATCAAGGCGGCTCTACCGCTCGGCTTCACCCTGCTCGGCCTCGCTGGCCTTGCGGTGGCGCTTAGAAAGATCGTTGAGCTCTTCGGTCCGCCCGGCTTGCGCCAGAAGGTGCATGACATCGAGGACGAGGAGCGCGTTGACGAGTTCCACCCGACGATCGATCGGGGGGACAAGTAATGGAGTTCGCCGATTACCTACCGCTGATGATGTTCGGCGCCTTGGCGCTGCTGCTCTTCACCGGTTACCCCGTCGCCTTCATTCTCGGTGGCGTCGGCCTCGCCTTCGGCTTCATCGGCATGGCCTTTGGCGACTTCTATTTCTCCTTCATTCAGTTCTTCAATCTGGTGCCGCGGCTTTGGGGCGAGGGCGGCGGCGGTATCGCGGCGAATCTCATCCTCACCGCCATTCCCATGTTCATTTTCATGGGCACCATGCTGGAGAAGAGCGGCGTCGCCACCGACCTGCTGCGCTGCCTGCAGGTGCTGTTGCGCCGGGTACCCGGCGGACTCGCGCTTTCGGTGACCATCCTCGGCACCGTCATGGCCGCGACAACCGGCATCATCGGCGCCTCTGTCGTGATGATGACGCTCTTGGCCCTGCCGGAGATGATGAAGCGCGGCTACAACATGCCGCTGGCCACCGGCACCATCGCCTCATCCGGCACGCTCGGAATCCTGATTCCGCCCAGCATCATGCTGGTCATCATGGCGGACCTGCTGGCGCGGTCGGTCGGCAACCTCTTCTTTGCGGCGTTCTTCCCCGGCCTGATGCTGGCCGTCTTCTACATGGTCTACATCTTCGTGCTTTGCCGCCTGAAGCCGGAACTGGCGCCGCCTCTGCCCGATGACATGGGTCCGAGCAGTTCCACGGAACTGGTGAAGATGGTGCTGAAGAGCTTCATACCGCCGGTCTTCCTAGTCTTCCTGGTTCTGGGCTCCATCCTGTTCGGCTGGGCAGCACCGACCGAGGCCGCGGGCGTCGGCGCCGCCGGCGCAACGTTGCTGGCCATCTTGAACCGCAAGCTAACCTGGAGCGTGCTGAAGGAGGTGATCGAGCGTTCGGCGCTGACGAATGCCATGATCTTCGGCATCTTCATCGGTGCCAGCTGCTTCTCCTACGTCTTCCGCAGCTTGGGCGGAGACGACTTGGTGATCGACCTGGTGGAGTCGCTGGGCTTCGGCTCCTGGGGCCTGCTGATTCTCTTGATGGGCATCGTCTTCCTGCTCGGCTTTTTCTTCGACTGGCTGGAGATCACGCTGATCGTCCTGCCCGTCTTCGCACCGATCGTCGCGCTTCTGGATTTCGGCGACCACGTCACCGGGACCGACGTGATCTATTGGTTCGCCATCCTGATGGCGGTGAACCTGCAGACCTCGTTCCTGACACCGCCCTTCGGCTTCGCGCTCTTCTACATGAAGGGCGCGGCACCGCCCGGAGTCGGCATCAATCAGATCTACAAGGGCATCATCCCCTTCGTGATCCTGCAGCTCATCGGCTTAGGGCTGGTTATGGCCTTCCCCGACATCGCACTGTGGCTGCCGCGGGAGTTCCTGGATTAGCGAATGAGTGAGCTGGCTGCGCGAAACCCCACCGGTCAGTTGGTCCAGGAGTGTAGCGTTCCCATGCGGGCGAACTTGATTCGCCAGCGATTCGTCCGCGCCTGCAGAACGTAGTGGTACTCCATGTCGCCGATTAGCTGCCTTTCGGACGCCATGACCCGATACCTGTTGCTGCAGAATGCCTCGGTCGGCCCAAGCGCAGTCTCGCGCAGACGTTCGGTCTCGATCTCGCATACGCCACTCTCTTTCAACGAAGTGACGAAGGCGCGTTCATAGTTCTCGAGGTCCTGCTCGCTGCGCAGGATGTGGTCGCCATTGCTGTCGACGATGAGACAGGGAAAATCGAAGAACTCGGCGAAAACCGTCGCATCGCACGCAAGATAAGAACTCGCGTAGCGCTCGAAGAACGAGGCGATCGACTGCATGCGGAGCACCGTTCTACGGCCAGACGATGCACACGATCATGCCTGTAGGATGCAACGCGTCAAGCGGCATCCTGACTGCGCAGCTGCAGTCTACGCCGCGAAGGTCTGCAGCTTTTCGCAGAGGTAGCTGACGTCGGCTTCGGGGAGGACTTCTTCGCCCGCGTCGAAGCCCGTCAGCATGCGTTCGATCACCCGCTCGACGAAGCGCTGGCGATCGTTGCGGCCGGCGTCGTAGTCCATCTCCTTCAATACCGCGAGCGCAGCGCGGATAGCCGGCAGATAGTGCTTTGGCCAGCTTGCTCGTTGACACACGGCCTCCAGACCACGGCCACCGGCGTCATGAATGAGAATGCGGGCATTTTGCAACGGCACCGTGGCACGCAGCGCGGTTGCCACCTCGAACAGCAGCAGATCCCCGGTGCAAAGCGCGCGCAGAACAAGCGAAGGGGTCATGCGACCGCTGTTGAGCAGGTCTTGGGCGAGCTGCTCGGTCTCTTCCACCGTGTTGTGGCCGATGATTTCCACCGTGGCACGCTCGCGGATTTGCGAGACCAGGGTGCTGAGGCCGTCGACCGGGAAGTCGTGGCGGGTACGCAGGTAGCCTTCAAGCTTGGCCGTGAAAGCGGCAACCAGCTTTTCCTTCACCGTCGCCGGTAAGGCGACACGACGGCAAAGCGACTCGTCGACCAGAGCGCTACCGTTGTAGTTGGCCATTACGCGTTCGAAAGACTGTTCGCTGATCTCCGCGCCCTCGTTGGCAACGAGCTTGGCGACAGCCGTCTCGTTGCCGCACTCAACGATGGCATCGGAAACCGCTTCAGAGACATGGCGCCGCTCAGCGATCGCAGCCTGCTTGGCGGCACCTTGGGTCTTGACCAAAGCAATGAGGTCCTCGTCGTTCAGCACCTCGGTCATGCTTAGGAAGGGCAGTGACACCGCTTCCACATCCTCTGCGAGGAGCATTGCGGTTTGGCGCGGCAAGTCGGGGGCTGACATCAGCGACTGTGCCAAGGCAGCCCGGACAGCAATCTCCGTATCGCGCGCCAGGCTGCTGAAGATGTCCTGCGCGATTTGGCTTTCTTCCTCGCTCAGCAGGCCGGCGGCGAACGCATCGGCGACCTTTGAGGCCGTTCCCGCTCGAACGTCCGTCCTAGGCTCTTGCAGCAGCCGTTCCACGTCGCGTGCGGAGAGCGTTTGTGCCATGATCGCGCTTACCTTCTGTTGCCCTGGTCACTCAGATGCCAAAATGGGCTAGCTTACGCCCAGGCGCATGCCTGAGCCGTAGAAATGCTAAACCGAGTTACTTAAGCGGGACTTAACGAAAAATTGTCGAAAGCTGTCTGGATCTGCGGTCACTTGGTGCCAATAGTATGAGCGACCGCATGTAAACCGGAGCTTTACGATGGCCTTCAGGTCGCTCTTTCTCGTCGCGCTGTCTGCGGCACTCACCGTTGCCGCAGCTCAGTCCGTCGAAGCAGAAGAGCTCTCGGCACCTGAGGCCTACGCCCGTGCCAGCTCCGGCGAGATCACCCTGATCGACGTGAGGCGCCCGAGCGAATGGCGCCAGACCGGACTGCCGGCTCATGGCGAGGCGATCACCATCCACGACCCCAATGGCCTGCCGGCTTTCGTCAAGAAAATCGCCACGTTGCTCGATAATGACCCGGCCCGCCCCGTCGCGCTGATCTGCGCCAGCGGCGTGCGCTCGAGCTATGCCGAGAAGCTGCTTGAGCAGGCCGGCTTCACCGCCGTCTACAACGTCACCGAAGGCATGCTGGGCGGACGCGCTGGCCCCGGTTGGCTGAAGCGCGACCTGCCAACTGCCGCGGTCAACTGAAGTGTGCACACCAAGACTCCTAGCCACATGGCCCGACCGGCCTAGACATTGGCGCCACCCCGCTGGACGAGATGCCCCTTACCACGTGTGCCGATATCCGTCCGATGATGAGCGCCGAAGCTCCTACATGTGAGGAAACTGAAGGCGCTCCGCTGCTCTCCTTGTAGCGTGCCGTGCCTAGAGCAAAGCCAGCCCCTACCCTGTAGCGACAACATCCTGACCGGCTTAGTTGAAACTGAAAGGGCCCATATCCCTCGCAAGGCCATTGCAAAGAGCCAGGGCGACGAGGCAGTTTCGTCGATTAAGTGTTTTGGTTCGGTGAGCGGTACGGGCTTGCCGTTATTAAGGTCACTGTCCAATGGTCTCGCGGGTACCTGATCCTGAGTCGCGCGACTGGCATGCCTCCATGTCGGTGGCGCTTGGCCTTGGCCTCGGCTTCTTCGTGCTGGCCGCCGTCATCGGTGTCCTCGCGGTGGGCCTGATCGTTGGCTATCAGAATACCGTCGACCTGCTGCGCCAGAAGGCCGAACTGATCGTCTCCTCCCAGCGCGAACAGACCCTGCGCTTTCTGGAGGCCGCTGAGGAGCAGGTCGACTTCATTGCGACCCAGATCGACAATGAGGAGGTCGAGCCCGGACGGTCGAACGAGTTCATCAGCCTCTTGATGGGCGCGGTCGCGGCCACGCCGCAGATTATCCGGATTCAGTACATCGACCGGGACGGCCGGCTCAGCGGCGTGGAGCGTCAGTTCGAGGAGCAGCTCCCCATCTTCCAGGCCGTCGGGGACGACACCGACCTGCGGCGGCTGATCGAGCAGACATCCAGCAGCGGGGAACCCTTCTGGGGCAACCTGCTGTGGCGTCAGGAATACGCGCAGGC
>JANQIA010000448.1 GCA_028282405.1 Rhodovibrionaceae bacterium
AACGGCCAAGGCCGCCGGCATCACCATCGACGTGGTGCGGGAGCCGAACGACGGCTACTGGTCCAACGTCTGGCTCAAGAAGCCCTGGAGCGCCAGCTACTGGGGCGGCCGCCCGACGGAGGATTGGATCTTCTCGCAGATCTACTCCTCGGGTGCCGACTGGAACGAGGCCTTCTGGGAGAACGAGCGCTTCAATACGCTGCTGATCGAAGCGCGCAGCGAGCTGGATCCGGCCAAGCGGCGCGAGCTCTATGTCGAGATGCAGCGCCTCGTCCACGACGACGGCGGCTCGATCATTCCGCTCTTCATGGCCTACACCCACGCCGCCACCACCAACATCGGCCTGCCCGAGCAGATCGCCAACAACTGGGAGCTCGACGGCCACAAGAATGGCGAACGCTGGTGGTTCGTTTGATTTGGGGTCGTGCGGTCCGGCTAGGCGCCTGAGCGTCGCGCCGGACGGCAACCTAGTGACCAACCCTCCCGCCGATCGGCGGGAGGGTTTTTCTTTGCGCATTGTTGGCTGTCTGTTTCCGGAGATCCCCGGAGTATGTGCGCTGTCTCCGGAAAGCGTGGCGCCTTCGGCTTGGTGCGCTATCCTGCAGGCCGCTCGATGAGCGCGCTTGCTTCGGAACCGCCGCGGGAGAGACATGAGCCAAGGCTTTTCGGATAGCCCAGCCCTGCCGCCCCTCGATCTTGAGGGGCTTCCCGTCTGGGTGGTGGAGCGGGGCATGCGGGGCCTGCCGCTGGGCGAGCAGATCGCCGGGTTCTGCCGCAGGGTCTACGACGCCGGCTTTCCCATGAAGCGGGCGCAGATGGGCATGTATACGCTCCATCCTCGCTACGGCTCGCACACCTTCGTCTGGCGGCCCGAAGCCGAGGGGATCGAGCATGTCCCGCGCGAGCGCGCGATCCAAAGCCACGACATCTATCTCAAGAGCCCGGTGCACTACATGCGCAGCAGGGGCGTTCTGGCGCTGCGCCGGCGGCTCGATGTCGAACAGCCGGAAGAGTTCGTCCTTTTCCCCGAACTGCGGGCCGAAGGCCTGGTCGACTATGCGGCGCGCGTCGTGCCCTACGATCCGACGCAGGTGGCGGAGCTTGCCAAGGGGGTGGGCGCAAGCGGTGACACGCCCGGTCCGGGTGGCGCGATCGACGGCATCTTCTTCTCTTGCGCCACCGACCGACCTGAAGGTTTCGACGCGGGACACCTCGATCAGGTTGCCGCGGCGCTGCCCTATCTCGCGATCTGCGCCAAGTCGCGCCTGACCTACGACGTCGCAAGCACGGTGCTGGAGACCTATCTCGGCCGGGACGCCGGCAAGCGGGTGCTGACCGGCGTGATCGAGCGCGGCTCGGCCGAGGCCATCCGTGCCGTCATCTGGTTCTCGGACTTACGCGGCTTCACCAAGCTGACCGACCGCCTGCCGCGGGAGCTTCTCGTCGCCACGCTCAACGACTATCTCGAGGCGATGGCCGAGCCGGTCCAGGCGCACGGCGGCCAGATCCTCAAGTTCATGGGCGACGGGCTGCTGGCCATCTTCGACCTGACGGGGAGGGACGACGCGGACGTGTGCCGGGACGCCCTTGCGGCGGCGGCGGAGCTGCGCGCCGCGCTTCCCGGCTTCAATGCGGCGCGCGAGGCCGCCGGCAAGCCGATCATGGACTTTGGCCTGGCGCTGCACCTG
>JANQIA010000469.1 GCA_028282405.1 Rhodovibrionaceae bacterium
GAGCACAGCCAGGACACGCACCAGATGCTGCTCTGGGGCCAGGGCAACATTCACCTGCAGCTCGCGGCGGAGCGCCTCAAGAACAAGTATCACGTGGAGGTGGCCACGGAGCCGGCGCGCCCGGCCTACAAGGAGACCATCCGCCGCGGCACCAAGTACCACTCGCGCTACAAGCGGCAGACCGGCGGCCACGGCCAGTTCGCCGACATTCACGTCGAGATACAGCCGGTGCCGCGCGGGGAGGGCTTTGCCTTCCACGACAAGATCGTCGGCGGCGTGGTGCCGCGCCAATACATCCCCGCGGTAGAACACGGCGTGAAAGAGTCCCTGGTGCAAGGGCCGCTCGGCTTCCCGGTGGTGGATGTGTCCGTGACGCTCTACGACGGCCAGCACCATTCGGTGGACAGCTCTGAGATGGCTTTCAAGATCGCCGGCCGGCAGGCCATGAACGACGCTCTGCCGGAGTGTCAGCCCGTGTTGCTGGAGCCGATCAGCGAGGTCACCATCGCCGTGCCCAACGCCTACACCAGCAAGGTCCATACGCTGATCTCCGGGCGGCGCGGCCAGGTCTTGGGCTTCGACGCGCGGGCCGGCTGGCAGGGCTGGGACGAAGTGAAGGCCTTCCTGCCGCAGTCGGAAACCCTCGACCTCATTCTCGAGCTGCGGTCGCTCAGCCAAGGGGTCGGCACCTTCTCGGCCAAGTTCGACCACCTGCAGGAGCTGACCGGCAAGCCGGCCGAGCGGGTCAAGGAGATGGTGCGCCAGGCCGCGCAATAGACGCCGTAGCCGGACCGTGCCCAATCCCGTCGAGGTTGCCGAGCATCTGCTCGCCATGCGACGTGCCCGGACGCCCCTGACAGCGGGCTTGCCGGAGCGCTTACGGCCGAGCGACATCGCCGAAGGCTATGCCGTGCAGCAGGCCTATGTGGCGGCGCAGGGCGGGCAACCGATCGGCTACAAGGTCGCGGCCACCAGTCCGCGCGCGCAGGCGGCGCTGGGCGTGGAGGGGCCGTTCTACGGGCGGCTCTTCGACAGCACGAGCAGCCTCGACACCACGACCGCAAGCTGGCCGGCCGAGCGCTTTCTTGTCGGCCTCGCCGAGCCCGAGTTCGCCGTGCGGCTTGGCGCCGACCTGCCGGAGCAGCCTCAGCCTTACGACCGGGAGACCGTGGCGGCGGCCGTCGCCTCTCTGCATCCGGCCTTCGAGCTCATCGACTCCGCCTATGGCCGGGAGGATTGGATGTCCGCCGGAGCAGCCAGTCTGATCGCCGACAATGCGGCCCATGGGACCTTTCTCCTGGGGCCGGGTCTCACCGATTTTTCCGACCTCGCGCTTGGCGACCACCAGGTGAGCCTCACGGTGGACGAGCAGCCGATTGGCTCGGGCACCGGAGCCAACGTCCTGGGACACCCCTTCAATGTGCTCGCCTGGCTGGCCAACGAGCTGATCGCCCAGGGGCGGCTTTTGCGCGCCGGAGACCTGGTCACCACTGGCGTCGTAACACCTTTCGTCTATTTGGAAGCGGGGCAGATGGCCCGCGCCGATTTCGGCGTTTTGGGCTCTATCAGCGTAACGCTCTCAGCCTGATTTTTAGATATTAGAACTCTTCTAAAAACAGCTTGCATAGAGCTGATTCAACACTAAATAATCTGTGAAAGATCATCGCTTCATAGGAGAGAAATGATGGAACCGAAGATCGGAGTGAGCGAGGAAGGCCGCAGGGCCGTCGCCGATGCCCTGTCCGGGATGCTGGCCGACACCTACACCTTGTATCTCAAGACGCAGAACTTCCACTGGAACGTCACCGGGCCGCACTTCAAGCACTACCACGAGATGTTCGGCGAGCAGTACGAGGAGCTGGCCGAGGCCAACGACGAGATCGCCGAGCGCATCCGGGCCTTGGGTTTCCGCGCACCGGGCAGCTTCAAGGCTTTCCTGGCGCTGAAAGGCATCGATGAGGCCGGCGACAACCTGCCCGACGCCGGCGAGATGATCCGCCAGTTGACGGCCGACCACGAGTCGCTCTCGGTCAGAGCGCGCAAGGTGCTGGAAGCCGCGCAGGGCGTCGGAGACGAGGTCACCGGCGACATGATGATCGAGCGCATGACGGCGCACGACAAGACCGCCTGGATGCTCCGGGCCAGCCTGACGAACTAGCAGTCGAATTGTGGGTTTGCGGCTTTCATGCCGCGAACCCGCAAAACTTTTACTGGCTGTGAGCAGATGCCTCACTACGTTGGGAGCCAAGGCCAACAACGAGGGGCGAGCGATGCTGACCAAGGTCAAGAGAGGGTGGGAGCTGCCGGAGAGCGCGGCGACCGATGAAAGCGTGTTTCGCGCGCGGCGCTCCTTGATACGGGGGCTGGCAGCCGGCCCTATCCTGCTCGGTGCGCCGGCCTTGCTGATGGGATGCAAGGAAGAGGGCGGTGCGGCCTCCAGCGTCGTCGCCGAGGCGACCGCAAGCGAGGCCGACCCCAGCGCCTCGCTCTATCCCGTCGCCCGCAATCTTCGCTATCGGCTGGACCGGCCGATCACCGACGAAGAGTTGGCGACCACCTACAACAACTACTACGAATTCGGCTCTTCCAAGAATATCTGGAAGAAGGCCCAGGCTCTGCCGCTACGGCCCTGGACCATCAAGATCCATGGCCTGGTGGAGAAGCCCTTCGAGATCGGCATCGACGATCTCCTGAAGCAGGTGCAGTTGGAAGAGCGGCTTTATCGTCACCGCTGCGTCGAGGCCTGGTCGATGGCCGTGCCCTGGTCGGGCTTTCAGATGAGCCAGCTCGTCGAGCTGGCCAAGCCGCTCAGCGGCGCTAAGTATCTCCGCTTCGCCTCCTTCAACGACCCCGACGTGGCGGGCGGGCAGCGGGCCGGTTGGTATCCCTGGCCCTACATCGAAGGCGTGACCATGGAAGAGGCGATGAACGAGCTCGCCTTCATGGGAACCGGCCTCTACGGCAAGCCCATGCCGAAGCAGAACGGCGCGCCGCTCAGGCTGGTGCTGCCGTGGAAGTATGGCTTCAAGTCGAGCAAGGGCATCGTCGAGGTGGAGTTCACCGACCAGCGGCCGGTGTCGTTCTGGGAAGAGATTCAGGGCGGCGAGTACGGCTTCTGGGCCAACGTCAATCCGGATGTGCCGCATCCGCGCTGGAGCCAGATGACCGAGCGCGTGCTGGGGAGCGACGAGCGCGTCCCGACCCTGCTCTACAATGGCTATGGCGAGTTCGTTGCCGGGCTCTATGACGGCCTCGAGGGCGAACGGCTCTACATGTAGAAAGCGAGGGCGGCCCAAGACCCCTCGTAGACCGCCCCGCTCGACTCCCCAAGACCTGCCGAGGTATCGAAGGAAGGTAACCCTCTTCCCATGCGGGGCTCATCTTAGGAGCGCTGAAGGCTCGCGATACCCCCAAACGGGGGCAATCTGCGCTGACAGATGCCTCGAACGGCCGTGCGGCCTACCGACCGGGCAGGCCCGTTTTCGCTGAGCGCAAAAAAGAAAGCCGGGCCAATTTGGCCCGGCAAGTTGAACAGGGAGGCTTCACGTCTGGGAGACGTAGGACCAGCCAATATGTGGGCCGGCCCTTGTATCCGGAAGGTTCCGGATCTC
>JANQIA010000329.1 GCA_028282405.1 Rhodovibrionaceae bacterium
CGGCCGAACGGGTCATGGAGCTCTTTCCTCGCCTCGCAGAGCGCTCCGGCCAGTACGCCCGCACCCTCTCCGGCGGCGAGCAGCAGATGCTGGCCATCGGCCGGGCGCTGACCACCAATCCCCGATTCATGATCCTCGATGAGGCGACCGAGGGCCTCGCCCCGATCATCCGGCAGGAGATCTGGGACGTGCTGGAGTCCAAGCTCAAGGAGTCCGGCCAGGCCATCCTGGTGATCGACAAGCACCCCAAGGCCATGGCCCGCATCGCCGACCGCCACTACGTCATGGAAAAGGGCCGCGTGGTCTGGAGTGGTAACTCGACGACCCTCCTCGCCGACGAAGCCATGCAGCACCGTTACTTGGGGGTGTAAACTCCAGGGTCCGTGCCCGGCCGCGCCATGGATCCCGGATTGCGGCCTTGGCTATCGCCAAGTCCGCCTCCGGGATGACGAGAGGTGGGATAACGCAAAGACGGCCGGCTCCCACAGACTGTCATCCCGGCCAAGGGCTTCGCGTCAGCGAAAGCCCGCGAGCCGGGAACCATTCTTCAGCCGGTGCGGGTGGTCGCCTGAAGGCCAACTTCCTGAAGCCTGCCCCCTATTCCGCACTCACCGGCCCTCGTTCTTAATCGAGAGCAACACGGCAAAGAGCACGACTGAGCCGCCCAGAAACGTGGCCGCGCTGGGCACCTCCGCGAACAGCATGAAGGCGAAGATCGGCGCGAGCGGCGTCTCCAAGGCGCTCAAGAGCGCGGTCTGGCCGGAGGGCACCCGCTTCGCCCCCTCCGCCAAGGTCACGGAGGCAATGGCGAAGAGCAGCCCGAAGGCGGCGAGGATGGCGATCTCGCCGGGGTCGACGGCGAAGGGGCTGCCGAGCAGGGCGGCAACGGGCAGCAGGAACAGCGACTGCAGCACGGCAGGGCCCGCCGCCGGCGTGTTGGGGTACTTTCGATAGATCACCATGATGGCGGCCATGGCGATGGTCATCGCCAGGGCCAGCAGGTCGCCGTTCAGGCTCACCTGACCGAGAGACCCGGAGACGATGATGGCAACGCCGCCGAGCGCCAAGCCGCACCCCGCCATGGTCCTGCGCGAGGCGCGTTCGCCGATGGCAAGCCAGGCGAGCAGCGCGGCGACCAGGGGCGCCACGGCATAGATCAGCGAGACGTTTGCAATGCTGGTCAGCTTGAAGGCCGGGATGAACGCGGCCGTCCCCACCGCGCCGACGATCCCGACCGCCCAGCCGCCGTAGCCCATGGCGAAGACGTTCTGCCGAAAGGTCCCTCGGCTGATCGTCCAGGCTGTCGTAAAGGCGGCGGCAAAGACACCCCGCCAAAAGATGACCTCCCAAGACCCGGCCGCGACACCCTTGGTGAACAAACCGGCTGTGCTGTAGGTCACGGCCGCGATCACGACCAACAGGACGCCGGTGACATACTGGGTCCGAGCAGGCCGGCTCGTGCATTGCGTCTGCTTTTCAGAGCTAGATTGGCTTGATCGTGCTCCGTCTCCACCATCCCTGTGCCTCACGACTTTTCTCCCTTGAATCAGAGAGAAAGTGAGCGCAGCTTCGATCTTGAACAAACGAGAAGATCTCGCTGTACGCTTGAGAAAAATTAGAGGTATATATAGGGCATGGCCAGACCGCTCCCGCCGCTGAACGCCCTCAAGGCTTTCGAATCGGCCGGCCGGCATCTCAGCTTCACCAAGGCGGCGGCCGAGCTGAACGTCACGCCGGCCGCGGTGAGCCATCAGGTGAAGGCGCTCGAGGATTTGCTTGGGGTGCCGCTGTTCCACCGCTTGACCCGCGCGCTGCGCCTCACCGAGGCCGGTCAGGCAGCCTTGCCGATCTTCGCCCAGGGCTTCGATAAGCTGGCGCAAGGGGTCGAGCAGATCCGTGCTTTTGGCGAGAGCGAGGTGCTGACCATCAGCGTCAGCCCGTCCTTCGGCGCCATGTGGCTGGTGCCCCGGCTCGAACTGTTCCGTATCCGGCATCCTGACATCGAGATTCGCCTCGACGGCACCGACCGCCGGGTCGATCTGGCGCGGGACGACGCCGACGTGGCGCTGCGCTACGGCCCCGGCGGCTACAGCGGCGTTCGGGTCGACCGGCTGTTCGGGCAGGCCAACACGCCGGTCTGCAGCCCGGCGCTCTTGGATGGAGACCATCCCTTGCGCAGGCCGGACGATCTACGTCACCACACCCTGCTGCACGTGGACTGGAAGGACGCCGAGGCGAGCTGGCGCATGTGGCTGCTCGCCGCCGGCCTGGACGACATCGACCCGACCCGCGGGCCGCGCTTCACCCTGGAGACCATGGCGGTGCAGGCCGCGGTCGACGGTCAGGGGGTGGCCTTGGTCGGCGACATGCTGGTGGCCTGCGAACTGGCCGCGGGCCGGTTGGTGCGGCCCTTCGACCCCAGCCTCAGCACGCCGCTCAGCTTCTCCTACTATCTCCTGAGCCCGAAAGACGGGACAGAGCCGCCGAAGGTCGCGGCCTTTCGCGATTGGCTGCTCGAAGAAGCGCACGCTTCGCGTCCGGAGGAGAGCGAGGCACCGTAAGACTGGGCGCTGCGAGCAATTCCACTTTGGCCGCAAGCGCTTGTTTCGACTCAGGGAGTCCGCCATCCTCCGCGGCGGGTGCGCTGTCCGGGGGGTGAACGATGGAAGTCCTGGGTCTTGTGCTGCCGATCTTCGGCGTCCTGCTGACGGGGCTGGTGTTCGCGCGCCTGAAGATCCTGCCCGAGCACACGGGCGATATCCTCGTCCAGTTCGTCTTTTACGTGGCCATTCCGGCGCTGCTGATCATCGTTCTCGCGCAGGAGGACGTCGATCGCCTATTGAACATCCCGTTCATCGCCGCGCTCGGCGGCGCCGTCTTCGCCCTCTACGTTCTCATTCTGCTCGGCGCGCTTTTCTGGAAGGGCAAGAAGCTCGGGCCCGCAACCATGCTGGCGGCCGTCTCCGTCGCATCGAATTCGGGCTTCGTTGCCTTGCCGATCCTGCACCACATGTTCGGCCACCAGGCGGTGCTGCCGGCCGCCATCGCCAACGTCATCGTGGTGCTCGTCTTCCTGGTCACCATCGCGCTGCTCGAGCTGGCTGAGAAGCGGGAAAAGGGAAAGAGCGAGCCGATCCTCGTCACCATCAGGCGAGTCGCCTTCAACCCGGTCATCTATTCGACCGCGATCGGCATCGCTTGGGCGTTCACGGGCCTGCCGGTCCCGAAAGTCCTGGCCGACTATCTCGACGTCTTGGCGGCCGCCCTTGCACCTTGCGCGCTCTTCGCCATCGGCATGTCCATTCGCTTCGACGAGCTGCGCAAGAGCGGCTCTGCCATCATCTTCTCGACGGTCGTCAAGCTGGTCGCACTGCCCATCATAGTCCTGCTGCTGTGTGAGCTCTTCGGCCTCGACCCTCTGATGACGGTTGCGGCCGTCGTCGCGGCCTGCGTTCCCACCGCCAAGAC
>JANQIA010000014.1 GCA_028282405.1 Rhodovibrionaceae bacterium
CTTCATCGGTCAGGTCGGCCGCGAGATGGTCGAGCGCGAGGCCTTTCAGGAGATCGACTACCGCCGCATGTTCGGCGAGATGGCCAAGTGGGTGGCCCAGATCGATCAGGCCGAGCGTATCCCGGAATTCGTCGCCCGCGCCTTCCAAACGGCGACCAGCGGCCGTCCCGGCCCTGTCGTCTTGGCGCTGCCCGAGGACATGCTGCGCGACCAGGCCGAGGCCAAGCCCGACCTCACGCCCTACCGGCGCGTCACACCCCACCCCGGCGCGGACGACATGGCACGCCTGGAGAAGCAGCTCAGACAGGGCCGCAAGCCGCTGGCTATCGTCGGCGGGCCGGGCTGGACGGCGGAGGCCTGCCAAGACCTCATGCGCTTCTCCGAAGCCTGGTCCTTCCCGGTGGCAGCCGCTTTCCGCGCACAGGACCGCTTCGACAACGAGCACCCGAACTACCTTGGCGACGTCGGCATCGGCATCAATCCCAAGCTAGCCGCTCGGGTGCGAGACGCCGACCCGCTTCTCGTGCTCGGTGCCCGGCTCGGCGAGATGACGACCAGCGGCTACAGCCTGCTCGACATCCCGAGACCCAGACAACACCTCATCCACGTCCATCCCGGCGCCGAAGAGCTGGGCCGCGTCTACCAGCCCGAGCTGGCCATTCAGGCCGGCATGCCGGCCATGACCAAGGCCCTGGCAGGACTGACCCCGCCAGCCGACAAGCCCTGGGCCCAGCAGCTCGAAGAAGGGCGACAGGACTACCTGGCCTGGACCGAGCCGAAGCCGATCCCCGGCTCCGTGCAGATGGGCGAGGTGATGAGCTGGCTGCGCGTCGCCCTGCCGGACGATGCGGTCCTCTGCAACGGTGCCGGCAACTACACCACCTGGGTGCACCGCTATCACCGTTACCGCCAGTTCGGCACGCAGCTCGCGCCGACCTCCGGCTCCATGGGCTACGGCACGCCCGCAGCGGTCGCCGCCAAGCGGCTCCATCCCGATCGCTGCGTCGTTGCCTTTGCCGGCGACGGCTGTTTCCTGATGAACGGGCAGGAGTTCGCCACGGCGGTGAAGTACGGCCTCGCGATCATCGTCATCGTCGTCAACAACGCCATGTACGGCACCATCCGCGCCCATCAGGAGCGGGAGTATCCCACCCGCGTCAGTGCCACCGACCTCACCAATCCGGATTTCGCCGCCCTGGCGCGGGCCTACGGCGGCCATGGCGAGACGGTGGAGACGACGGCGGACTTCCAGCCCGCCTTCGAGCGGGCCCAAGCCTCCGGCAAGCCGGCGATCATCGAGATCCGCCTCGACCCGGAAGCCATCTCGCCGGTCAAAACCCTGAGCCAAATCCGCGAGTCCGCGCTGGCTGAGGCCTGATCTGCCTCTTTGAGACATGAACCTGTCGATTTACGCGAAGTGAGGCCGCCTCGGCAGCTCTAGAGTGCCGGCCGGAAACCCAACGAGGAGTACGTGCATCCATGAACTGGGAGGCTTTCATCACCTGCGCGGTCACCGGCTCCGGCGATACGGTCGGCAAGCACCCCGCGATTCCAAAGACGCCGCAGGAGATCGCGGACTCCGCCATCGAAGCGGCCAAAGCCGGTGCGGCCGTCGCCCACATCCATGTGCGTGACCCCGAGACGGGCAAGCCCTCACGCAATCCAGCCCTCTTCAAGGAGGTGGTCGAGCGGGTTCGTGAGTCCGACACGGACGTGGTGCTCAACCTCACCGCCGGCATGGGCGGCGACCTGACCCTGGGCTCTGTCGATCAGCCCCTGCCGCTCAGCGAGGAAGGCACCGATATGGCCGGGCCGCTGGAGCGTCTGGCGCATGTGGACGAGATGCTGCCCGAGATCTGCACCCTCGACTGCGGCACCATGAACTTCGCCGAGGGCGACTACGTCATGACCAACACGCCCGGAATGCTGCGGGCCATGGCCAAGAAGGTGCAGGCGCTCGGCGTGCGGCCGGAGCTGGAGGTCTTCGACACCGGCCACCTGGTTTTCGTGAAACGCCTGATGAAAGACGGGCTGCTCGATGACCCGATCATGCTGCAGCTCTGCATGGGCATCCCCTACGGCGCGCCGGACGATCCGACGACCCTGATGGCCATGGTCAACCAGCTCCCGGAAGGCTCGATCTGGTCCAGCTTCTCCATCGGCCGCATGCAGCTCCCGTATGTGGCGCAAACCGTGCTGGCCGGTGGCAACGTGCGGGTCGGCCTGGAGGACAACCTCTACCTCGAACGCGGCGTTTATGCCTCCAACGCCAATCTGGTCGAGCGCGCCGTGACCATCCTGGAAGCCATGAACGTGCGGGTGATCGGCCCCGATGAGGTGCGCGAGAAACTGCAGCTCAAGAAACGCCACTAGAAGCCGATGCAGGAGATAAAGAACGTCGGCCTGCTCGGCGGTGGGGTGATCGGCGGCGGCTGGGCGGCCCGCTTCCTGATCAACGGCAAGAACGTCACTCTCTACGACCCAGCCCCCGATGCCGAGGCGAAGGTGCGGGAAGTGCTGGACAACGCGCTCACCGCCTATCACCGGCTGACCCTGGCGCCAGTCTCCCTGCGCGGCGAGCTTAAGGTCGTCTCCAGCGTCGCCGAGGCAGTGGCGGACGCCGACTTCATTCAGGAAAGCGCGCCGGAGCGCGAAGACCTGAAGCGTAGCCTGCTCGCCGAGGCGAGCCGCGCCGCCGGCCCGGAGGTCGTGATCGCCTCCAGTTCCTCGGGCCTGCTGCCGAGCCGCATCCAGGCCGACTGCCTGAACCCCGAGCGGGTCATCATCGGCCATCCCTTCAACCCGGTCTATCTCCTGCCGCTGGTCGAGACGCTGGGCGGTGTCAAAGCGGACGATGCCTCCTTAGAGACGGCGGAGGCGCTCTACCGCAGCGTCGGCATGCATCCCTTGCGGGTGC
>JANQIA010000046.1 GCA_028282405.1 Rhodovibrionaceae bacterium
TGCGCAAGAGCGACCGCAACCTAGGGGAGGCAGTGCCAATGGAACTCCGACCTGCTGGAGACAATGCCAACCCGATCGACCTTCTCGAAGAGCTCGTCAGCTCGAACGACTGGATCCATAACCGGTCGAGCGACGTGGAGATCATGGTGCAGATCGGTGGTCAGTGGTGCGACTATCACATCTGCACCGTTTGGGAAGAACAGGTCGGTGCCGTCTACTTCTCTTGTCAGATGGAAGCCAGGGTTCCCGATCGCCTGCACAGTAAGCTGCGCGAGCTCTTGAGCCACGCCAACGAGCGGCTCTGGCTCGGTCACTTCGACATGATGCCTGACGACGGCCTGGTGCTGTTCCGCCATACCATTCCCTTGCGCGGGCGGGCCGGCTGCAGCGTCGAGCAGCTCGAGGATCTGGTCGACACGGCGATCTTGGAATCCGAGCGCATCTACCCGGCGCTCCAAATGGTCGCTTGGGGCGGCTACAGCGTCGAGGACGCGCTTGCCGCCGCATTGATGGAGACCGAAGGGGAGGCCTGAGCCCCTCATGCCGTCGTCAGCGAGCATTCCCGGTCCCTTGCTGCTGATTGGCTGCGGCAAGATGGGAGGGGCCCTGCTGAGCGGGTGGCTGAGCAGCGGCGTTGCGGCCAGCGATGTTTGGATCGTCGAGCCGAACCCGGCGACGGCCACCTTCTTCACGGATGTCGGGGCGAACTGTGTCGGCGGTGCCGGCGATCTTCCCCCCGACCTGACGCCCCGTGTCACCCTGCTGGCGGTCAAGCCGCAGTTCATGGATGACGCCGTTGCTCCCCTCCTCGGGTCGTCCCGGGAGCTGGGGCTCTTGTTGTCCATCGCCGCCGGCAAATCGATCGGCTACTTCCAGCGTCTTTTCGGCGAAGGGCGCGGGATCGTACGGGCTATGCCCAACACGCCGGCTTCGGTCGGGCGCGGCATGACAGTCATGGTGGCCACGCCGGAAGTCTCCGCCGAAGACAGAGAGCTCTGCAGCCTGCTGATGTCGGCGGTGGGCGACACCGCCTGGGTCGAAGACGAAGGCTTGATCGATCCGGTCACCGCCGTTTCAGGCGGCGGACCGGCCTACGTCTTTCTGCTGGTCGAGACCTTGGCCGAGGCTGGCCGTGCGGCGGGACTGCCCGCCGATCTGGCGCTGCGCCTCGCCCGCTCGACCGTCGCCGGGTCCGGCGAGCTGCTGCGTCAGTCGCAGGAGCCGGCGGCCCAGCTCAGGCAGAACGTCACTTCGCCGGGCGGGACGACCTTGCAAGCACTCAAGGTCCTGATGGCCGATGACGGCCTGCAGCCGCTCATGACCCGGGCCATCGCTGCCGCCACCCGCCGCAGCAAAGAGCTCGACTCTTGACCGACGAGACGCTGCGAGGGAGTGCCCTTCGCGTCCAGCAGGCGCTGGAAGAGAAGGGGCTGCCGCTCGTCGCCAGGCCCTTTCCCGCCGGCACGCGCACGGCGGAGGACGCCGCCGCCGCCATCGGCTGCCAGGTCGAGCAGATCGCCAAGTCGCTCGTCTTTCGCGCTGCAACAAGCAACCGTCCGGTCCTGGTGATCGCCGCCGGCAGCAACCGGGTCGACGAACAGAAGATCGCCGCCTTGCTGGGGGAGGAGATCAAGCGGGCGGACGCGGCCTTCGTGCGGGACAAGACCGGCTTCGCCATCGGCGGCGTCGCCCCGGTCGGCCATCTCGTCGAGCCGGTCACCTACCTGGACAGCGATCTGCGGAGCCACGACGAGATCTGGGCCGCGGCGGGGACGCCGAACACCGTCTTCCGCTTGACCCCGGAACAGCTGCAAAGCCTGACCGGCGCCGACTTCGTTGCGGTCGCCGGCTGAGGCGGCAGGCCGACAACTGTCGCTCGGGCGTTGGCAAGCCGCAGCCTGACACATATTTCACAGTCATAGCATAAGAGAGCAGGACGACGCCCATGGCGCGAAAGAAAGTCGATCCGCGGCAGAAGATCATCGATGCCAGCTTTGAGCTCGCCGAAGTGAAGGGCTGGCGGCAGCTCGCTCTTCCCGAGATCGCCGAGGCCGCCGGCGTCTCGCTCGCCGAGCTCTATCGCCACTTCGCCGGCAAGCAGGCCATCTTGGACGCTTTCTCCCAGAGCATCGACAGCGCGTTGCTGGACGAGCTGGAAGACGATCTCGAGCTGGAGGAGCCGGCGCGCGATCGCCTCTTCGACGTCCTGATGCGCCGTTTCGATCTCTTGCGCCCTCACCGGGACGCCCTGGCTCGAATCACCCATGACCAGGCCAGCGACCCGCTGGCGCTCTGCGGCTCCCTGCGGCAGCTCCTGCTGTCGATGCGTTGGATGCTGGAAGCGGCGCGCATCGGCACCGGGGGGTTGGTGGGCGCCGTTCGGGTCAAGGCTCTGGTCGCGATCTACCTCTCCGTCATCCCGGTTTGGCTGCGCGACGAGACCGCCGACCAATCGAAAACCATGGCGGCTCTCGATGCGCGCCTAAGGAGAGTTGAGGCTGTTCTAAACCGCTTGGGTAGGAGCGATCCGGGTGCGCGCTTTGAGGACCCTGGGGAGGCGCCCGTCAACTAAAGCGCTGCTTGTCAGAAATGTTGCGGTGCAGCAAAAATTGCTTGACCCTGCAGCAAAATGGGCCCATGTTGCAATGCAGCAATAATCACCGAATCCCCGCAAAGGTGGGGAACGGCCCAGACAGACGGAGTGACCCCTATGGCACGTGCGAAGAAGGTGAACGGCGGTTTCGATTTCGCCGACATGATGAATTTCGGCAAGTTCGGCGACGGCATGAACATGAACATGCGCTTCCCGATGATGGATGCCGAGGCGATTATGCAGACGCAGCGCCGCAACATCGAGGTTCTGACCCAAGCCAATCAGATCTGCTACGAAGGCGTTCAGGCCGTGGCCCAGCGCCAAGCCGAGATCATGCGCAAGTCCTTCGAGGACTGCAGCCGCGTGGTGCAGGAGATGGCCAAGCCGGGTGATGTCGAGGATCGCCTGAGCCGCCAAGCCGATGCGGCGAAGGATGCCTACGAGGCCTCCGTTGCCAACATGCGTGAGCTGGCCGAGCTGAGCGTCAAGTCGAACAGCGAAGCGGCCGAGCTGCTCAACAAGCGCGTGACCGAGGCTTTCGACGAGCTGCGCGGCCTCCTGCAGACCGCCCAGCGCTAAACAAGTCAAGCTTCTCAAGCTTCCTTGCTAGGGGAGCCGCCGTCGGCGGCTCCCTTTTCGATTCCGCTTGGGCTATGGCAGCTTGACGGAAAGGTGCGCGCTCGATCGCGGGAGGAGCCAAGCAATGAGTCATGAGGCCGAAGGCCAGAACAGCATTTCCTTTGATGATTTCCTGAAGGTCGATGTCCGGGTCGGCACGATCGTCGCGACCGAGTCTTTTCCCGAAGCGCGCCGGCCGGCCATCAAACTCTGGGTCGATTTCGGACCCGACATCGGGGTTAAGAAAACCTCGGCGCAAATCACGGCGCACTACACATCGCACGAGATTCTCGGCCGGCAGGTGGCGGCAGTGGTGAACTTCCCGCCGAAGCAGATCGGCAAGTTCATGAGCGAGATCCTGGTGCTTGGCTTCCCGGACGCGAAGGGCGAGGTGGTCATGATCGGGCCCGATCGTCCCGTACCGAACGGCGGCCGGCTCTACTGACCGCTCCGCAATCTCATTCGGTCAAGGGACGAGAGTGCCCTAGCTCGGCAGCCACAGGCGGGCGCGCAGGCCGCCGAGGGGCGAGTCGAGCAGCTCGAGCTGACCGCCATGGCTGATGGCGATGTCTCGCGCGATGCTGAGGCCGAGGCCCACCACTTCCTCCTGCGCCGTCGCCGCCTCGGCATCGTCCCGCGCTGCGGCGCCGTTGGTCTCTTGGCGGCGAAAGCTGACGAAGGGCTTGAAGGCGTCCTCGCGCAGCTCGGCCGGCAAGCCCGGCCCATCGTCATCGATCATGATCTCGATGCCCTTGCGGTAGGAGACGGCCGAGACCTCTACGTGCTGGCCATGGCGGGCCGCATTGTCGATCAGGTTTGAGAGGCATCGAGACAAGGCGCCCCGTCGCACGACCAACTCGAAGGAGCCCTTGGTCGGCAGCGACAGTTGGACTTTCTCGTTGCGCGCATTGCGCACGACCTCGCGCAACAGCTCTGCGACATCGCACTCGGTCGAGTCCTCGCTGCCCTCGCCGCGGGCAAAGGCGAGATAGCCCTCGATCATGCGCTGCATCTGGGCGACGTCGCTCTTGAGCGCGTCCGTTTCCGGACTGCTGCCCATCAGCTCAAGCTCCAGGCGCATGCGGGTCAGCGGCGTGCGAAGATCGTGACTGACGCCGGCCAAGAGCGTGGTGCGCTGCTGGACCTGCCGGGCGATCCGCTCCCGCATGCGCAGGAAGGCACGGGCCACCTGCTTGACCTCCGTCGGGCCGACCGGCTTGAAGTCGGCAACGTCTTGTCCCTTGCCGAAGCGGTCGGCGACCCGGGCGAAGCGCCGCAGGGTTCGCACCTGGCGACTCATGATGAACTGGGCGATCAGCACCAGGGCGCCGGCGCTGACCAGCATCCAGGCGATGAAGAAATAGGTGTTGGAGCTGAACAGCCGCTTGTGCCGGACCTGGACGTGGAGCACGCCTTCGGGCAACTGCACCTGGACCACCGAAAGCTCGTCGCGCTCCCGGGTATCGACGGTGAAGGGATACTCAAGTCGGCGCGACAGGGCGAGCTCCAGCTTCTCCTGCACCACGTTCCGGAAGAAGAAGTCGGGAGGCTGGCCGATGGTTCCGCCGGGTTCCAGGCGCGGGTAGATCTCCAGGCGGCGTCGCGCCCAGTCGAAGATCTCCCAATTGTCGGCTTCCGGCGGCCGCCGCTCCATGATCTCGACCAGGGCGGCAACTTCGCCGGCGACCGCCTGGGCCAGTCGTTTGGTGACCGTTTCGTAGTGGCGGTCGTAGAACAGCCAGGTGGTGATGACCTGCAGGATCAGGACGGGCACGACGATCAGGAGCGTTGCCTGCGTACGCAAGCTCTTGGGGATGAAGCGCTTGTACCACGGCCTGGCCGCATCGCTGAGGGTGCGGATGGCCTCGCTGCCGCTTGTGGCCTCCCGGCCATGCAGGGCTGGTTGCGCCGCGTCGTCTGATGTAATCGCCAAAAGGCCGGTCCTTTTGCTGCGCTCAACTCCCGATGTTAGTCGGGCCTAGTCCGCCATCAAGGTATAGCCCACCCCGCGCACGGTCTGAAGATAGCGCGGATAGCGCGGATCTTCCTCGATCTTGCGCCGCAGTCGCGTGATTTGCACGTCCACGGCACGCAGGTTGGTCTCGCTCGCTTCGTCCTCCAGGAACTCCTCCCGGCTGACCGGTTGTCCCAGGCGCCGGGAGAGCAGGCGCAGATAGCTCACCTCGGCGGGGGTCAGGCGCACCAGCCCGCTGCCGTCACGCAGCTCGCCCCGTTCGACGTCGAACTGGAACCGGCCGAAGCGCACCTCCTTGGCCGGCGGCTCATCGGGTCGGCGGCTGCGCCGCAGGATGGCGCGAATGCGGACCACGAGCTCCTGCGGCTCGAAGGGCTTGGCCAGATAGTCGTCGGCGCCGTAGCCGAAACCCTGCAGGCGGCTGTCAAGCTCGTCGACTGCGGTCAGCAGGAAGATCGGCACGTCGCGGGTCTGCCTCAGGGCGCGGGTCAGTTCCAGGCCCGATTCTCCCGGCATCATGATGTCGAGCAGAACCAGATCGAACTCGAGTGCGGCGAGCTTGCGGCGCGCATCGGCCGCATCTGAGGCAACGGTGACGCGGAAGCCCTGGCCCAATAGGAAACGGCGCAGCACATCGCGCAGCTTCTTGTCGTCGTCGACGACCAGGATATGGGAAGCTTCTTCCATGTCGGCAGGACTATAGCCGCTGGTCGCCGGACGGAAAAACAGGCCCAGCGCGGCTCATGGCCGCCGGGGCCGGCCGCTGCCCTCCGGGTCGAAGCGGGCGCGATCCTCCGGGTCGATCAGGCCGAGAAGCACGGTCCGAAAGCCCTCGACGGCCTCTGCGCCGGCGGCGCGGTAGGCACCGGCCATGCGCGCGCGCTGGCGCTCGCTCAGCTCCCGTTCGAGCCCTTCGCCCTTGGCCGTCAGGTAGAGCAGGCGCTGGCGCCGGTCGGTCTCGCCCCGCCGCTGCTCGACAAAGCCCTCGCTGATCAGCTGGCTCAGTACCCGGGAGAGGGACTGCTTGGTGATACGCAGGATGGCGAGCAGCTCGCTGACCGACATGCCGGGATCGCGTCCGACGAAGTAGATGATGCGGTGATGGGCGCGGCCGAATTTGTAGCGGGCCAGAATGCGGTCCGGCTCTCCGGTGAAGTCGCGATAGGCGAAGAACAGCAGTTCGATGCCCTGGCGCAGCTCGTTCTCGCGCAAAAAAAGCGGGTTCACTGTAGATTTTACGTCAGCCATGTTGACATATTTGGATAAGCTTGTTACATAGGCTCCGTAGATCGGGACAGAAACTGTCCAGGTTGGATGCGACCGCGAAAGATATTTCCAAACTGTCTTGGAGACAAAAAGGGCGGTCGCGAACAGCCCGGTTCAGCCCGACGGATAGTTTGAAGCAACGCTTATAGGGCTAAGGGAAAGAGACATCCATGCTTCCTTTCGACGATCGTGATGGGGTGATCTGGTTCGACGGAGAATTGGTGCCTTGGCGTGAGGCCAAGCTCCACGTGGTCAGCCATGGCCTCCACTATGCCAGTGCCGTGTTCGAAGGCGAACGGGCCTATGGCGGCGAGATCTTCCACTCGACGGAACATTCGCAGCGTCTGCACGAGTCCGCCAAGCTGATGGACTTCACGATCCCCTATTCGGTCGAGGAGATCGATCGCGCGAAAGCGCAGGTCCTGGCGGAGAACGGCATCGTCGATGGGTACATCCGCCCGATCGCCTGGCGTGGCAGTGAGATGATGGGAGTCTCTGCGCAGAAAACCGCCATCCACCTGGCCGTGGCCGCCTGGGAGTGGCCGGCCTACTTCCCGCCGGAAGAGCGGATGAAGGGCATCCGCATGATGTGGGGCAAGTACCGCCGGCCCGATCCGGCGACGGCGCCCTGCAAGTCCAAAGCGGCCGGGCTCTATATGATCTGCACGCTCTCCAAGCATGCGGCGGAGGCCGAGGGCTACAGCGATGCCCTCATGCTCGACTGGCGGGGGCAGATCGCAGAGGCGACGGGCGCCAACGTGTTCCTGGTGCAGGACGGCCGGATTCACACGCCGACGCCGGACTGCTTCCTTGACGGCATCACCCGCCGCACGGTGATCAAGCTCGCAAAGGAGCAGGGCTACGAGGTGATCGAGCGGGCGATCATGCCGGAAGAACTGGCCCGGACGCAGGAGGTGTTCCTCACCGGCACGGCCGTCGAGGTGACCCCGGTGAGCCAGATCGGCGACTACCACTTCACGCCCGGCGAGATCTCCTTCAAGCTGATGCAGGCCTACGACAATCTGGTCAATCGCCGTACGGCGGCTGTGCCGGAAGCCGAGGTCGTGGCTGCTTAGCAGACCTTTAGGCGGGGCGGGCGCTAGCTGTCGACTGAGGTCGGTTCGGGTATCCCGAACTGATCGGCCAGGCTCTCGCCCGCGGTGAGACGGCGGAGCGCATCCTCCTCCTGGGCGATCTTCCGACGCGCGGCAGCGAGCACCTCGGCCTGCCGCTCGAGCGGGACGACGGCAACGCCGTCGTCGTCGCCGAGGACCAGGTCACCCGGCCGCAGCACGCAACCAGCGCAGGACACGGTGCCGTCGATGGTGCCGCCGAAGCCCTTGTGAGGCCCGGCCGGCACGATGGCGGAGGCGAAGCAGGGAAAGCCAAGCTCGCGAATTTCGGCCGCGTCCCGCACCGCGCCGTCAACGACGACCCCCGCGATGCCGCGGGCCATGGCAGCCTGCGTCAGCAGCCCGCCCCAGATGGCGGCGTCTTGGTAGCCGCCGGCTGCAATGACCAAGGCTTCGCCGCGCTCCGGCTCGATCAGCCGCACGGCGGCATGGATCGGGCCGTTGTCGCCCACCATGCAGGCGACGGTGCGGGCCTGGGCGCAGAGCCGCATGCCGGGCGCGAGCGGCTTCATGGCTGCGGACATGGCCTGTGCCCGGTTCATGCAGTCCGAGGCGACCGCAGCCGGAATCTCGCGCCAGGCGGCTAAGCTGTCCTCGTCGAGGCGTTGGAAGTCCGTGCCTTTGCGATAGAGCGACATGCCTTGTCTCGCCGCGCTACTCGGCGGCTTCGTCGCGGCGCTGCCAGCGCGCGGCCGCGTCGCCGTCGCTGTCACGCGCGGCGACCCAGGCTTCGCGGCCGTCCTCGGTCGACTCCACCTTCCAGAAGGGCGCCTTGGTCTTCAGCCAGTCGATCAGGAAATGGCAGGCCTCGAAGGCCGCTTCGCGGTGGGCGCTGGCGGCGGCTACTAGGACGATCTGCTCGCCGGGCTCCATGCGCCCGTAGCGGTGAATGATCAGCGAGGCGCTGAGGGGCCAACGCTCCTGCGCCTCCGCTTCGATGCGGGCCAGCATCTTCTCGGTCATGCCGGGATAGTGCTCCAGGGTCATGGCCGAGATGCCGGTGGCCTCTCCATCGATCGGCGCCATGTCGCGGACCAGCCCGACGAAAGAGCAGAGCCCGCCGATGTCGTGGCGGTCGCGGGTCAGCGCTGCGAGCTCGGCGCCGAGATCGAAGTCTTCGCGTTGCACCCTGATCATGGTCTCTTGCTCCTTTGGCCGCCCTCTTGGCCGCTTCCCGCCTATCCTCCCGTCACCGGGGGGAAGAAGGCAACCTCGTCGCCGGGCTTCACCCGATCGCCGGGCTTTGCGTACTCCTGATTGACGGCGACCCGGATGGCCGCCCGGTCCGCCAGGGCCTCGGCATAGCCCTCGCCGCGTGTCGAAAGCCAGTCCATCAGCGCTGCCACGGTTGCGACCTCCGCCGGCGGGGCGACCTCCTCCTCGGCGTGGCCGATCTTGGTCTTGAGCCAGGCAAAGTAGACGAGCTTCATGACAAGACCTCGCTGAAGGGCAGAAAGCTGACCTTGCGGCCGGGCTCGAGAAGCGTCATGTCCTCGGGCAGCTCGATCAGGCCGTCGGACTCGACGAGGGAGGAGAGGATGCCGGCGCCCTCGCGGGGGAACTTCTGCGCCAGCCAGGTGCCGTCGCCGGTCGGTTCCAGCCGCGCGCGCACCCACTCGCGGCGGTTTTTCTTCTTCTTGTGGGAGAAGCCGGCGGTGACCTGGAAGTAGTGCGGCGACAGCTCGCTCCCACCCATCAGGCGCAGCACCAAGGGGCGCACGATGTTGAGAAAGGTCACGACGACGGCCGCCGGATTGCCGGGCAAGCCGACGAAGGGAACGCCACCGACCTGACCGAGCGCAATGGGCCGGCCGGGCTTGATCGCCAGGCGCCAGGCATGCAGCCGGCCGTGGGCCTCGACCGCCTGCTTGACGTGGTCTTCCTCGCCGACCGAGATCCCACCGGACGTGACGATCAGGTCATGGGTCTCGGCGGCTTCGCCCAGGGCCTTCTCCAGCACCGCGCGCCGGTCGCGCAGGATGCCGAGGTCGCTGACCGCGCAGCCGGCCGCGCGCAGCAGGGCGCCGAGGGTAAATCGGTTGGAGTCGTAGATGCTGCCGTCGTCCAGGGCGCTCCCCGGCTCGCGCAGCTCGTCGCCGGTGGAGAAGAGCGCCACGCGCAGCGCTTTCGACACCGTCAGCGCGGTGCGTCCCACCGCCGCGGCCTGGCCGATATCCTGCGGTCGCAGGCGGCGGCCGGCATGCAGCACCGTGCTGCCTTCGGCGATGTCCTCGCCGGCGAGCCGCCGATTGGCGCCGCGCTTGATGCCCGGCTGGATAATCACGTGCTCTCCGTCCACGCGGCAGTCTTCCTGCATCATCACCGTGTCGGGGCCTTGGGGCATGAGGGCGCCGGTGAAAATGCGAATGGCTTGCCCGCGCTGGGCCGGGCCGTCCAAGGGATGGCCAGCGGCCGCGCGGCCGGCGATCGGCAGGCGCGTGTCCTGCTCCGGGTCGAGATCGTCGAAGTAGACGGCGTAGCCGTCGACCGCGGAGTTGTCGTGCCGCGGCACGGCGATGGGGGAGACGATCTCCTCGCTCAGGATATGCCCCAGGCAGTCGGCCAGCGGCAGCCGCTGGTCGTCGGTGACCCGGGTCAGGCGTTCGGCCAGCAAGGCAAGGGCCTCGTCACGCGACATGAGGCGTCCGCCGTGGGCGAAGCAGTCGTCGCTGAGCTGCGCCATCAGGCCGCGTCCGTCGCCGCTTGCAGGCCGCAGTGCGCGATCACGAAGTCCGCCAGCGCCTCGACGTCGTTGAGATCGATCACGGGCAGGCCGCCGTTCAAGGAGGCTGCGTCCGGCACCGGTCCATCGCTGGCGATGGCGACGATCTGCGGGTCGCGGGCGGCGAGCAGAGGATGACCGAGGCTCGGCCGGTGCACCTCGATCTTCTCGTGGCTCTCCTGCTTGAAGCCCTCGATGATCAAGAGATCGACGGGCGTCATATGGGCTTTGAGCATCGCCACGTCGGCTTCCGGGGCTTCGCGATTCTCGTGCATCAAGGCCCAGCGGTTCGCCGAGCTGATCATCACCTCGGTGGCGCCGGCCGCGCGATGCTCGTAGGAGTCCTTGCCCGGCTTGTCGACATCGAAGCTGTGATGGGCGTGCTTCATGGTCGAAACGCGCAGGCCCCGTCGCACCAAGGCGGGAAGCAGCTTGCAGACCAGGGTGGTCTTGCCGCTGCCGCTCCATCCGGCCAGTCCCAGCACGCGCATTTGTCCTTGCGTCTCCATCGACTAAGAAGAGGGGAGCCCCACGGCCGAAGTCAACCGTTGCCGCTCGCCGGGGACGTCATGTGCCGTATGCCCTCGCGCAGGTATTGGTAGCCGGTGACGAGGGTCAGCAGAGCGGCGACAACCAACAGCGCTTCGCCCAGCTCCGCCAGATGCAAGGCTGCGGGGCCGGCTTGGCCGAGAATCAGCACGGCGAGCGCCAGCATTTGCACCGCCGTCTTCCACTTAGCGAGCCGGCTGACATGCACGACCACCTGAAACTCGGCGAGATATTCCCGCAGCCCGGAGACCAAGATCTCGCGGCAGATGATGGCCAGCCCCGCCAAGACGCCAACAATGCCGAGCCAGCCTTGGGCCGTCAGGATGACGATGACGGCGACCACCAGCAGCTTGTCGGCGATCGGGTCGAGAAAGCGGCCGAGGGCGGAGACCTCGCCGCGGCTGCGGGCGAGATAACCGTCGAGGTAGTCGGTCGCGCAGGCCGCCATGAACAGTAGGAGCGCGGCCCAGCGCGCCGTGTCGGTCCCGACATAGAGCAGCGCGACGATCGCGGGAATGACGGCGATGCGGGCGAGGGTCAGAAGATTGGGCAGCGAGGTCATGGTTGAGCGCAAAGGGCGGCTAGGGGCTCCGCTGCTCTATACGTAAGCCGCCCTCGGCCGGCAAACCCGGTCCGTAGAAGAGTCAGCTCTGGGTCTGCTTGCGGCGCAGCTTCGGCAGGCGCGGCTTCTTGAAGTTGGCGAACTTCTTCTTCAGGCGCTCTGCCACATAGGCGAACAGCCGCCGGCTGAGGAAATAGCCGACGATCGTCAAGACGATCATGAAGGGAATGCTGCCGAGGATGATGGCGAGATAGACCACGCCGCCGCTTGAGATAATCTCGAGCAGGCCCTCGGAGCTGGTGATCTCGGTCACGCCCCCGCAGGACACGAACAGGCAGCCGATCGAGAGGTAGAGCGAATAGACCGGCACCATGGTCACCGGGTTGACGATCAAGGTCGCGAAAATCGTGATCGCCGCATCGAACTTCAACGCGATCAGGCGGTTGAGCAGAATGCAGACCGCAATCGAAATGACCATCTGCAGTCCGACGGTGGGAGAACAGCCGATGAAGAGGCCGAGCGCCATGGACCGTGCGAACTTCCCCTCGTCCAAGGGATTGCGGCGCACGTGGCGCAACAGCTGCCGGTACAGCCCTTGTATGGAGAAGTACCGCATCATTCCTTCTAGAGATCTCCCACGCTGACCACCCTATCGGGCCGGCGTCACCCTAAGCCAATTCGCCTATTCGACGGTTAAAATCGGACCTTACTGCGCCCGGAACCGGGCAATTTGCCGAGCCCCTAGCACCTGCTCACCATATAATCACAGTTGCTTTGCCAGGCGAATTACATTCCCGTCAAACGGCCGAAACTGTTGCGAAAATACCCCAGTCTCGGTTGATCGATCGCGTAAAACGTGCGTGAACCGGTCAGGGACCACCATGGAAGAAGTCATAGACCTTCTTCGCCACGCCTTTGCTGATGCCCTCGACGGCTTCCAGATCGGCGAGACCCGCCTGTCGGACGGCCTTGGCCGAGCCGAAATGCAGCAGCAGGGCCCGCTTACGCTTGCTGCCGACGCCGGGCACCTCGTCCAGCGCCGATGAGAGCTGCGCCTTGGCGCGACCGCTGCGATGGGTGCCGATGGCGAAGCGATGGGCCTCGTCGCGCAGACGCTGAATGAAATAGAGCACCGGGTCCTTGGGCTCGAGCAGGATGGGCGCCTGTCCGGGCAGGAAGATGCGCTCCCGGCCGGCATCGCGCTCCGGCCCCTTGGCCACCGCGGCGATGGCGACGTCTTCCAGTCCCAGGTCCGCCAGGACCTCCAGCGCCGCGCTCAACTGCCCGCGCCCGCCGTCCAGCAGCACCAGATCGGGCCAATTGCCGCTGCTGCGCTCCGGGTCTTCCTTCATGGCGCGCGAGAAGCGGCGGCGGATGACCTCCCGCATCATCCCATAGTCGTCGCCGCCGAAGCGGGGCTCGTCCTCCGCGCCCTTTTGGTCGGGCTTAGCGGCATCCCCGCGGATGGCAAACTTGCGGTAGGCGGACTTCCGGAAGCCCTCAGCACCGGCGACGATCATGGCACCGTAGGGGTTGCTGCCCTGGATGTGGCTGTTGTCGTAGACCTCCACGCGCTCCGGGGCCTGCTCGAGGCCCAGGCAGTCGGCGAGACCGGCGAGCAGGCGTCGCTGCGCGGAGCTTTCGGCGAGGCGCCGGGCCAGAGCCTCGCGGGCGTTGCTGAGCGCCGCTTCGATGATCTTGCGCTTGTCGCCGCGCTTGGGAACCAGCAGCTCGATGCGCCTCTGCGCAGCATGGCTCAGGGCCTCGCCGATCAGGTCTTGCTCCTTGAGGGCGTGGCTGAGCAGCACGAGCTTGGGCACCGGCTTGTTGTCGTAGAACTGGGCCACGAAGGCAGCCAGCACATCCTCGGTCTCGAGCTGCTTGTCGTGCTGCGGGAAGTAGGCGCGATTGCCGAAATTGCGTCCGGCGCGGAAGAAGAAGACCTGGACGCAGGTCTGGCCGCCTTCGCGCGCCGCGACCAGCACGTCGGCATCGTCGATGCCTTCCACGTTGATGTCCTGATGGGACTGCACGTGGGCCAAGGCCCTCAGGCGGTCGCGATAGCGAGCCGCCGCCTCGAAATCGAGCCGTTCGGCGGCCCCCTGCATTTCCTCGGCCAGGCTGGACTGGATATCCCGCGAGTGTCCGGTCAGGAAGGCCTTGGCCTCTTCCACCAGCTCCCCATAGGCCTCCTGCGAGATGCGGTCGACGCAGGGCGCGCTGCAGCGCTTGATCTGGTGCATCAGGCAGGGGCGGGTGCGGCTGGCGAAGACGTGGTCGGAGCAGGAGCGCAGCAGGAAGGCCTTCTCCAGCGCCGTCACCGTGCGATTGACCGCGCCGGCCGAGGCGAAGGGGCCGTAGTAGGCGCCCGGCTGATCGTGGGCGCCCCGGTGCTTGGCGATCTGCGGGAAGCTGTGGTCGTCGGTGATGAGGATGTAGGGGAAGGACTTGTCGTCGCGCAGCAGAACGTTGTAGCGCGGCATCAACCGCTTGATGAGATTGCTCTCGAGCAGCAGCGCTTCGACTTCCGTGTGGGTGGTGACCACCTCCAGGCTGACTGTCTCTGCCACCATGCGCTGCAGCCGCCGCGGCAGCTTGCCGAGCTGCGTGTAGGAGGTGACGCGCCGCTTCAGATTGCTGGCCTTGCCGACGTAGAGCGCATCGCCCTTGCGATCGAGCATACGATAGACGCCCGGGTTCTGCGGCAGGGTGCGCACACCTTCCTTGAGCACCTCCAGACCGGCGGCCAGGCCGCTTGGCGAGGCTTCGGTATCGTTTTCCTCTGCCCCCTCGTCCGAGCTGTCCTGCGTCGGCGACCCTGCCGGGACAAAGGCTACGCCATCCTCGGAGAGGCCGAGCGGCGCCAGCGGACCGACGGGCGTCCAGGCATCGTCGCCGAGCACGGCGACGGCGCGCTTGCCGCCGGCGGTCGGGTCCTTCTTGCGCTGTCGCCCCTTCTGGCGCGCCATGTCTCTTGCCTCTGTGGTCCTTACCGGTCTCTGGCCCGGCTATGATGGTGGGTCAACACCGCTGGGAAGCCCACCTGCATCGACCCAAAAAAGAACGCGGCCGATCGATCGCCTGTCCAGTACATTCGCCGTTGTGTCATCGGGAGCAGTTTCTTGCTTTGTTCGCCATCGCACTGATTGCGTCCTAAGTGTCTCGCGAGGCGCTCCAGAGAGATCGTTTTTCGCGCTTTGTTCGCTGTCGCACTGATTGCGTGAAGGATGAAGCCAAGGGTGGTCGTGTGCTCCCGCGCCTCGTACTGTGGCTTGTCCACGGATCCTGTGGATAAAGCTGTGGCCAAGTTCTTCTGCACTGGTCTTACCGCAGAGAAACCCTACTGTGCCTTCGCTTTGCCTATTTTTTAGGCAAAATTGTAAGCGATTGATTTTAATAGATAACTTTCTCTCTTTCATTCAAGAAACTGTCAAACTGCTGTCTGGCTCGCGGCTGAGACCGGGTTACTGGTGATGCGGTCGGCACTGTGTACAAACCGCGCCGTCACATGGCCAAAGTTTATAGTAAACAAGCGCTTAACAGAAGCGACACAAATAAAGAGACCACTCGGCACTTGGCGTCTTTTGCCGGGCGGCGGCGCGTTAATTTCGACTGTCAAGATCTTGTCTGGAAATGGCCGGTGAGTCGCAACGCCATTCACTCGACGGCGGGGTCGCTATCTCCGTTATGACGCCATCCGAGATGCTGTCCGCCGTCCAGCGCGATCATCTGCCCGGTCATGGACGACGCCGAGAGAATGAAGCGCGCCGTCCGGGCGACCTCGTCCAGGCTCGGTCCGCACTTCAGCGGCACGCCTGCGACCTGTTGCGCGAAGTGCGCTTCGCTTTGGCGCGGACTCGGCAAGGTCGGCCCCGGACCGATCGCATTGACCCGAACGCGCGGAGCCAGCGCCAGCGCCAAGCTGCGGGTCAGCGCCCAAAGCGCGGACTTGGAGACCGTGTAGCTCACGAAGTAGGGCGTCAGGCTCCAGACCCGCTGATCGAGCAGATTGATGACGGCGCCTTGGCGGTCTTCCGGAAGAGCCGCGGCGAAGCGCTGGGTCAGCAGAAAGGGTGCGCGAAGGTTGGGCTCCAAGTGCCGGTCCCAGCTTTCCCGCGTCGCGTCTTCCACCCTGTCCATCTCGAAGGTCGAGGCGTTGTTGATCAAGACGCCGACCGGCCCCAAGGCATCGGTGGCGCGCGCGATCAGTCCCTCGACCTCCGCCTCCTTCGCCAGATCGGCCGCGAGCAGGGTGCTGCGGCGCCCAAGTCCGCCGATCTCTTCGGCCAGGCTCTCGGCGTCGCCGGCAGCGCTGCGGTAGTGGATGGCAATGTCGTAGCCGTCTTCCGCCAGCGCCAGCGCCAAGGCCCGACCGATCCGGCGCGCAGCCCCGGTGATCAGGGCGCAACGCGGATAGTCGCAGCGATGCGGAAGAGCCGTCATGTTGGGCCTGCTCGCTAGGATGCGCCGTTCTGCAGCATGAACTGGGCAGTGATATAGGCTGCGTAGCAGATCAGGAAAATCACGCCGATGCCGCGGTTGACCCGCTTGCCCAGTGCCATTGCCGCCAGCAAGGCCAATGTCGCCGCCGCCATGACGACGCCGTCGAAATACAGCAGGCGCCCCGTCATGGCATAAGGCGCGGTCAGCGCCAGGGCTCCGCCGATGCCCATGAGGTTGAAGATATTGGAGCCGAGGATGTTGCCGAGGGCGACGTCGGCGTGGTTTCGGCGGGCGGCGATAATGGCGGTTGCGAGCTCGGGAAGGGAGGTGCCGAAGGCGACCAGGGTGATGCCGATCACCGCGTCGGAGAGACCGGCAGCCTGGGCAATGTCGACAGCTCCCTGGATCAGCAGCTCGGAGCCGCCGACCAAGGCCGCGGAACCCAGCACGACGAGGCCGAGGCAGAGAGCCGTGCTTTTCGGCGCCTGCTCCAGGGCTTCCTCCGCTTCCGCGCCGATAGCTCCCTCGCCTTGCCGCAGCTCCACCATGTAGCGGCCGTAGATGTAGAGCACGAGCAGCACCAGGAAGACGGCGCCCTGGGGCCAGAAGACTATGCCCATGGTGCCGGCGCCGACCACGATGAACACGGCGGTCGCAACGATGAGGGCCATGCCATCGCGGCGCACGCAGTTCGCCGGTGGACGGAACGGCGAGATCGCCGCGGCCACGCCGCAGATCAGGAGTATGTTGGCGATGTTGGAGCCGATGATGTTGCCGAGGCCGAGTTCCGGGCGGTCCTCCAACCCGGCAATGACGGTCACCACCAGCTCCGGCATCGAGGTGACGGCGGCAACGATCGTCAGGCCGATGATCAGAGGGGAGATACCGAGAGAGCGCGCCATGCCCACGGCACCGCGCAGCAAGACTTCTCCGCCGATGATAAGAAGGGCGAGCCCGGCAAAGACGAAGAGGCTGGAGATAACCACTGAGACCTGTTCGTTGTTTTAGCGCAGCGTACAGCGTCTTGACGCCGCCATCGCTGTCGCTGCGGCTCTCTGTACAGTGGACTTTGCTGACCGATCCCGACCCGGACCTAAGGCACTGTCGCTAGATGATCGCGCCCGACTCGATTTTCAATAACCCTCGGTTTTCAATTGCTCTCGTCGCTGTCGCCCGGCTCGCGCGGGTCGAACCGGAGGGCTGCAGAGTTAATGCAGTAGCGCAGGCCGGTCGGATGGGGGCCGTCGGGAAAGACGTGCCCCTGATGCGCGCCGCAGGTCGCGCAGTGCACCTCCGTGCGCCGCATGAAAAGCTTGCGGTCTTCTTTGATCCCGACGGCGTCTTCCTGGACGGCCTGCCAGAAGGAGGGCCAACCTGTGCCGGAATCGAACTTGTGCTTGGAATCGAAGAGCGGTGTGCCGCAGACGACGCAGGCATAGGTGCCGGGTGCCTTGGTGTTCCAGTAGTCCCCTGAAAAAGCTCGCTCCGTGCCTTCCTGTTGGGTTACCCGGTATTGATCGGGCGTAAGATGGCCCAGGTCGAACGTCTTCTTCGCTGCGGTCATGGCTCGTCCTCTTCTCTGCGGCCTCTTGCGGGAGCGTCATCCCATTTGGTTAAGGCTCTTCTATTGCATATGCGTCAGTCTTGCGGAAATGGAAGCGCTTCTCACTTGCTTGTGCGTTCACCTTGGCCGCGTCTGTCGAGACCGGGGCAAGCGATTGTTCTGTGCCGCCCTTGGCCTGGCGATCGCCATGCCGGCCGCGGCGGCAGCGGACTGGATTGACGGCTACGACGAGACCCGGCCGCCCCCCAGCAGCCAGGCCGAGTTGATGTCGCTTTGCCTCGCCGCACCGGGCAACAGCGAGGAAAGCTGCGCCTGCGGCGTCGACTACGCTGTGCATCATCTTGATGGCGAAGAGCTGGCTATCCTGGCCTTCATGGCGGCGGAGATGCAGATGCTGGACGCGGACATGGATCTGTTCCTCAGCATCATTCATCGCTTTCGCCTCGACCCGGAGCGGTTCCACAAGGCCATGGCCGCCATCAATCGCGTTTCCGCCGAAGCCTCGGAGATCTGCGAAGGGCCGTTGCTCCCGCCGCCCGGCCACTAGCCGGATTTGGCCGCCGGGCGCCAAGCCTCTATCTTAAGAGTGAGTTGCAACGCTGGGAGACTGGAGAGGCATGAGCGGCTTGGCGAGTGATGTGCAAGGGCGCGTGGATGCCGGGCCGGCCATTGCCGAGCTCTCGGCGTTTTTGGAGGCGCGACTGTCGACCGCCCAGGCCGTCCGCGAGCACCATGGCAAGGATTTGACCTATCACGCCGGGGCTGCGCCGGATGCTGTGGCCTTCCCGAGCTCGACCGAGGAGGTCGCCGAGATCGTTCGCATCTGCGCGCGGCACAAGACGCCTATCGTTCCCTACGGTACCGGAACGTCCCTGGAGGGCCATATCGCCGCCTTGCACGGCGGGGTCTGCATCGATCTCGGCGGCATGAACGCGGTCCTCGACGTCAACGGCGAAGATATGGACTGCCGGGTCCAGGCCGGGGTGACGCGCAAAACGCTGAACGACTACCTCCGCGACAGCGGCCTGTTCTTCCCGATCGACCCGGGTGCGGATGCCTCGCTGGGCGGCATGGCCGCAACACGGGCTTCGGGCACCAACGCGGTGCGTTACGGCACCATGCGGGAAAACGTGCTCGGCCTCACTGTGGTGACCGCCGACGGCCGTGTCATCCGCACCGGCGGACGCGCGCGCAAGTCCTCGGCCGGCTATGATCTGACCCGGCTATTCGTCGGGTCCGAAGGCACGCTTGGCGTGATCACCGAGCTGCAGCTCCGGCTCTACGGCGTCCCGGAGGCCATCACCGCCGCCGTCTGTTCCTTCGACAGCCTCGAGGGTGCGGTGAACACCGTGATCGCGGTCATCCAAAGCGGCATTCCCGTGGCCCGCATCGAGCTGCTCGACGAAGTGCAGATGGAGGCGATCAACCGCTACTCGGGCCTGGAGTACCCCAAGTTGCCGACGCTCTTCTTCGAGTTCCACGGCACCGAGGCCGGGGCGCGTGAGCAGGCCGAGCGGGCCGGGGAGCTGGCCAGCGAGTTCGGCGGCGGCGACTTCCGTTGGGCGGCGCAGCAGGAGGATCGCAACCGCCTGTGGCAGGCCCGGCACGATGCCTATCACGCCTGCAAGGCCATGCGGCCCGGCTCGGAAGCCTGGGCAACCGATGTCTGCGTGCCCATTTCCCGGCTGGCCGAGTGCATTGTCGAGACCCGGCGCGACATCGATGAGAGCAACCTGCTTGCGCCCATCGTGGGGCATGTCGGCGACGGCAACTTCCATCTCGTCTACTTGGTCGACCCGCAAGACCCGGGCGAGCTGGCGCGCGCCGAGGCCCACAACGAGCGGATGGTGATGCGGGCATTGGCCATGGGCGGCACCTGCACGGGCGAGCACGGCATTGGCTATGGCAAGATCGACTTCCTGCAAGCCGAGCAGGGCGAAGCCGTCTCCTTGATGCGCAGCATCAAGACGTCCCTGGACCCGGACAACATCATGAACCCTGGCAAGATCCTTCGGGTCTAGAGCGCTCTAGCCAATATCAGGGGCGGGCCGGGGCGCTGGCCTGGACGGCGTGGCCGACCAGGGTGCGGCCCAGGTCCCAAACGCCGCCGAGGCTCTGGGCGTCGCCGACCACGTCCTCGAAGGCATCTGCCGTCCAATGAATGTCCTCTTCCCCGATTGTCAGCGACGGCAGCAGCTTGATGACGGGCAGCTCGTTGCCGGCGACCTGGGCTAGAATGCGGTGCTCCTTGAGCAGCGGGATCAGCAACAGCTGGCAGAACAGCCCTTTTCGGGCCTGCTCGATCATGGTGTAGGCCGCCTTGAGCCGGAGGGCGCGGGGGCGGTTGAGCTCGATGGCGATCATCAGGCCTTTGCCGCGCACTTCCTTGATCAGCTCCATCGGCGCGAGACGCTCGCGCAGACAGGCCTGTAGCTCGGCGCCCATGGTCTCGGCGCGGGCGATCAGCCCTTCCTCCTCCATCACCGAAAGGGTAGCCAGGCCGGCCGCCATGGCCATGTCGTTCTTCGAGAAGGTCGAGCCGTGCACGACGGCCCGGTCCATGCGGTCGAAGACCTTGTCGAAGATCGGTCGGCGGCAAGCGACGGCGCCGAGCGGGACGAAACCGCCGGAGAGGGACTTGGCCAGGGTGACGATGTCGGGCTCGACGTTCCAATGCTCGCAAGCGAGGAAGCGGCCCGTTCGCCCCATGCCGGATTGAATCTCGTCGGCGACGAACAGCGTGCCATGCTTGCGGCACAGCTTGGCCGCCTCCGGCAGGTAGTCGTCGCTCGGCAGGTTGACGCCCTTGCCCTGGATTGGCTCGACGATGAAGGCGGCGACCCGGTCCTGTTCGAGGGCACGCTCCAGCGCCGGCAAATCGTTGAAGGGCACCTCGGCGCAGTCGCCGAGCAGCGGCGCGAAGCCTTCCCGGTAGAGCGGGTCGGCGGTGACCGAGAGCGCGCCGTAGGTCAGTCCGTGATAGCCGTGGCTGCAATAGAGGATGCGTTGCCGGCCGGTGGCGTAGCGCGCGAACTTCAGCGCCGCTTCGACGGCCTCGGCGCCGGAGTTGCAGAAGTACATCTTCTCCAGCCAAGGCATGTGGCTGTTGAGCCGTTCGGCCAAGAGCCCGGCCAAGAGCGAAACGTCGAGCTGCACCATGCCGGCCATCTGGCCGTCCAGGACCTGCTTCAGGGTGTCGATCACGGCCGGATGATTGCGGCCGAGGGCGAAGACGCCGAAGCCGCTGAGGTGATCGAGGTACTTGTTGCCCTGCTTGTCGAAGAGGTAGGGGCCTTCGCCGCGGGCGTAGGCGACATCGAAGCCGATGGTGCGCAGAACGCGGACCAATTGCGCATTGAGGTGCCGTTCGAAGAGCGAGAAGCGCTCCGAATCGCGGTCGCGAATCAGCCCCTCCAGATCAATCGACATGAACAAACCCCCAAAACTGTGTGGTATAGGCACCATACCTCAGCAGGACCGTTTCCCGAAGTTCAACGGCCGCCGGGCATGGGTGCCCTGTGTGGAATGCCTCCTGTTCCCCCACGGAGGCGCGTTAGACTATGCGTCGAAACGATCCAAGAGAGTCGCTCCGCACAACATATCAACCGCACTATGGGAGAAGTGTATTTGCGCCCTGTCAATGCCGCATCGGAAGAACGCTCATTCTACAGGAGGCATGGCCCGATGAGCGATCCCGGCGAACGAATCGCAGCGCTTTCGGCGCTGCCCGGCGCGCTTCCGGCCTTGCTCGAAGCGCTACAGGGCTTGCTGCTGCATGTCGATGAACTGCGGCTCTATGGGTTGTCGCCTTGCCAAGCGGAGGGACTGTCGCGCGAGACGCTCGCGGTCGCCGAACGGCTGCGCCGCATTATGGAAAGCAACTCGGCGCCGCTCGGAACCCCGCGCCGGCCGGAAGAACGGGCGCCGGCGACCTGCCGGGACTTTGCCTTGCTGTTGACCGCCTGCCTGCGCGCGCAGGGCCGGCCGGCCAGGGTGCGCTGCGGTTTCGCCGACTACTTTGCGCCGGGGCGCCTCGAGGACCACTGGGTCTGCGAGTACTGGGACGAGTGCAGCCGGCGTTGGCGCCTGGCCGACGCCCAGCTCGATGCCGAGCACCGGGCCCATTTCGGCATCGGCTTCGACCCGGCACAGCTCCCCGAGGGCGCTTTTCTCAATGCCGGCCAAGCTTGGCAGGCTTGGCGAGAAGGTCGCATCGATGCGGTATGCTTCGGCCATGGAGCTGCGACGGGTGCGCCCATGCTTCTCGTGAACCTTGCGCGGGACCGACTGGCCCTGGCCAAGCAGGAGACCTCGGCCTGGGATGCTTGGCGGGCCGCCTTGCCTTGGGCAGACGACCTCGACCTCTCGCGCTTGGCGGAAGGGGACGCTTTGGCCGATGCCATCGGGCGCATCGGCCGGGATGCCGCCGTACGAGAACCGTTCGGCGGTCAGGGCCTGCCTGGACCGCCCTTCTGGCTCTAAGCCGCCCTGATTTGCGAGAGGAAGTCGTTCAGCTTCGCGGTCAGCGCATCCGACTGCTGGGTCATGTCCCTGGCGGCGGATAGGACCTGTTCGGCCGCCGTGCCGGTTTCCCGGGCACCGTCACTGACGAGGGAGATGTTCTCGTCCACTTGCTGCGTGCCGCGCGCCGCATCTTGAACGTTGGCGCCGATCTCGTTCGTCGCGGCGTTTTGCTCCTCGACGGCGGCCGAAATGGCCGAGGCGATCTCGTTAATGCGCCGGATCGTGGCGGCGACGCCCTCGATGGCCGAGACCGAGCTGTTGGTCGCGTTTTGCATCGAGGTGATCTGCTCGGCAATCTGCCCGGTCGCCTTGGCTGTCTGGGTCGCCAGGTTCTTGACCTCCGAGGCCACGACGGCGAAGCCCTTGCCGGCCTCGCCGGCGCGCGCCGCCTCGATGGTGGCGTTCAGCGCCAAGAGGTTGGTTTGCTCGGCAATGTCGTTGATCAGGTCCACCACCTCGCCGATGCGCTGCGAGGCCTCGGCCAAGTCCTGCATCTGATTGCCGACCCGATCGGCCTCCTCGACGGCGCTGGTCGAGATGTTCGTGGACTCGACGACCTGCCGCCCGATCTCCCGGACCGAAGCCGAGAGCTCTTCGGTGGCGCTGGCCACTGCCTGCACGTTGCCGGTGGCCTGCTGGGAGGCGCTCGCGACTTTGGCTGATTGCCGGGAGCTCTGCCGGGCGGTGCCGGTCAGGCTCTCTGCCGCGCTCTCGAGATCGCCGGCCGACTCGGTCACGGCTGCGACGACCGCGCTGACGTTGCCCTCGAAATCGTCGGCAAGCTGCAGCAGCTCCTCGCGGCGTTGCTCCGCGTCGCGGACCCTACGTTCCTCTTGCTCGACCTCCATCCGCTCGATGCGGATCGCATTGTCCTTGAAGACCTCGACCGCTCTTGCCATGTCGCCGAGCTCGTCGCCGCGATCGGTTCCCGTGACGCTGACGGCCTTATCGCCATTGGCGAGACTGTGCATGACGCCGGTCAGCTCGGCGACGGGCCGGGTGATGGAGCGAGCGACGAACGTGGCGGACAGCAGAGCCGCGGTCAGCAAGAGCAGCACCATTGCAGCTTCCAGGAGGAGCGAGTCGCGCGCTTTCGCCATGTCGTGCGCGGCAAGCTCCTGCAGGTCCTGAGCGACAAAGTCCTCGACCTGCTTCATCAGGTTGATCTTGTTGGTGATCTGCTCGAACCAGTATGGGCCGGTGATTCCCTCAAGGTCCCCGCTTTCGCGCGATCGCAGGGCAATCTCTCGCATGCGGGCGACTTCTTCGACCGGCTCGCCGATCAAGGTTTTGTCATAAAATTCCTTGTCCTGGGGACGACCGTAGAGTCGGAAGCTGTCGAGGAAGGTGTTCTGCGCTGCGATCAGCTTGACCAGATTGTCGTAGATCGCCGGCTGAAAGGCGCCCGACCCGAAGCCGACTGCGCCCATCGCCCGTTCGCGCCCCGCACGCTCCTTGGCTTGGAGCAGGTTGATGTAGGCGCTGATTTCCTTGCTGATCTCATCCACGCCGCTGACCTGCAGCATGGTCTCGACGATGCCCAGCAAGGACATGATGGTCCCGGTGTAGTACTTGGCCATCTCCGGAACGGTAAGGCCGAAGTCATCGACCGCTTTGCGCTTGGCGTCGAGATCGTTGAGCCGGACGAGGGCTTCATCGGCCCTGCTTTGCAGCGTGGCGTCGTAGTTAGAGAATGCGAACTCTTCAAAAGCGGCAATGAGCTTGGCTCGCTTCCCGTCCGAGGCAGCCCGCTGTTGCGGGAGGATATCGGCAAAGACCCGGCCTTCGGAGCTGAGGAACCCGGCCGAGCGGCCCCGCTCTCGCTGCAACTCGTGGACCACGGCGCTGACGGTCGGAGCCAGCTCTGCCAGAGCACCCACCCGCTCCATCTGAGTTACCAGGCGATAGCGATCGAGCAACAGGTCTGCCGACAGCCACAGCAGGGCGCCCACCAAGACAAACATGCCCAAAAGGATGCGTTTGCCGATCCGCATATTGGCGAACCAACGCGTAAGTGAAGCCGGCATCTCACCTGATCCCAGAATAGTTGTGCCGATTGGTGGCGCTGTGCGGATGACTAGATCTCTCAGCCCGCTTTAAAG
>JANQIA010000067.1 GCA_028282405.1 Rhodovibrionaceae bacterium
AACCTGGTGCTCTCCCAGTTCGACGAGCACCGCCGCTTCGGCGGCGTGGTGCCGGAGATTGCCGCGCGCAGCCACCTGACCCATCTCGACGGCCTGATCGCCGAGGCGCTGGAAACGGCAGGCCTCGGCTTCGGCGATCTCGACGGGGTCGCCGCCACCTGCGGGCCCGGCCTGATCGGCGGCCTGATGGTGGGTGCTGTGACCGGCAAGGCCATCGCCGCCGTGCAGGGCCTGCCCTTCCTCGCGGTCAACCACCTGGAGGGACACGCCCTGACGCCGCGGCTGACCGACGACCTGCCCTTTCCCTATCTCCTGCTGCTGGTCTCCGGCGGCCACTGCCAACTGCTCGCCGTCGAAGGGGTCGGCCAATACCGCCGGCTCGGCGGCACGGTGGACGACGCGATCGGCGAGGCCTTCGACAAGACCGCCAAGCTGCTCGACCTCGGCTATCCCGGCGGCCCGGCGGTCGAGGCCGCGGCACAGGACGGCACGCCGGGACGCTTCCGCCTGCCGCGCCCCATGGTGGGGCGGCCGGGCTGCGACTTCTCCTTCTCCGGCCTCAAGACGGCGCTGCGCCAGATCGCCGACGGGCTCGACTATCCCTTGAGCGACCGCGACAAGGCCGACCTGGCCGCCGCGTTTCAGACCGCCGTCGGCGAGGTGCTGGCCGACCGCTGCCGCCATGGGCTCGAGGCCTTCGCGGCGCTGACCGGCGCCAAGGGCCCGCTGGTGGTGGCCGGCGGTGTCGCCGCCAATCAGGCTCTGCGGCAGCGGCTCGAGGCCCTCGCGGCCGAGCAGGGCATCCGCCTGGTGGTGCCGCCGCCGAAGCTCTGCACCGACAACGCGGCGATGATCGCCTGGGCCGGCTTGGAACGGCTGCGCCTCGGCGCCGACGATCCCCTAGACACCCGGACCCGGCCACGCTGGCCGCTGGACGAGCTGACGCCGCCGGGCGCCGACAGACCTGTGCAGGAGGGACTCGCGCCATGACCGAGCTGCAGCAGCGGGTACAGGTGATGCAGATCTTCGCCACCCCCGTGGCGGTGACCGAGCTGCCGGAGGCGGCCAGCCTGAATGCGGAGCTGAAGGCCGCCATCCTGAAGCGCGAGCAGGAGACGCCGAGCACGGCCCACTCCAACCTCGGCGGCTGGCAGTCGGACTGGGAGATGGATAGCTGGGGCGGGCCAGCCTTCGCCCGCCTGATGGAGCGGGCCAAGGGCATCGCCACGCAGCTCACCGCCGACCGCGACGGCCGGCCGGTGACCGTCGACTGGAGCTACAACGCCTGGGCCAACGTCAACCGCAGCGGCCACGGCAACGAGAGCCACACCCACCCCGGCGCCTACTGGTCCGGCGTCTACTACGTCGATGATGGCGGTGTCGGCGGCGACCCGAGCCTCGGCGGCGAGTTCGAGGCCCACGACCCACGCGGCGTGGCGCCGGCCATGTACGCCCCCAAGCTCGCCTTCGCCATGCCCCAGGGGCAATCGGTCGGCGCCTCGGAGACGGTGCGGCCCAGGACCGGCATGATGGTGCTCTTCCCGAGCTGGCTGAGCCACGCGGTGCGCCCCTACCACGGCCAGGCGACCCGCATCTCCATCGCTTTTAACTTGAGTCTTTAGAAGTGAGCGCCGAAAAGCTCGCCCGCCCGGCCCCCGATCATTCTTTCAATGTCACCCCGGCCTTGAGCCGGGGTCCATGTCGACGCCAAGCGCGGGCCGATGAATGGTTCCCGGCTCAAGGCCGGGATGACGTTCTGTGGTGCTGCGCTGTTGTGGGTCTTGCACCTTGTTCTGCAGGGCTCCCGCAATGAACCGCATCGCGGTCTTGGGCGGCGGCGCCTGGGGCACGGCGCTGGCCGAGCTGGCCGTGCGGCAGGGCGGCAGGACCCGGCTCTGGGCGCGCAATCCCGCGGTGGTCGCCGACATCCTGGAGCGTCGGGAGAACGGTCTCTATCTCCCCGGCCAATCGCTATCGCGGGGGCTGACGGCGACGCTGGACCTGGGCGAAGCCCTGTCCGAGGCCGAGGCGGCGCTGGTCGCCGTGCCGACCCAGCATCTGCGCGGCATCCTCGGCCAAGCCAAACCCCATCTCCCCGGCGACTGCCTGATCGTGCTCTGCTGCAAGGGCATCGAGCTGGACAGCGGCCTGCTGCCGCAGCAGGTGCTGGCCGAGGCGCTCGGGCCGCAGCCCAGCGCCACCCTCTCCGGGCCCACCTTCGCCCGCGAGGTCGCCGCCGGCCTGCCGGCCGCCGCGACCCTGGCCAGCAGCCATCGCGAGGCCGCGCTGGCCTTGGGCGAGGCGCTGGGCGGCGGCAGCTTCCGCCCCTACTTCTCCCGCGATCTGATCGGCGTCGAGCTGGGCGGCGCACTGAAGAACGTGGTCGCCATCGCCTGCGGCATCGTCGAGGGCTTGGGTCTGGGCGAGAACGCCAAAGCCGCCCTCTTGACCCGCGGCTTGGCCGAAATGGCCCGCCTCGCCGCCGCCATGGGCGCCGAGCGGGAGACCCTGATGGGGCTGTCCGGCATCGGCGACCTGGCGCTGACCTGCGGCAGCGCCGCCTCGCGCAACTTCTCCTTCGGGCTGGCGCTCGGCGGCGGACGGACGGCGGCGGAGGTTCTCGACTCGCGCAGCGCGGTCACCGAGGGCGCCGCCACCTGCGGCGCGGCGCTCACCCTGGCCGGCCGCCACGGCGTCGAGATGCCGATCGCGGAGGCGGTCGATGCGGTGGTCAACAAGGAGGCCGCGCTGGAAGCCTGCATCGACGGCTTGCTCCGCCGCCCCCTGCGCGCGGAAAAAGAGTAACCAGAAACACGGAGAACCCATGCTCTACGCCATCTACTGCACCGACAAGCCGGGCCATCAACGGGTCCGCGCCGACAACCGCCCCGCCCATCTGGACCATCTCGCAGCGCACGCCGCGCAGATCCTGATCGCCGGGCCGCTGCCGACCGAGGACGGAAGTGCCGTGACCGGCAGCCTTCTGGTGCTGGAGTTTCCCGACCGGGCCGCGGCCGAGGCCTTCGCCGAGCAGGACCCCTATGCCAAGGCCGGACTGTTCGAGAGCGTGGTCATCACGCCCTTCCGCAAGGTCTACCCGAAAGACTAGGGGTAGTTGGCCAGCGACACGCTGGGTCGCTCCCTATCGGCTTTGCGCCTGCGCTGTCGCATCTGCGACAAGCCTATGAATTACTTAACAAAAAACCCACCTCAGCCATGTTGAGCCAGCATGCATGCGGTGCAGGAGGAACATTGGCGCCCTCTGCCGTTAAGACTTAGATCGCTTGAAAGTCGCATACTGTGACGCGACCGGCGGAGGACAGGAGGTACCCGCCGGCCCAACCACCTCCCGGAGCATCAGGCCATGACTAGCATTGCCTTCACCGCCGACCGTACGATTCCCGGCCTGAGCGCGAGCGACCTCGTTCGTCGCGCTTCGGATGGGCTCAGCGGTTTTCTGTCCAGCTTCGGTCCGGAAGCCCGCAACGCCCGCCGGGAGGCTGAGATCGCGAGAGACCTCAAGGGTCTCGACGCGCGTCAGCTGCGGGATATCGGGTTGCTGCAGTAAAGGCAGCCAAGCCAAGCGTTTGATGGGGCCGGTCCCAAGGGGGCCGGCCTTTTTCAATGCCCTCTCCGTCTCAGCGCAGCGCGCATCCCGACCGAAGTGCCCATAACATCGCCCTAGCCGCGGAAAGGGCCTTCGTGCGAGACTGCGGCCGCGCGGCTCGGCCGCGCACACGCGAAAAGCAATATCGCGAAACAAAAATTCGGCAGCGGAGACGTCTGTGCCCCAGGTTCCCCTCGAGGATCTCTCGCGCTTTGGCGAGGCCATTCTGACGGCCACCGGCATGCCGGCGGCGACGGCCCGGCAGATCGCCGAGCACCTGATCGATTCCGAGCGCAAGGGCGTCACCTCCCACGGCATCTCGCGCATCCCCCGCTATGTCGAGCAGATCGAAAGCGGCAGCATCGACCCAAAGGCGCGGGTCACCGTGCCCCACGAGGACGGCGCCTGGTGCGAGGTCAACGGCGGCGGCGGCTTCGGCATTCCCGCGGCCGATCGCGCCGTCGAGGTCGCCCTGCGCAAGGCGCGCGGCTCCACCGTCGCCGTCTGCGGCCTGGTCAACTGCGGCCACACCGGCAGGGTCGGCCGCTATGTCGAGCAGGCGGCGGAGCACGGCTTCATGGCCATCATGTTCGGCGGCGGTGGCGGCCTGAACGGCTATCGCCAGGTGGCGCCCCACGGCGGCGCCAAGGCGATCTGGGGCACCAACCCCTATGCCTTCGCCATGCCCGGCGGGCGCTACGGGCCGATCGTCGTCGACTTCGCCACTGCCGTGGCGGCCCAGGGCAAGCTCGCCGTGCACCGCACCACCGGGGAGTCGCTGCCGCCGGGCTGGATCATCGACGCCGAGGGCCACCCGAGCCAGCAGCCGGAAGATTTCTACCAGGGCGGCGCTCTGCTGCCGGCGGCCGGCCCCAAGGGCTCCGGCCTCGGCCTGATCGCCGAGCTGGTCGGCGGCGCCCTGCTCGGCCCGCCCAAGGACTTCAACTGGATGCTCTTCGTCTTGAGCGCCGCCTCGCTGCGGACCCCGGCCGACTACGCCCACGCGGCCGAGGCCATCCTCGACTCGGTGAAGGCCTGCCCGCCGCAGGATGGCGTCGAGGCGGTCATGCTGCCCGGCGAGATGGAGCGCGACCGCGCCGCCGCCATGCCGCCCGGCGGTTTGCAGATCCCCCAGGCGATCTGGG
>JANQIA010000082.1 GCA_028282405.1 Rhodovibrionaceae bacterium
CTGGTCGCTCGGCATACTCTCGGGATGTCCTCTGTCTTGCGCTCTTCGGGCGGTTGCCCATCCGGCGACGCAAACCGGTTATTTGGGCCTGAAGGCCGCCAGCTCCAAGAACACTGCCAAGACCGTCTGCTTGCGGTCCAGGTTGACGGCATTTGCGGCGGAGAAGCGACCGCGCATTTTCTCCCACAGGGCCATCAGCTCCGCAATAGAGGCCTGCGGCCAGGCAGCCTCCCGCTCGCTGTCCGACAGGGCGCGGGTGCGAATGGCCGCGGTCATGCGGGTGAAGAGCGCCTCGCCGACGAAGCTGAAGAGGCTGCCGCTCTGGTCCGCCGCGGCCTTCTCCGCCAGGCGGTAGAGCAGCCGGTGATCCAGGTTCGGCAGAGCCGACCAGAGCTGATCGACCTGAGCATCCAGCGCCAGGGCGTCGGAGCCGAGGAGCTGCGCCGCGCGCCCGGCACTGCCCTCGCAGAGTTGGGAGAGACGGCTGCGTTGCGCCTCGGGGACCGCAAGGTCGAGGCTATCGAGGACGCCCGTGAAGTCCGGCTCGCTCAGCGGCCGGAGCGGACGGGAGCGCACCCGGGAGCGGATGGTGGGCAGCAGGCGTCCGGGGCTGTGGCTGACCAAGAGGACGATGGCTTGCCCGGGCGGTTCCTCAAGAACCTTCAGCAAGGCATTGGCGGCATTGACGTTCAGGTCGTCCGCACTGTCCACGAGTAGGACTTTCCAGCGGGAGCCACTGCTGGTCCGCCGCAGGAACTGGGTCGCCGCCCGCACCTGGCCGATGACGATGGCCGTGCGCAGCTTCTTGTCCTTGGCATTGGGGTCGGCGCTGCGTTCGAGCAGCATGAAGTCGGGATGGGCGCCGGAGGCAACCTGACGGAACAGCGCTGCCTCCGGCCGGTGCGGGTCCTCAGCCGGGGCCGCCGGCTCGGGGGCACCGAACAGAGCCGGCTCGCTGCTGTCTTCGGCGGGAACGGCGAGCGCTTCCCGGGCGCAGTGATAGGCCAAGGTGGCCTTGCCGATGCCTTTGGGGCCGGTGAAGAGCCAGGCATGCGGCATGCGTCCGCTCGCCAGCGCCTGGCGGAAGTCCTCCAAGGCTTGCCCATGGCCGAAGAGTTGCTCGGCAAAGGCCGGCGAACGGGGCTCTTCGGCCGCCGCTTCCGTGTTGCCGGCCCGTGCCACTGCTAGAAGGCGCTCATGATGAAGTGCTTGGTGATCTCGAACATCCGCCCGAAGGGCCCGACTTTCTCGACCTCGGCCGCCGCGAAGAGCGGGTACTCCATGGGCTCCATGCCCGGCGCCGCGATGCGTAGGACGGCGACCTCCTGCCCTTCGGCGATGGGCGCCGGAACCGGGGCTTCGTAGTGCACCGAGACCGTCATTTCGTCGTGCTCCCGCTGGGAGAGCGTGACCACAACCGACTCCTCGAGCGTCAGGGGGACGCTTTCTTCCGCGCCGAGCCAGACTTCGGCCCGGTCGACCTCCTCCCCGGCCGAGAAGAGCTCGTAGTTGGAGAATTCGCGGAAGCCCCACTCGAGCAGGCGCTCGGACTCTTCCGAGCGGGCCCGCTCGCTGGGCAGGCCGTTGACCACCAGGACGAGGCGCCGGCCATCGCGGATGGCGGAGGCCGTCAGGCCATAGCCGGCTTCCTGGGTGTGCCCGGTCTTCAGGCCGTCGGCGCCCATGTTCTTGTAGAGCAAGGGGTTACGGTTCGACTGGGTGATGTCGGACCAGGTGAAGCTCGTCTCCGCGAAGTAGTGATAGTACTGCGGGAAATCGAGGATGGTCCGCAGCGCGAGCAGGTTGAGATCCCGCGCCGTCATGCGGTGCTCGGGGTCGGGCCAGCCGGTCGAGTTCTTGAAGGTGCTGCTGGTCAGGCCGATCTCCCGGCCGCGCTTGGTCATCTCACGGGCAAAGGCGTCTTCCGTGCCCGACAGGCCTTCGGCGACGACGATACAGGCATCGTTGCCCGATTGAATGATGATGCCGCGCAGCAGGTTCTCGATCGAAACTCGGTCGCCGACCTCGACGAACATCTTCGAGCCGCCCTTGCGCCAGGCGCGCTCGCTGACCGGCAGCGTGTCCTCCTTGGTCAGGCGGCCGTCGGCCAGGCGCTCGAAGACCAGATACAGCGTCATGACCTTGGTCATGGAGGACGGCGGCATCAGCTCGTCGGCGTTCTTCTCGAACAGCACGCGCCCGCTCTCGGCATCGACCAGAATGGCCTCCCGTGCCTCGGTCTCCAGGGCCACGGCCGGGCGGAGCAGCAGCGCGGCCAGAACACCCACGACAGCCAGGGCCTTTAGTGGGGCAAAGGTCCTGAAACAGTCCATCGAATCACCTCATGCGAATTAGCGCCACGTGGAACAGATGAATCACATCAGAGCTAAATGCAAAACTAACTGCCGTGTCGATTCTCGATCAACGCGCAAGCGCGTGAACGCTGAGCTTAGCGGCCGGCCTTGGCACAAATGTGGACAACCGCCGCGTCGAGCGGCAGCGTCGACTGCGCGCCGGAGCGGTCGCGCAGGCTCACACTGCCGTCGGTGGCCTCTCGCTTGCCGACGGTGAGAAAGAGCGGCACGCCAAGCTCGCGCGCGGCGACGATCTTGCGCCCCAGGCGGTTCGGCCCGTCATCGAGCAGCACCCGCAGCCCCGCCTCTTCCAGGCGCTCGGCGACCTCGCGGGCGTAGGCGGCCTGCGCTTCGGTGACGCTTGCCACCACCACCTGATCCGGCGCCAGCCAGAGCGGCAGTTGGCCGCCGTAGTGCTCCAGCAGGATGCCGATGAAGCGCTCCAGCGAGCCGAGCACCGCGTGGTGGATCAGGACGGCCTGCGCCTTCTCGCCCTGGGCATCGGCGTAGTGGGCGCCGAGACGCTCGGGCATGACGAGGTCGAGCTGAACGGTGCCGCACTGCCACAGGCGGCCGGCCCGGTCTTTGAGGGCGAACTCGAGCTTCGGCCCGTAAAAGGCGCCTTCACCTGGCAAAACCTGATAGTCGAGCCCTGCCGCGCGGGCGGCTTCTTCGAGCAGCGCTTCAGCCTTGTCCCACTGCGCCTCCGAGCCCGCACGCAGGCCCGGCCGAGTGGAGAAGCCGACCGATACCTCGGGAAAGCCGAAGTCGGCGTAGATCTCCTTCTGCATGGCGCAGAAGCGGGCGATCTCCGCTGCGACCTGCTCCTCCCGGCAGAAAACGTGGGCATCATCCTGCTCGAAAGCGCGGGTCCGCATCAGGCCCTGCAGGGCGCCCGAGGGTTCCTTGCGGTGGCAGAGGCCGAGCTCGAAGTAGCGCAGCGGCAGGTCCCGCCAGGAGCGTGTGCCATGCCTGAAGATCTGGATGTGCCCCGGGCAGGACATGGGCTTGAGCGCGTGACAGCGTTCGCCCTCCTCGAAGGCGAACATGGAGTCCGAGAACTTCTGCCAATGCCCGCTGTCCTCCCACAGCGCGCGGGACAGGAGCTGTGGGCTGCGCACCTCGCGGTAGCCGGCCGCTGTCATGCGGCCGCGAATGTAGTCCTCGATCACCCGGTAGAGGGCGAAGCCGCGCGGGTGCCAAAACACCACGCCGGTGCCCTCGTCCTGCTGGTGGAACAGCTCGAGGCGCTTGGCGATCGATCGGTGGTCCAACTCTTCCATGGTCTTGTCTCCTCAGGCCGCGGCGGGAGTGCGGAGCGGAGCCAAGGTCCAGACATGGAAAAGCCCCGTCCGATCCCGGCGGGGCTGTGCTGGTTTGCTGGTCTGTAAGAGGTGCTAGCGCACGACCATCCCGCACGGCCCGCCGAGGCAGGTCGTCGTGGTGGTCGTCGTCGTGGCGAAGCGTCTAGCCATGCCGCGTAGATAGCGTCTGCCTTGTCGACGATCAAGGGAACAGGTTGGGCTTGACGGGCAATCATATATGAGAGAATTTCCCATATATGAACGATACACTCATCGACGAGGCCACGATCGACCGGCGCCTGGCCCAGCGACTGAAGGCGCTGCGCAGCGAGCGCGGCTGGTCCTTGGACAGCCTGGCCAAGCTCAGCACGGTCAGTCGCGCCACCCTCTCCCGCCTCGAAAATGGCGAGGTCAGCCCGACGGCCAGCGTGCTCGGCAAGCTTTGTGCCGCCTACGGTCTCCCTATGTCGCGGCTGATGCGCATGGTTGAGGACGACTTCGCGCCTCTGGTCCGCCCGGGCGAACAGACGATTTGGCACGATCCGAGCGTCGGCTTCGAGCGACGCTCCCTCTCCCCTCCGGCGCAAACCCTGGCCGGCGAGGTCCTGGAATGCCGCCTCGATGCGGGCGCGCGGATCACCTACGACGCGCCGCCGCGGCCGGGCCTGGAGCACCATCTCACGCTGCTGGAGGGTGCCTTGGACGTTAGCGTCAATGGTCAAAGCTACCAACTGCGGCCGGGCGACTGCCTGCGCTACCAGCTTCTCGGGCCCAGCGCCTTCGCCACGCCGGACGACAGCGCTGCCCGCTATCTCCTCTTCATCGTATGACAGGGACCGTAGCCGCCATGACCGCGACCGACGGAACCGCGCTCTCGTACCTCTCAGCCGAGGATATAGACGCCCGAATCGAGGATCTTGGGGCGCTGCTGCGTGCCTGCGTCCACGGTGGGGCGGGCGTTCACTTCGTGCTGCCCTTCTCCCAGAGCGACAGCGAGGCCTTCTGGCGCCAATCGGTGCGTCCTGGCGTTGCGCAGGGCCTTCGGCATCTGCTGGTGGCGGAGAAAGATGGGCGCATCGCCGGCTCGGTTCAGCTCGATCGGGACACGCCGCCCAACCAGCCCCATCGGGCGGACGTGACGAAGCTCTTGGTGCATCCCGACTTCCGGCGCCAAGGCATCGCCCGCGCTCTGATGGTCGAACTTGAGGGTTTGGCCCGGCGCGAGGGCCGCAGCCTGCTGACCCTGGATACGGTGACCGGTGACAAGGCCGAGCCGCTCTATGCCTCCCTGGGCTACGAGACGGTCGGTGTGATTCCGGGATACAGTCTGCACCCATCCCGGGGGTGGCTCGAGGGCACCACGGTCATGTACAAGGCCATCTAGCCCATGCCGACGTCGGCTGTCGTTCTGCTCGGTCTGGCGGCAGGCGCCCTTCTAGCGGCCCAGGGGCCGATTTTCGTCCGCTCGGCCGGCTATCTTGGCGGCCCGATCCAGGCTGCGACGCTGGCCTTCGCCGTGGGGCTCTGCGCCCTGCTCTCCCTCTGTTTCCTGACCGGGGGCGGCCTGCCCCGGGCCGAGGGCATGGCCCGCATGCCGGCCTGGTTGTGGGCCGGCGGCCTGATCGGAACCACCATGGTCCTCCTGACCCTCTATGCCGTTCCCCGTGTCGGCGTGGCGACCTTCATCGCCGCCGTGGTCTGCGGTCAGCTCTTGGCCGCCATGGCCTACGACCACGTCGGAGCCTTCGGCCTGGAGCTCAGGCGACTGGATCTCTGGGACTTGGCTGGGGCCGTGCTGCTGCTCGTCGGACTTGCCATGATGACCGGCGGCAACAGCGACTGACGCGGGAAGACGGGGCTCAATCGCCCCTGCCCCCTCGCGGCGGCGTCACTCGACGACGATGTGCGGATTGCTGATGCCTTGGTCGATCAGCGCAATGCGGAGCTTTTCCGCCAAGCCGCGGTCGCTCATCGGCCCGATGCGCACGCGGTACAGGATCTCGTCGCCGGAGCCGTAGGCTTCGATCAAGGGCTCGCCTACGCCCGACAAGCTGTCGGCGTGACGCACCGCATTGCTGTACTCGCGAAAAGCGCCGGCCTGCAGGTAGAGCTGCTGCCCGCTGTCGCCTGACGGCCGCGAGGCGGCGGTCCTAGGCGTCATGGCCTGCTGGCTTGGCGCAGTGCCGCTTTGCGCCGGAAGGCTGTTCTGCGCCACGGCTTCGACAGGCGCGGCCTCCGGGCGCGGACCCTCGTCTTCCTCCACCACGCGAACCCGGACCCGGGTGACGCCCTGCTTCTTGAAGCCAAGCTCCTCGGCGGCGGCCTTGGAGACGTCGATGATGCGGCCCTTGGCGAAGGGACCCCGGTCGTTGACGCGCAGCACGACGGTTACGCCGTTGGCCAAGTTGGTCACCTCGACCAGGCTTGGCATGGGAAGCGTCGGGTGTGCGGCGGTCATAGCGTACTGGTCGTAGGTCTCCCCGTTCGCCGTCGTGCGACCGTGAAAGTTCGGGCCGTACCAAGAGGCCATGCCGACCTCGTCGTAAGCCGGATCCTCTTTCGGGTGATACCAGATGCCGGCGATCTGATAGGGCGTGCCGACTTTTCGGTAGCCGCCTGGGCCCACGGTGTTGGTCACCGGCTCTTGTCGCGTGACCTGCGGGTCCGAGGCACTGTCGGTCGAGCGCTCGGCGCAGCCGGCGATCACAAGCCCGAGGGTCAGGAGCAGAATGCCAAGTCTCGTCATTCCGGTCGACTTCTCAAGATGTTGT
>JANQIA010000127.1 GCA_028282405.1 Rhodovibrionaceae bacterium
TCGGGAAAAGCACGGCACAGAGCAGCGAGAAGCTGGCGAAGTGAAAGATGTTGCGATCGATCTCCGACAGCCAGGGAAAGATCGCCAGGAAGAGATGAACGAGCGAGACGAAGATGGCGAAGGCGCTGACGGCCAGCCCCATGCCACGGCCGAAGTTGCGCTTGACCAGAACTTCGCTGTCGTCGGAAGTCTGCGCCGACATGCCTGCCCCCTATCGCCGGTACGGCCGGGTCAGCGTAAGGGGCACTGAAAAGGCACTAGGGCGGCCGGCCAAGACACGGCCGGACCGCCCCTCACCGGCCCCCCGGTAAAACGAATTGAGCCGAATTAGCTCTGCGGCTTCAAGCGGTCGGGGATCTCGATGCCCACTTCCTCGTAGTAGCGGATGGCACCGGGATGCAGCGGCAGAGGAATGCCGGCAATGGCATTCTCGATCGCCATGGCCTTGGTCGCCGGATGGATGGCCTGCAGGAAGGGCAGGTTCTCGTAGACCGTCTTGGTGATCAGATAGACGTGCTCTTCCGGCACGTCCGAGCGCACGGCCAGGAAGTTCGGCTGGGCGATGGTGTTGATATCCGCGCCCTGGCCCGGATAAGTGCCGGCCGGGATGACATAGCGCGTCCAAAGCTCCTTGCCGCCGTCGGCCTTGGCCAGTTCCTCGTCGGTGAAGTCGAGCATCTTCACGTCATCGCCCATGGTGGCGAAGAGTTGGCTGACCGCACCGGTCGGCACGCCGGCCGGGGTGCTGATACCCTTGACTTGGCGGTTCTGCAGCGCCTCCGCGGAGGGACCGTAGCCGGCATGGACGAGGGTGTAGTCGTCGTCGATGTCGATGCCGAAGCCCGAGAGAATGGTCTCGTTGGAGCCGATGGTGCCGGAGTTCTGGCGGCCGAGCGCCATGCTCTCGCCCTTCAGCGCGACGAAGTCGGCGACGGTGCCGCTCTTCGCGTCGTCGGCGGCAACGATGAACTGCTCGACATTCGGCCAGAGCATGGTGATCGCGCGCAGGTCCGTCTGCGGGCCGTCCTTCTCGACCGGACCAGTGCCGGTGGCAGCGTAGTAGCCGAAGAGGCCCTGGAGGATGGCGAACTGGGCCTCGTCCTCGCGCAGCAGGCGGACATTCTCGCCCGAACCGGCGGAGTTGATTGCCGACATGCCGATCTTCTGCTTGGGCTGCAGCTTGACCTTGACCAGGGTCGAAAGCGCAACGCCGACCGGATAGTAAGTGCCGCCGGTCGAAGCGGTCGAAAGAATATACTCGGCTTCCTCGGCCTTGGCCGATACCGTACCCAGGCCAAGCGCAGCAATGCTCGCCGCAGCCAACAACTTCACGGAAATCTTCTTCACGATGTCCTCCTCCACTGCTCAACATGCCCCAGGGCCGCATTCTGACGGCGGCCCTTCGGGTAACGCAGGCTGCGCTACCGGCTCTTAGTGTACTTGTGGCGACTTTTTCAACGCCCAAGCACAAAGCAAATGGCGCAAGCGTGCCCGATTTCAAGATCGCGCCCGCCAAATACCCACAGTGAGCGCGCAAATTGTGTCAGAGCACGAAGCGCACGGCCCGCTAATGCCCTGTCGTTGCATAATTTTACTCTGTGTATTTGTTATTTATTGGACAGTGGACGTACGCCGATCAGGCGCGTTCATCGCCATAGTAGAGCATCACTGTATGGCGCGCCTCGGCGAAGAACAGCCAGCGTTCGATCAATACGCCGAGGAGATGGCTGAGGGCCGCGTGCAGCAGCAACACCGCCGCGAAGCCATCCGGGATGAACAGGGCGATCAGCAACGCCACCATCGGCAGAACCAAACCGAAGAGCAGCGCCATGCGCCGCAGCTTGACCGCGTGCTTTCTGGCGACACGGAAACCCATCTCGCGCGTCAGGTAGTTTTCCTCGATGTGCGGCCGCTCGAGCAAACGCACCTTGCCGAGATGCCCGAGACCGGTCGCGCTCTCGATCGTCGAGGCCGAGTGTTCCTGACCGGCGCGCCGCCACCACAGCGCCTTGGCCACCCAGCCGCCAAGCAGCGCGACCAACGCCAGCGGGAGCAAACCTCTCCAGCTCTCGTCGGCCGGCACCATGGCTGCATCCATGGCGGCCAGTCCGCTCGCCAGAAGCAGGCCGCCGGCGAGACCGAACAGGAGGTAGACGGCGACCGTCAGGCCGCTGGCCCACTGCTGCACCGTCTTGAGCGAGGCATAGATCATGGCCGTGCAATAGACCGTCGCCAGCGCTCCGGCCGCCGCGAGCCAACCGGCAGGCTGCCAGTCGGCGGCGAAGAAGAGGGAGCCGAGCGCGGCAAGACCGAGCGGCAGAAAGGTGATGATGGCCAAGACGCCCTCGCGCGACAGCCAGCTCGAGCGCCATTGGGTGAGCGCGAGCACTGCCCGTTCCGGATGGCCGAGATGGAAGGTGGAGCTGGCCAAGCCGGCGGAGATCAGCAGCAGCGCAATGACATAGCCGATCTGGCCGCCCAGCGAAGCCCCGTTGAGCAGCCCGACGCCAAGCACCACGGCGAGGCCGTAGCCCATGCCGGACAGCGAAGTGAAGGCAATGACGGAAAAAGCTGGATGCATAAGGTCGCGCTAGCCCATCCGCTCCAGCGCCTGGTCAAGCCAGCGGAAGAAGCCCGTGGCATCGGCCGTGCTCTCGCGCTCACTTGCGCTGCGCTTGCCGCATGACGACGGCTCGGCCGGGCGCTCACGGGGTGGCAGGTACTTGTTGACCGGTTTGGTGCCTTGTTCGGGCATCAAGTCGAAACCGCCGCGGGCCAGCACCATCAGGCTGACCTCGGATCCGGGATCGGCCAGATCGCCGAAGTGCCGCGCATTGGCCGGACAGCTCCGCACGCAGGCGGGGACCCGGTCCTCCTCGGGGATGTTGTCGTTGTAGATGCGGTCGACGCAGAGCGTGCACTTCTTCATCACGCCTTCAGCAACGTCCATCTCTCGCGCGCCATAAGGGCAGGCCCAGGCGCAGAGGCCGCAGCCGATGCAACGGTCTTCGTTGACCAGGACGATACCGTCCTCGCTGCGCTTGTAAGACGCCCCGGTCGGGCAGACCGTGACGCAGGGAGCGTCGTCGCAATGCAGGCAGGACTTGGGGAAGTGGACGACGCGGGCGTTGGCCCCCTCCCCCGCCTCATAGCTATGAACGCGGTTCAACCAGGACCCGGAGACATGATCGCCATAGGGGTCTTGGTCGGACAGCGCAGCACCATAGCCGCCCGTGTTCCACTCCTTGCAGCTCACCACGCAGGCATGACAGCCGACGCAGATGTCGAGATCGATGACGAGGCCGAGCTTCTTGTCCGTCTGTTGGGGCAGGCTGGTCATGCGTCCGTTCCCTCATCCCACTCCTGGCCGTAGCGCAACTCGCGCGGAGGCACCGGCATCCCAGCGAAGCGTGCTTGGCCAGGCACCTGGGGCTCGCTGACCGCCGCTTCGTCCGCCGGAGCCTTCTCGATGCGGACACGCAGATCGTACCAGGCGGCCTGGCCGGTGATCGGGTCGGAGTTCGACCAGCGCAGGCCGTCGCCCTTGGGCGGCAGGAGCTCGTGGATCAGATGATTGAGCAGAAAGCCCTTCTTGGCTTCGGGCGCCGAGGGCGAAAGCTCCCAGGCGCCGGCCCGCTTGCCGATGGCGTTCCAGGTCCAGACGGTCCTGTCGTTGACCGCCTCCATGCGCGCCGCCGGCACCTTGATGCGGCCGTGGTGGGAGGTGACCCAGACCCAGTCGCCGGGCTCCAGGCCGAGCTCGTCATAGAGCGGCCCCGGAACGAAGAGCGGATTGCTCGAGTGGATCTGCCTGAGCCAGGCATTCTGCGAGCCCCAGGAGTGGTACATCGCCATGGGCCGCTGGGTGATGGCGTGGAGCGGATAGTCACCCTCCTCCAGGTGTGCCTGCTCGAAAGGGGCGTACCAGCTCGGCAGCGGCGTGAAGCACTCGGCGATGCGCTCGCGCAGATGCTCGGGCGGCTGCGGCTGTGCCCGCCCCTCGGCGGCCAAGCGGAACTTCTGCAAGGTCTCCAGATAGAGCTGGAACACCATGGGCTGGGAGGCGTTGTAGAAGCCCATGCGCACGGCGAAGTCCTGATAGGCCGCGTTGGCGAACTTGAAATAGAGCGCCTCTTCCGGGATCTCACCGGTCCAGAAGCCGCCATTGTCGATATAGCGCTGCAGCTGATCGGGGTTCGGCGCGCCGGTGCCCCAGTCCTCGCCGTCCTCGCCGCGCCAGCCCGCCAAGGGGCCGACGCCGGGCTTGCGTTCGTGCCGGACCATATAGTCGGCATAGTCGCGGTACCTCGGCGTTCCATCCGACTCGACGAAGCCCGGCAGTCCCAGCCGCCCGCCGAGATCGATCAGCACCGACTGGAAGCCGCGCACATCGCGGTCGGGCTCGACCACCGGCCAGCGGATGGAATCCGCCACGGCATCGGGCTCGCAGATCGGCCGATCGAGCAGAGAGATGCAGTCGTGGCGTTCGAGGTAGGTGGTGTCCGGCAACACCAGATCGCTGTAGGCCACCATCTCGGAGGCATAGGCGTCGGCGTAGATGATCTTGGGGATGCGGTACTCGCCGGTCTCCGGGTCCTTGGCTTCGAGCATCTCCATGACGCCGCGGCTGTTCATGCTGGAGTTCCAGGCCATGTTGGCCATGTACATGAAGAGCACATCGACCGGGTAAGGGTCGCCCGCGTAGGCGTTGGAGATCACCATGTGCATCAGTCCATGGGCCGAGAGCGGTGCCTCCCAGGAATAGGCTTTGTCGATGCGGAGGGGCTGCCCCGCTTCATCGACCAGCAGGTCCTCGGGGCCCAGCGGATAGCCAAGCGGCGCGCCGGTCAGCGGCTGATTGGCGGCGACCTCCCCGAGCTTGCCGGCCGGGCGCGGATGAACCGCCGGCGGCTTGGGATAGGGCGGCTTGTAGCGGAAGCCGCCCGGGCAATCGACGCTACCCAGCAGGATCTGCAGGACGTGAATGGCACGGCAGGTTTGGAAGCCGTTGGAGTGGGCCGAGATACCGCGCATGGCATGCATCGACACCGGGCGGCCGATGAAGCGCTCATGCCGCTCGCCCTTCCAGTCGACCCAGGGCTGCTCGATGGTGATCTCTTCTTCGAAAGCGACGCGGGCCAGTTCTTCGGCCAAGGCGACGATGTGGTCTGCGGCGATGCCGGTCTCTTCCGCGACCCGCTCCGGCGCATAGCGTTCGTCGAGGTAGGTCTCGGCCATCAACTCGAAGACCGGTCGCGCCTTGCGGCCGTCCGGCAGCGTCACCGTGCCATGCAGGCTCGGCTTTACGTCCTTCGCATCGAAAGGCTTGAGCGTGCCGCTGGCGCGGTCCTGAACCAGCGCCTTGCCTTCGGCATCGCGGGCGAAGAGCCCGTCGTCCTCCACGACCAGCCAAGGCACGTTGGTGTAGCGGATGAGGTAGTCCAGATCGACGCTGCGGTTGCGCAGCAGCTCGTGAATGAGCGAGAGCACCAGGAGGCCATCCGTGCCCGGACGTACGCCGAGCCACTGGTCGGCGATGGCGGAATAGCCCGTTCGCACGGGATTGACCGAGACGATCTTGGCGCCGCGCGCCTTGAGCCGCGACAGCCCCATCTTGATCGGATTGGAGTCGTGGTCCTCGGCAACCCCGAAGACGACGAAGAGCTTCGTGCGCTCCCAATCCGGCGAGCCGAACTCCCAGAAAGCCCCCCCCATCGTATAGATACCGGCGGCCGCCATGTTGACCGAGCAGAAGCCGCCGTGCGCCGCGAAGTTGGGGGTGCCGAACTGCTGCGCCCACCAGCCGGTCAGAGCCTGCGACTGGTCGCGCCCCGTGAAAAAGGCGAGCTTCTTCGGGTCGCTGGCCCGCACGGGCTTGAGCCACTCGGTGGCGAGGCTCAGCGCCTCCTCCCACTCGATCTCCTTGAACTCGCCCTTGCCGCGCTCGCCCACGCGCAGCAGCGGCTTCCTGAGACGCGACGGCGCGTAGTGCTGCATAATGCCGGCTGAGCCCTTGGCGCAAAGCACGCCCTTGTTGACCGGGTGGTCGCGGTTGCCTTCGATGTAGCGGACCTTGCCGTCGCGCAGATGAACGTTGATGCCGCAACGGCAGGCGCACATGTAGCAAGTGGTTTTGCGGATCTCGTCGGAGACCTTGGGCGAGAGATCGAGCGCGGGTTGAGCCCGCCCTTGGCGCACGGCCGTCACTGCTTCCTCCCGCGCGCATTCTGGCGCAGCGCTGCCACCGCGTTTGCGGCGTCGTTGTTCGTCGGCTTGCCCCGGGCCCTCGCGGGCAGGTCCGACACGGACAGGCAAGAGCCCAGTCGAAGACGGACGCGCTCACCTCAGCGCCCCGAAAACGGACCGCATATTCGCCGATGACCCGCGGGAAAACAATGCCATGGTAGAGTATATCCGCAGCCAATACGCCGCAGGGCACCGACCAACAAGGCATACGTACAGCCCGTATTCCGGGACTCGTGATGCGAGGGGCAATCTTCGGTAAAGGTTGCCACTTCAGACTGCCGGCACAACCAGCCAAACCCTAGGCAATGACCGAGTCCGCCCAGCCAACCGCACCCGCGCTGCTCGACCTCATCCCGGTGACGGCCGAGTGCGTCCTGGCGTTGGACGACGGGAATGGCACTTTGTCGGCAGCCTGGCAGGAACGCTGCCCGAACGGCCGGTGGATCGCCATCGCGGCAGCAGACGCCTCGGAGAAGGGGACCCTCGAGGCACGCCTGGGCAGTGCCAGGCCCGATTGCCTGCTGCTCGATGGTCCGATGGAGCGCGCCGCCGACCCGGCCGCGCTCCTACAGAGGATCGTGCCCTGCCTGCAGGACGGCGCGGCCGTCATTGCGACTTTTGCCAACAGCGGACATTGGTCGGTGATCGGCGGGCTGCTGCAGGACCGATGGAACAACGCTGACGAGGCATTGCCCGGCAAGGATCGGCAGCGCTTCTTCACCTTGAGACGCGCCCGCAGTCTGCTGACGGAGGCCGGACTGCAGCCCACCAAGGTGGTCCGCCTTCCGGACGCAGAGGAGGAAACGCCTCAACGCGATAGCCTTGTCGCCGCCGCCGAAGCGGCCGCTGGGCCGCTCGGGCTTGATGCGGAGGCGCTGCGAGAGCGGCTGGCCGCCCCAGGCTATGCAGTGGTTGCCGTCAAGGGGGCGTCAAGCCCGGCCCTCTACGTCCACCAGCTCGTCATGGTGCCGCGCTTCATGAGCGTGCGGACCGAGCAACCCATGGCGGCGCTCAACAGTCTGCCCAACGTGTCCACCACAAGCAGCATCAAGACTATGACGCTGCCGAAGCTGCCCCGGAACAGCGACAAGGTCCTGATCATCCAACGGCAGATCGTGCTCGACCCCGAAGGCTGGACCGAGCAGATCAAGGCGCTGTCGAAGCAGGGTTGGACCCTCATTGCCGAGTGGGACGATCATCCCGACCTGTTGCCCGGTCCGATCAAGGCCAAGTGGGATCTGAACCCCTGGCTGCCCATGCGCGCAGTCCATGCGGTGCAGACCTCGACCCCGCTGCTCGCCGAAGCTTTCAAGGCCTACAATCCGAGCGTTGCGGTCTTCGAGAACGCCCTCTTCGCGCTGCCGCCCCGACCGCAGAAGTCTCAGCGCCACTTCCGGATCGTCTTTGCCGCCCTCAACCGGGAAGACGTCAATCCCTGGCTGGCGCCGCTGCTCAATCGCGTGATGCGGGATCACCCGCAAACGCAGATCGCCATTGTTCACAATCGGGCGCTCTACGATGCGCTGGAGGTGAGCGAAGACCGCAAGAGCTTTCGCGAACAACTCTCCTACCCGAACTATCTCAAGGCCATCGGCGGCGCCCACGTGGCCCTCTTGCCTTTGGCCGGGACTGAGGCCGAACGCTACAAGAGCGACGTCAAGTTCATCGAGTGTGCCAGCCGCGGCACCGTCTGCATCGCCTCCCCTCTGCTCTACGAGGACCGCATCCTGGATGGCGAGCGCGGCCTGATCGCGCGCGAGCCCGAACAATGGGAAGCGGCCTTGCGACGGCTGATCGCGGATGAAGCGGCGCGCGAAGACATGGCTGCGGCGGCCTACGCCTATTGCCGCGAGGAGCGTATGCTGGCGATCCAGACCAAGGCCCGCCTCGCCTGGTACCGCAACCTATGCAGCCGCCAAGCGAGCCTGCACGAAGAGCTGATGCGCCGGCTGGCCGGCTAGGATGCGCAGTCGACGCACCGCGCCGCCGTGAGATCGACCTCCAGGCGCTTGACCGGGATGTCCTCGCCGCAGACCACGCAGTAGCCGTACTCACCCTCGTCCAGCCGCCTCAAGGCCGCATCGATCTGGGCCTGGCGCTGCCGGCGGCGCCCCTCCACCGCCTGCGCCATGGCCTGAACCTGCATGGCGTCCATCCGGGAAAGCCGTCCGACGCTCTGTTGGTCCAGCTCCACGGGGCGGCGTTCCTCGGCCGTTGCATTGCTGAGATCGCCGAGGCTGTCCCGCTCGGCTTCCAGCGCAGCGCGCACTTCTGCGAGATCGAGATCGCTTCGTTCGCTCATGGCGTTCCTCCAACCCGTGAGTGTAGCAGGTCTTTCTCCGCGTTCGGAAGAAACGCCGATCAGCTCTGCGTTGCCTCGCCTGTACTGGGGTCGGTAAGACGAAGGGCGTAAACGCAAGGGAGGGTCTTAGGATGCAGTTCGAACGCTTGGGTCGCAGCGGGCTGACGGTGTCGCGTCTCTGTCTCGGCACCATGATGTTCGGCGGCCGCAGCGACGAGGCGGAGTCGCTGCGTATCATCGGCGATGCTCGGGAAAACGGCGTCAACTTCATCGACACGGCCGACGTCTATACGGAGGGCGAGTCCGAGCGCATCGTCGGCCGCGCGTTGGCCGCGGACCGGGACAGTTGGGTCCTCGCCACCAAGCTCGGGAACCGCAAGGGCAAGGCTCCCCACCGCGCAGGGCTGAATCGCAAGTGGATGACCGAAGCGTGCGAAGCCAGTCTCCAACGTCTGGCGACCGACTACATCGACATCTACTATCTGCACAAAGAAGACCTCTCCACTCCGCTGGAAGAGACGGCACAGGCCATGGGCCGGCTCTTGGCGGACGGCAAAGTGCGCTACTTCGGCGTCAGCAACTTCCGGGCTTGGCGGGTGGCCGAGCTCTGCCGCCTTTGCGATGCGCTCGGCATTCCACGGCCAGTGGTCAGCCAACCCTACTACAACGCCATGAACCGCATGCCGGAAGTCGAGCATCTGCCGGCCTGCAATCACTACGGCTTGGGTGTCGTGCCCTACAGCCCCCTCGCCCGGGGCGTGCTGACGGGTAAATACGCGCCAGGCGAAGCCCCGCCCGCCGATACGCGCGCCGGCGCGCAGGACAAGCGCATTATGCAGACCGAGTGGCGTGAGGAGTCGCTGGTCATCGCCCAGACCATTCGCCGACATGCTGAGGCCCGCGGCATCACGCCCGGGCAGTTCGCCTTGGCCTGGGTGCTCAACAACCGTCTCGTGGCCTCCGCCATCGCCGGACCACGCACCTTCGAGCAGTGGCGCGACTATCTCACGGGATTGGACTATGCCTTCACCCCCGAGGACGAAGCGCTGGTCGACTCCCTGGTCGTCAGCGGCCATCCTTCGACACCGGGCTACAACGACCCGGCCTATCCGCTCGAAGGTCGTGTGCCGCGCTCGGAAGAGGAAAAACAACAGCCCTAACGAGCAACCTCAGCCCGCCCTCCCCGATAAGGTGCGCAACACGCAACCCTCAATAAACACGCACAAATCTTCAACAGTTGAGTTACACGCAAGGCAATTCTGCGAAGCGGTCATGACAACGGGCTTGAGAAGCCTTGCCATTTCAACGATTGTCCGGTGTACGTTAGGCAATTAGCCCACACGCGTCCGAACGGTATTTGGAATCGGGCTACGCGCGCGGACTGCTTAAGACAGGATTCAGAAAACTGCGCGTCAATCGTGTCGTTATGCGGCGCCAGAGATGGTGCCTCGCGAGTCTGCGACGACTGCCCGCCAAGTATTGGCACCAAGACTGACTGCGCTAGCTAAAGACGCATCATGATCAACACCACACCGTCTGCATATGACCAGATCAAAGCGCTGGTGCGCGAGCACCTCGCCGAAGAGGGACGTCCTTGCCGGCTGCTCGCCATTGCCGCGGCGCTCTTGCGGCAGGTCGAGTCCGGCGACCCCGCCCATATGCGGGAAATCCACGATATGGCGCGCCGGCTGGAAGAGATGTCAGGTTCCTCGGACGGCAAGGTCGACGTGACGCTGAGCTGAGCGCTTTCCCTGGCGTTGGAAGCCGTACGGCCCTAGCGCAACGACCCTAGAAATGTCATATCCCCTTGCTAGATTCCGCAGTGCACAATTCGGAAGAGCAAGGCATGTTCGATCTAGCCGGCAAGAAGGCTTTGGTCATCGGTATCGCGAACGACAGTTCGATCGCCTATGGCTGCGCCAAGGCGTTTCGCGACCAGGGCGCTGACCTTGCCATCACCTATCTGAACGAACGCGCCGAACAGCACGTCCGCCCGATTGCGGAAGAGCTCGGCGCCGAGATCGTCCTGCCGCTCGACGTGCGCGAGGACGGCCAGTTCGCGCAGCTCTTCGACGCCATCCGGCAGACCTGGGGCAAAATCGACATCTGCCTTCACTCCATCGCCTTCTGTCCGCGCGAAGACCTGCATAGCCGTGTGATCGACTGCTCCCGCAAGGGCTTCGTCACGGCGATGGATATCTCGGTCTATTCCTTCGTCCGCATGGTGCGCAGCGCCGAACCGCTGATGCCGCAAGGCGGCACCTGCATGACAGTGTCCTTTTATGGCTCCGAGAAGGTGGTCGACCAATACAACATCATGGGGCCCGTCAAGTCGGCGCTGGAGTCGGTGACCCGCTACATGGCGGCCGAGCTTGGCCCCAAGAAGATCTCCGTCCATGCCCTGTCGCCGGGCCCGCTGAAGACGCGGGCCGCCTCCGGCATCGCCGATTTCGACGAGCTTCTGGAACGGGCGGCCGCACGTGCGCCGACGCAAGAGCTTGCGAGCATCGAAGACGTCGGTGCCTATGCCGCCTTTCTTGCCAGCCAGGAAGCGAGCAACGTCACCGGCGGCGTGCACTACATCGACGGCGGGTACCATATCCGCGGTTAGGATCGGGCACCAACAGCGGGGAGCTGACAGGGCCATGCGCGAGAACAAGACTTACGACGAACTGGAAGTCGGCGACGAGGCGACGATCAAGAGAGTCTGCACCGGCAACGACCTCTACGTCTTCGCCCACGCTTCCGGGAACCTCAACCCGCTGCATCTGCCGGGCAACCAAGGCGAAGCGCCCCAGGGCAGCGAGCCGGAAACCGTCGCCCCCTCCATGTGGGTCGGCGCCCTGGTCTCGGCCGTGCTCGGCAACGTGCTGCCTGGGCCCGGCACCCTCTACAAGGCACAGAGCTTCCGCTTCCTGGATCGCGCCCATGTCGGCGACGAGCTCAAGATCACCGTCAAGGTGCTCGAAAAGCTGGGCGGCAACCTGGTCAAGCTTTCGACCGTCGTGACCGGCCGCGGCGGCGACCTGGTCGCCGAGGGCGAGGCCGAGGTCTACGCACCGACCCAGAAGGTGCAGATTGAAGGCGAGTCCGTGCCAGACCTCGAGGTGCGCCGCTACCGTCACTTCAAGACCCTGCTGGATGCCTGCGAGGGCTTGCCGCCGCTGCGCACCGCCGTGGTCGCGCCGGAAGAGCCGACCGCTTTGGGCGGCGCCTTGCTGGCGGCCGAACAGGGCTTGATCGCGCCACTCCTGATCGGACAGGAAGCCGCCATTCGCAAAACGGCACGCACCGCCGGCCTAGACCTAGGCAACGTCGAGATCCGCGATGCCGCCGATGCGGAAGCGGCGGCCGAGCTCGCCGCCTCCCTGGCCGGACGCGGCGAGGTTCAGGCGCTGATGAAAGGTGCACTTCACACCGATGAGTTGCTCCGCGCGGCCCTCGCCCGCGCCCACGGCCTCAGGACGGAGCGCCGCCTCTCGCACATCTTCGCTTTCGACGTGCCCGGTCTCGACCGCTTGTTGATGGTCACCGATGCAGCCATCAACATTGCGCCGGGGCTCGAAGAAAAGGTCGACATCGTGCAGAACGCCATCGATCTCGCCCAAGCCCTCGGCGTCAAAGAGCCCCACGTGGGCATCCTGTCCGCAGTCGAGACAGTCAACCCTAAGATCCCCTCGACCTTGGACGCCGCGATCATCTCCAAGATGGCCGAGCGTGGGCAGATTCGCGGCGGCTTGGTCGATGGGCCACTGGCGATGGACAACGCCATGGACCTGGGGGCCGCCCGCACCAAGGGCATCACCTCTCTGGTCGCCGGCCGCGCCGACGTGTTGGTGGTGCCGAACCTGGAAGCCGGCAACCTCTTGGCCAAACAGCTCGTCTTCGTCGCGCAAGCGCATGGCGCCGGCTTGGTGATGGGCGCCAAGGTGCCGATCATATTGACCAGCCGCGCCGACGACGAGCAGGCGCGCCTCGCCTCCTGCGCCATTGCCGCGCTCTATCAAGCCAAGATCGGCGGCGACTTGCTGACCGGCGCAGCCGTTGCGGCGGAATAGAGCTGGTGTGGTAGCCTCGGCCAGGCAGGCCAAATCCAGATTCTCGCCACGATGCGTCACAAAGGCGCTTGCTCAATCGTCACCTGGCTGAGACCCCATTCTCAGTAATGACAGAGGACGACAATGAGCGACAGAAACGCGGTGAACTACGAACGCGAAATCCCGGACATTCTGCAGGCGATGGCCGCGGTCAACGAGACCATGGACGCGCACGGGCTCGATCGTGCGCTGCATCACCTGGTCCAGCTTCGCGCCTCCCAGCTCAACCGCTGCAGCTTCTGCGTCAAGATGCACACCAAAGAAGCTCGGCAAGACGGCGAAACCAACGAGCGCTTAGACCGGCTGGTGGTTTGGGACGAAGTGGAGGACTTCACGCCGAGGGAACGGGCGGCCTTGGCCTGGACGGAAGCCTTGACGATACTTGAGCCGAGGGTGGATCTGGTGCCGCTGCGCGCCGACTTGCGCGAGCACTTCAGCGATAAGGAGATCGGCGTGCTCACCGCCGCCATTGCCATGATCAATCTCTGGAACCGCATCGGCATCGCGGCCCACCGACATGGCTCAAGCTGACCCGAGCGATACCTTTGCCGCGCTGCGCCCACAGCTTCTCGGGCTGGCCTACCGCATCCTCGGCTCCCTATCCGACGCCGAGGATGCGGTGCAGGACACCTTCTTGAAGTGGAACGACGCCGAGCTTGAAGCGATCGAGAATCCTGCGGCATGGCTGACAACGGTCTGCACCCGGCGCAGCCTCGACCTTCTGCGCGCGGCGCACCGCAGCCGAGTCAGCTACATCGGCGCGTGGCTGCCCGAACCCATACACACGCTCACCGATGGTAACGCCGAGCGTGACTTGGAGCGGGCAACCTCCCTGACGACAGCTTTTCTGCTGGTCCTGGAACGGCTGACGCCGAAGGAACGGGCGGCCTATCTGCTGCATGACATCTTCGACGCCTCCTATCAGGAGATCTCGGAAACGCTGGAGATGGAGCAGAACGCCTGCCGCAAGCTGGTGTCGCGGGCGCGCGCCAACGTCGAGCAGGCCAAGGTCCGGCACCGCACCCCGATGGAACGGCAGGAGCAGCTCCTGGCGGCCTTCAAGACAGCGGTCACCAGCGGCGCGACGGCGGAGCTTGCGACGCTTCTTTCGGATGACATTCGCCTCAGCGCCGATGGCGGCGGCAAGGTGCCAGCAGCCCGCAAGGTTCTGCTCGGACAGGACAAGGTCCTCGGCTTTATCGCCAAGGGCTTACACAGCTTCTGGGCCGACTTCGGCTGGCATGTTGCCGATATCAACGGCGGCCGTGCTCTTGGGTTGGAGGAGGGCGGCACGACGGTGGCCATCGTGACCTTCGCCTACAACGAAAGCGGCAAGGTCACCGACATCTTCATCATGCGCAATCCCG
>JANQIA010000153.1 GCA_028282405.1 Rhodovibrionaceae bacterium
TGCCTTCCTCGCCTTCGCTGTCGGCATCGAGGGTGGAGGCGAAGCCGCCGCAGGGCGGCCCGCCGGCGCTCTCCTCGGCCATCATCTCCCGGCGCAGCCAGTCGACCGTTTCGCGCGCCCGCTGCTCGTAGAGCGGCTCGCTCGTGTCCTGCCAGGCAAGGGTCAGGCAATCGAGAAGCTGCGCGTTGTCGTAGAGCATCTTCTCGAAGTGCGGCACCAGCCAGCGGTCGTCGACGGAGTAGCGGGCGTAGCCGCCGCCCAGGTGATCGTAGATGCCGCCCTGGCTCATCTGCGTCAGAGAGAAAAGCGCCGCGTGGCGGCAGGGCTCCAGGTCGTTGCGCAGGGCTTCCGACCAGAGCAGCTTCAGGATGGAGCACTGCGGGAACTTGGGCGCGCTGCCCAGACCGCCGTGGAAGGGGTCGAACTGGCGGGTGAGCTGCTTGGCGATCAGCTCGTTGCTCTCGATGCCCGGCAGCACGCCGCGCTGCGCTTCGGAGAGCTTCTTGAGCCCCTCCTTCAGGTTGGCGACGTTCTTGCCGATGGTGTCGCGCTGCTCGCGATAGGCTGTGGCGATGCCGTCCAGCACCTGGGGAAAGCCGGGCCGGCCGTAGCGCGGCTCGGGCGGGAAGTAGGTGCCGCCCCAGAAGGGCTCGCCCTCGGGCGTGAGAAAGACGGTCAGCGGCCAGCCGCCCTGCTCGCCGAGCAGCGCGACGGACTGCTGGTAGATGGTGTCGATGTCCGGGCGCTCTTCGCGGTCGACCTTGATATTGATGAAGAGTGCATTCATCTGCTCGGCGATCGCTGCGTCCTCGAAGGACTCGTGCGCCATCACATGGCACCAGTGGCAGGCAGCATAGCCGACGGACAGGAGAATAGGCTTATCTTCCTGTTTGGCCAGCGCCAGAGCTTCCTCGCCCCAGGGGTGCCAGTCTACGGGGTTGTCTTTGTGTTGCAGCAGATAGGGACTTGTCTCTTGGGCAAGGCGGTTGGTCGACACGGGGGGAAACCTCTCACGTGGGGCGTCTTCTTGGGACGCTTGTCGGATGGCGGCGGGGCGGGTGCTTGCAGAAAGCGGCCGTCCTCTTGATATAGCGAGGGCGGGGGCGATCTGAAGACGTGTCGCGGCCGTGGTCGCGCGTCCTGCGGCAAGAAAGTCGGATTTCCGCACTCGCAGCGCGGAGGTTCAGAGAAAAGTAGTTTGGTGAACGCAAGAACACGCGAAAGGTGAGGGCATGGGATACATGGCGGATCTGGACCTTCTTCTCTCTCGGCAGTCGGTCTCGCCGCGCTTGCTGGAAGAGCCGGCGCCGAACGCGGAAGAGCTCGAGCGGGCCTTTCAGGTGGCGCTGCATGCGCCGGACCATGGCGGCCTGCAGCCCTGGCGCTTTCGCATCGTCCGCGGCGACAACCGCCTCAAGCTGGGGGAGCTCTACGCCGAGGCCCTGAAGCGCAAGACGCCGGATGCGACCGAGCAGCAGATCGAGGCGGCGCGGCAGAAGCCGCTGCGCGCGCCCATGGTGATCGTCGTTCTGGCCAAGGTCACCCCCGACAATCCGAAGGTGCCGCCGGTCGAGCAGATCGTCTCGGCAGGTGCCGCCGTTCAGAACATGCTGAACTGCTTCCACGCCATGGGTTACGGCGCCATGCTGGTGACCGGCGTGCCGGCCTACGACGAGGGTGTGCGGGCGGCCTTCGGCCTGGCCGACGACGATGCGCTGATCGGCTTCCTCAACGTCGGCACGGTGGCGGACATGCCGGCCCTGCGCGAGCGCAAGGCGCCGGCGGGCTACGTCGAGGAGTGGAGCGGCCCGGCCGCGTGAGCGCCCGGATGAGCCCCCAGCGAGCTTGACCACCAGCAGCGACACGATCTTTGCCTTGTCCTCGGCGCCCGGCCGGGCCGGCATCGCCGTGCTGCGGGTCAGCGGTCCGGCCACGGCCGCGGCCGTCGAGGCGCTGACCGGGCAGCCCCTGCCGCCGCCGCGGCAGGCGAGCCTGCGCGCATTCCATAGCCCGGGTGGCGAGGTGATCGATCGAGGCCTGCTGCTCTGGTTCCCCGGGCCGAAGAGCTTCACCGGCGAAGACCTGGCCGAGCTGCAGGTGCACGGCGGCCGTGCCGTGGTGCAGGGCCTCTTGGACGCGCTCGGGGCGCAGCCTGGTTGCCGCATCGCCGAGGCCGGCGAGTTCACCCGGCGGGCGTTCGAGGCTGGCAAGCTGGACCTCGCCGAGGTGGAGGGCCTCGCCGATTTGATCGCCGCAGAGACCGAGGCGCAGCGTAGCCAGGCGCTGCGGCAGGCCGACGGCAGCTTGTCTGGACAAGTGGAGGCTTGGGCGCAGAGCCTGACTCGCGCCCTGGCCCATGTGGAAGCCGAGATCGAGTTTCCCGATGAGGCGATCGACGAGGACATCGACCCGCAGATCAAAGAGGTCGTTGCGCAGGCGGAACGACAGATCGAGGCGGCTCTGGCGGACCGCGGGGTGGGGGAGCGCCTGCGCGAAGGATTCTCGGCCGTGTTGCTCGGCGCACCCAATGTCGGCAAGTCGAGCCTGATGAACCGCTTGGCCGCGCGGGACGTGGCCATCGTCTCCGAGGAGGCGGGCACCACCCGCGACGTCATCGAGGTCAGCCTCGACCTGGGCGGCTATCCGCTCACACTCGCGGATACGGCGGGGCTTCGCTCGGCGGCCGAAGTCGAGTCGGTCGGAGCCATAGAACGGGAAGGCATGCGCCGCTCGCTCGAGCGGGCCGAGTCGGCGGACCTCACCATCGAAGTGCGGGACGCCACGGAGGACATGGAGACTGTTCGGATAGCGACCGAGGGCCTGGAAGCGGGGCGGTTTATCGTCCTGAACAAGATCGATCTTTCTCCGACGGAGTCAGCCTGTTTGTGTTCGTCCGGCCATGTGATCGCCGTTTCGGCCAAGACGGGTGAGGGGCTCGACCGGCTGATCCAGGCCCTGCAGGATCGGCTGCGGGATCTCTCGGAGATCGGGAAGAGCTCCCCGGTCATAACACGGGCGCGCCATCGCCTGGCCCTCGAAGACTGTCGCGCGGCGTTGGTCCGGGGGCAGGGGTCTGACTCGCCAGAGCTCTTCGCCGAGGACCTTCGTCTCGCTCTACGGGCGCTCGGTCGCATCGTCGGTCGGGTCGATGTGGAGGACGTGCTTGACGTCGTCTTCCGCGACTTCTGCATCGGCAAGTAGGAATGTTTCACGTGAAACATTTGGGACCGGCGTCTCGTCGCTTGACTTGAGAAGGCCCGATCCTAAAGTCCGCGCCATGGCGACTTATGACGTGATTGTTGTCGGGGGCGGGCATGCCGGCTGCGAGGCCGCGGCGGCTGCCGCACGCATGGGCGCGGGCACTCTGCTGGTCACGCAGGACCCGACGACCATCGGTGTGATGTCCTGCAACCCGGCCATCGGCGGACTGGGCAAGGGCCACCTGGTGCGGGAGATCGACGCCCTCGATGGCATCATGGGCCGCGCCATCGACCGCTCGGGAATCCAGTTCCGTCTGCTCAACCGCAGCAAGGGACCGGCGGTGCGCGGGCCGCGCGCCCAGGCCGACCGGGCGCTCTATCGCCAAGCCATTCAGGCGCTGCTCGCCGAGCAGGCGAAACTGGAGATCCATGCGGGCGCCGTCGAGGATTTGCTGCTCGATGGGGCAGGGCGCTGCATCGGCGTCGTCACCGCCGCGAGGGAGGAGCTGCGGGCCGCCGCCGTCGTCCTGACCACCGGCACCTTCCTGCGCGGGGTCATTCATATGGGCGAGCAGCGCATCCCGGCGGGCCGGGCAGGGGAAGCGCCGTCGCTTGGGCTTTCCGACACGCTGGGCCAGGCCGGCTTCGCGCTCGGCCGTCTCAAGACCGGCACGCCGCCGCGGCTCGACGGGCGGACCATCGACTACGCCGGGCTAGAGGTGCAGCCGGGCGACGATCCGCCCGAGCCCTTCTCGACGCTGACTGCGCGCATCGAGGTTCCGCAGACGGTTTGCCACATCACCCATACCTCGCCGGAAGGCCACGATTTGATTCGCGCCAACCTCCATCGGGCGCCGATCTATTCCGGGCAGATCGAGTCGACCGGCCCGCGCTACTGCCCCTCCATCGAGGACAAGGTGGTGCGCTTCGCCGATCGGCCGCGGCATCAGATCTTTCTCGAGCCCGAGGGCCTGGAGGACGACACGGTCTATCCCAACGGCATCTCGACCTCCCTGCCGGAGGAGGTCCAACGGGAGCTGCTCAAGACCATCCCCGGCTTGGAGCGGGCGGTCATCCGCCGGCCCGGCTATGCCATCGAATACGACTACGTGGATCCGCGGGAGCTGCGGCCGAGCCTGGAGACCCGGCGTCTACCCGGTCTCTTCCTCGCCGGTCAGATCAACGGCACCACCGGCTACGAAGAGGCCGCGGCGCAAGGCTTGATCGCCGGGCTGAACGCCGCCCGTGCCGCCGGCGGCTCTGACGAAGTCTTCGAGATCGATCGGGCGGAGGGCTACATCGGCGTCCTGATCGACGACTTGGTGACCCGCGGCGTGACCGAGCCCTATCGCATGTTCACCAGCCGCGCCGAGTACCGGCTGCATCTGCGCGCCGACAACGCCGACCAGCGGCTGACCGAGCGTGGTATCGCGCTGGGCTGCGTCGGCGGCGAACGGGCGGCCCAGTTCCAGCGCAAGCGCGCGGCCTTGCAAGAGGCGCGCGAGCGGATGGCGTCGCTGCAGGCCATGCCGACCGCTCTGCGCAACGCGGGCTTCGCCATCAATCAGGACGGCCAGGCGCGCTCGGCCTTCGACCTGCTGCGCTATCCCCACATCGGCTGGGCGGAGCTCGGCATGCTCTGGCCAGAGTTGGCGGAGATCTCCGGCGAGGTGCGGAGCCAGATCGAGATCGAGGCGCATTACGCCGGATATCTGGAGCGGCAGGAGGCCGACATCCTGGCCTTCCGCAAGGACGAAGGCCTGCACTTGCCGGCGGACCTGGATTATGCGGCGGTCCCCAGCCTCTCGAACGAGGCGCGGCAGAAGCTCGACGCGGCTCGGCCGGCCTCTCTCGGTGCGGCCAGCCGCATTCCCGGCGTCACCCCGGCGGCGGTGCTGGCCCTGTTGCGCTACGTCAAGCGGCGCGACGGCTCGGTCCGATCTCCGTCCAGCGCGGCCTCCTAGAGTGTTGAGCCAACGCTTCGGTGCGTCCGAGTTTCAGGCCCTGACGAGTGTTTCACGTGAAACACTTCAGCTCTTCGAAAGCTACGCCGATCATCTCCTGCGCTGGTCCCGGGCCATGAACCTGGTCAGCCGCGACAGCCTCGACGATCTCTGGCGCCGCCATTTCTGGGACTCGGCGCAGCTCCTCCCCCTTCTGCCGACAACGGAAGGCGCGCCCCTGGTGATCGCCGACCTGGGCAGCGGCGCCGGCTTCCCCGGCATGGTCCTGGCCATCCTGCAGGCCGGCGAAGTGCATCTGATCGAGGCCGACCGCAAGAAGGCGGTTTTCCTCAGAGAGGTCGCCCGCGACCTCAAGCTCGAGGTGCGCATCCATGCCCAGCGCATCGAGGCCATTCCGGCCCCTTTCGCCGATGTGGCCACGGCCCGGGCCCTGGCGCCGCTCGACCGCCTGGCCAGTTATGCACAAGCGGTTTTGAAAGACGGGGGCAAAGCGCTCTTCCTCAAAGGCCAGGGCGCGGATCGTGAATTGACGCTCTTGCCGGAGCCGGAAAGGATGACCATCGAACAGTTCCCGAGTCGATCCGATCCGAGCGGGATCATTCTGCGCATAGGAGGCCTGGCGGCGTGACGGCGGACATCGAAAGGCCGGTGGAGTTCAATCCGCCCAGACAGACCACCCGTATTCTGGCGATCGCCAACCAGAAGGGCGGCGTCGGCAAGACCACCACCGCCATCAACCTGGCCACCGCCCTGGCCGCCATCGACAAGAACGTCCTGCTGGTCGACCTCGATCCCCAGGGCAACGCCACCACCGGCGTCGGCCTGGATCCCCGGGAGCAGACAGCCAGTATCTACGACGTGATCATCGGCCAGGCCCATTTGCTCGACGCGGTGCGGCCGACCGCGGTGCCCAAGCTCTCGCTGGTCCCCTCCTCCGTCGATCTCTCCGGCGCCGAGCTGGAGCTGGCGCCCCTACCGCGCCGGGAAGCGCATCTCCGCCGGGCCCTCGATGGCCAGGCCGGCACCTGGGACTACGTGCTGATCGACTGCCCGCCGGCGCTCGGCCTGCTGACCCTCAATGCCCTGGTCGCGGCCGATGCGGTGCTGGTGCCGCTGCAGGCCGAGTACTACGCGCTCGAAGGCCTCAGCCATCTGCTGCGCACCCTCAAGGGGGTCAAGCGTGCGCTCAATCCCCGGCTCGATCTGCACGGGGTCGTCATCACTATGTTCGACCGGCGCAACAACCTCTGCCAGATGGTGGCCCAGGACGTGCGCAGTCACCTCGGCGACCGCGTCTACGAGACGGTCATCCCGCGCAACGTCAAGGTCTCGGAAGCGCCGTCCCACGGCAAGCCGGTGCTGCTCTACGACTTGCGCTGCCCCGGCTCGCAGGCTTACCTGCGCCTGGCGAAGGAGCTGCTGGTGCGCGAAGCGGCCGGGCTGACGGCGCTCGCATCCTAGGTGCGCTAGGGGAAACGAAGCATGACCGACGAGAGCAAACGCAGCAATCTGGGGCGCGGCCTTGCCGCCCTGCTGGGCGAGGAAGACGGCGACGCCGCGGCCGTCGCCGCCGGCGCGCAGCGCGGCCAGAACCAGGCGCCGATCGAACGGCTGCATCCAAGCCGGGTACAGCCCCGGCAGGATTTCGACGAAGAGGCGATCGACGCCCTGGCCGCCTCGATCAAGGAGCAGGGCCTGCTGCAGCCCATCCTGGTGCGCCCGCATCCGGAGCAGCCGGGCGAGTTCGAGATCGTCGCCGGCGAGCGGCGCTGGCGGGCAGCCCAGCGGGCCAAGCTGCACAGCGTTCCCATCGTGGTGCGCGAGCTTAGCGACGGCGAAGCGCTCGAGCTGGCCATCGTCGAGAACGTGCAGCGCCAGGACCTCAATCCCGTGGAAGAGGCCCTGGCCTATCGGCAGCTCATCGAGGAATTCGGTCATATCCAGGACCAGGTCGCGCGGGTCGTCGGCAAAAGCCGGTCTCATGTCGCCAACACGCTTAGGTTGCTAAACCTCCCGGCCGCAGCTTTGGCGTTGTTGCGCGAAGGCGCTCTCACGGCGGGGCATGCCCGTGCCGTTCTCGCCGCACCCGACCCGGAAGCCCTGGCGCAGGCCATCGTTTCGGAAGGCCTCACCGTGCGTCAGGCGGAGCAGCGCGCCACCGCCGGCGCCGAAGCCGGCGATCAGACCGCCAAGCAGAAGAAATCGCCCAGCAAGCCGGAGAAAGACGCCGATACGCTGGCTTTAGAGCGGGATCTTTCGACCCAGTTGGGGCTCAAGGTGCTGATCGATCACCGGGGGCAGGGCGGCAGCCTGACGGTTCAGTACAGCTCGCTGGAACAGCTCGACAGCATCGTCCAGCGCCTGCACTCGACCTGACGATCATCAACTCAACGTAGACGGATTCTGCTGGGCTGCTTGTATCGGGCCTCATGCCATGGACTGTCACCCCGGCCAAGGGCGAAGCCCGCGAGCCGGGGTCCATATGTGGACGGCCCCCTTGTTGCAAGAGCGGGAAGTTGGTTTCGACCGGGTCGCTTGCATCCATATGTCCGGCCTGTCTGTGCAGCGTTTGGGGCCGCTGGCCAAGATGGTTTGCGCAACGCGGGTTCCAGACATTGTGGCGGTGTCGCACCACCGATGGACCCCACGGAGTGTCCCGCGTCCTTTGATCGAGCGATCGCACCATCTCCTCGTCTCGAGCAAGCTCGGTCGCCGGCACGCGCTGGGCCTGGCCTTGGGCCTCGGCCCAGGTGCCTGCCGTTAGCGCGCGGCCTTTGTCGCCGCGGCGGGGGCTGGAGCCAGGAAGCGCTCCGGCTGGTAGTCCTCGTCGCTGGTCATCAGCTTCCAGGCGACGCGCGCCATCTTGTTGGCCAGCGCCACCGCCGCCAGCTTCGGCACTTTGCGCTCCAACAGCCGCGCCAGCCAGGGCGAGGGCCTCGCCCGGCCGCGTTGGACCTGCTGGATGACCGCCATGGCGCCGGACACCAGCACCGCCCGCAAGGCCTCGTCGCCGGCCCGGCTGATCGCCCCCAGGCGCTGCTTCTTGGCGCTCGAATGATCGCGTGGCGTCAGACCCATCCAGGCGGCAAAGTCGCGCCCGCTCCCAAAGGCCCCGGGCGACGGCGTGCGCAGCACCAGCAAGGCGGCGCCGATCGGCCCGATACCGGGAACCTGCCGCAGCCGACGGCAGGTCTCGTCCTGCCGCTGCCAGGCCCGCAGCTCGGCCTCCGCTTCGCTCAGCCGGGCCTCCAGCGCGGTGTACTCTGCGCCCAGCCGGGCAAATACCCGGCGCGCCTCCACAGGCACCGATGCCTCGCCATCCAGGCGTGCCAGCAGCACAGGGATGCGCGCCAGACCGCGCCCCGACACCACTCCGAACTCCATCGCCAGACCGCGCAGCCTGTTGGCCAGCCGGGTGCGCTCCCGCACCAGACGACTGCGCTCGGACACCAGCAGACAGGCCGCCTGCTGCACCGCCGTCTTGACCGGCACCAAAGGCATGTGCGGACGGCTCATCGCCTCGCAGATCGCCGCCGCGTCGGCCGCGTCGTTCTTGTTGCGCCTGACGTAGGCCTTGGCGTATTGCGGCGGCACCAGCTTCACCGCATGGCCGAGCTCCGTGAGAACCCGCGCCCAATGATGCGCCCCGCCACAGGCCTCCAGACCAACCGCGCAAGGCGACAGCCCCGCAAAGACCTTCACCACCTCGCTCCGACGCAAGCGACGCCGCAGAACCGGACGCTCCGATGCGTCCACACCGTGCAGTTGGAAAACACTCTTCGACGTGTCCATACCAATGCGTATAACCTCCACCATGGACGGCTCCCT
>JANQIA010000178.1 GCA_028282405.1 Rhodovibrionaceae bacterium
GCCGCGGTCCCAGTTGGAGTACTGCAGTGCATCGATCACCGTGAGAGAGCGGTGAAAGGCGCCGACCTCTGCCTCCGTCATGGCGCCGGCCGCGTCAGGCATCGGGTGCGAGCATCGGAAAGATCCAGTCGCCTTCCTCGCCGGCAGCGATGTCCTCGGCCAAGGGCGCGCCTTGCAGGAAGGTGCCGCGGACCCAGAGGCGCGATTGCGGATCCAGCTTCTCCATGCCGTAGAGCGTCAAGGTGAAGCGGATGAGGTGACAGGGCTCGAAATCGGGGTGGGTGACGCAAGCGCGCACTTCGCCGTAGTCCAGGTGCTGGGTGGTTTGCACCCGCTCGACGATCAGGCGCAGTGCGGGATGGCGCAGCAACAGGTGAGCGACGCTCTCGTCCGGCGCCATTGCGCTAAGCGCCTGGTTGAGGCTCTGCAGGTCGCCGACCACGTCGACATAGGTTTCGTAGGCTTCGCCCGGGTCGACCCCACGCTCGCCGAGGCGGGGCTCGAGATTGTCTCGGGAGAGATACCAGAAGTGTCGGCGGGCTTCCGGCGCGGACAGGTTGATGGCGAGCGCCCAGGCGTAGCGTGCCCGCAAGAGCGCTTGCAGTTCCTCGACCCGCTGCGCCGGCTGGGGTGCGGCCGGATTGTCGACTCCGCTCAGCACCTCCGGCGTCAGCGCTTCGGCGATCTCGGGATGGACTTCGAGCAACAGGGCGTGCAGCAGCTCGAGCGCTTCCCGGCCGACCTCGGCTTCGGCCCAAGCCGCGAGCGCCTCCCAGGACTGCTCCGAGGGCTGTGCTTCTGCGGCGCGGCGCAGACGCCGGAGGTCGGCGACCAGGTCTTCGCTTGCTTGAAAGATGCCGCCTCTCACCTGCTGGCCGCTGTCGTAGTAGGCGATGGCGCGGTCGAGCAGCCGCAAGAGGGCCGCACGCTCTTCGCTCGCAGGTCGGCGGGCTCTCGCCTCGGCGTAGGCGCGCTCGCGCAGCCGGACCCAGTGATCGACCCGGGCCGGATGGCGCAGCACGAAGGGCATCAGGCCCAGGCCTGAGGCGTTGCCGACGCCGAGATAGGTCTTCAGCCGCTTGGCCAGCGGAACGGCGTTGGGAGTCCGCGACCGCGCGATGTGCTCGGCCAGCTCGACGGAGAAGTGCCGCCAGAGATAGAGCGTCAAGAGATCGGCATGGTAGGGCAGGCCCAGGAAGCCCTTGCCGGTATTGGCCGGAAAGATCGTGCTGCCGTGGCGGCCGTTGCCCCAGAAGCCGTTGTTGCGCACCAGATAGCCGGCTGAGGCTATCAGCGCATCGTCGGGCTGCCGTCCCTCGGCCAGGGCCTCGACCACGGCATCGAAGATGCGGCCGCTGCGGTTGATGCGGGTCCAGCCGACGGTCTTGGCATCGGCGCGGCCGGTGAGGAAATCGGCGAACTGACCCCGCTGCGCTTTGATCTGAGCATCGCTTGGCGGGCCGATGCAGAGGAAGGCTTCGCCGTCGTAGTGATTCTCGACGATGCGGTCGGTTCGCCGCTCTTCCGGCAAGTTGTCGGAGAAGACGACAAAGGAGAAATCGGCGTCAGGACCCAGTATCCGGTAGATCGCCAGGCCGCGGCCTTCCGCGTCCAGCTCCCAGCGGTCCCGCGCAATCTGCCACCGCTCGCGCGTTAGCTTGCCGATCAGCAGCCTGAGAAACGATAGCCTCGAGGACTTGTAGGCCGAAAGGCCCTCCGGGGACATGACGTCCGAAGACGGCCTGAGTGTCGGGCGGGACGGGGAGTCCGTCGGCGTTTGAACGGGCAGGAGCGACATCGGGTTTCTCTCAGCGTCCCTTTTTTGGTCCCAGCCGCGGGAGCTTAGCCAAGATTGTGCCGGCCACCAAGCCGTCGCTGCCGTTCCGGCCGCTTCACGGCGCCTCGACCTCACGGGTGGCGAAGTCGGCCGGTGTCACGATCTCCAGCATCTCCAGATCGTCGGAATGCCCCACTTCCCGGTGCCGAATGCCGGGGGGCTGATGCACGCAGTCGCCGGCTTCCAGCGTGACCGGGCCTTCGCCCTCGTACTCGAAGGTTACCCAGCCCCTCAGCACATAGACCATTTGGAAGTCGAGGTCGTGGACGTGCCAGACGGGATTGGCGCCGTGGCCTTCTCTGGCTTTGATCACGTGGGCGACGAAGCGCCCGTCCGTCGCGGCCTCGATTCCGAGATCGCGATAGTGGAAGAAGGCGCGCAGGCCGTCAGCCGCGGCCCCCTGATCGGCCGCCTTGTGGATTGCGAGTTTCATGCTCTGCCTCCTCCGTCCCCTGTTCTGGCGGCCGTAGTCTTAGCATGCGTTGGCGCAAAGCAGGGAGGTCTTCGACTCAGGGAGTGCCGAAGGCAAAGTCACGCAAAATCCAAAAGTATTGCCTGCGCGGAATTTAAATAGTTACAGAACATGGTTAATGTTAAGATTTGAGAATTATTGTTTATTTCTTGTTTCTATTTGACTTTTTCTTGTGACTAGACTATCCTGTGACAGAGTTGAGACCGCCGCACGGTGCTTGGGGATGCCATGGCGCTCTCGACTTCGTCGGGCCGAAAGGCCCGGCGCCAGGGGCTGGCCTTGGGGAAGGGCACCCTTGGATTGGTCACGTTGGAGCACACAGCCTCCTTCCAACCTTGAGGCTTACCTTGCCCCCGCCACTTCGGCGGGGGCATTTGTTTTCCGGCTGTGGCTGCCTGTGCGCCTGATCAGTGCGTGTCGCTTCTGCAGAGCTTGTGATCGGCCAGGCAGGCCATCACATGGCAGTCGCCGATCGCTCCGCCCCGGCAGGCCGATACGATGCGCTCGAGCTCGCTCTTCAAGGCCTGCAGGCGTTCCAGCCGGCTCTCCACGTCTTGCAGATGCTGTCGTGCGAGCCGGTCGGCCTCGGCACAGTCCTGTTCCGGCTGGTCCTGGAAGCTCAGTAGCTCGCGCACCGCCTCCAGCGGAAAACCAAGGTCGCGGGCGTGGCGAATGAAGCGCAGACGTTCGATTTCCGCGCTGCCGTAGCGCCGCTGGTTGCCGGCGGTCCGGCCAAGCGGCGCAATGAGCCCCTCCTGCTCGTAGTAGCGGATGGTCGGCACCTTGCAGCCGGTTTCCCGCGAGAGCCG
>JANQIA010000290.1 GCA_028282405.1 Rhodovibrionaceae bacterium
CACCAGCCGCTGGCCGACGGGCATCCGCTCCGGCGCCGACTTCTCCATCCCGACCATGCGGTGACGCGCGTTGCCTGAAGGAACAGGGGTTCTGCGCGATCCGGTCGCCCTGGCCCAAGCGCTGATTCGCTGCCCCAGCGTGACACCCGTCGAGGGCGGCGCCCTCGACCTCTTGGAACACGAGCTGTCCGCGCTCGGCTTCCAGTGCCATCGCCTGACCTTCTCCGAAGACGGCACGCCGGACGTGGAGAACCTCTACGCGCGGTTCGGCACGGAAGCCCCCAATCTTTGTTTCGCCGGCCATACCGACGTGGTGCCGGTTGGCGACGAGCAGTCCTGGAGCGCCGGACCGTTCGATGGCGAGATCCGGGGCGGGGAGCTCTTCGGCCGCGGCGCCACCGACATGAAGGGCGCCATCGCCGCCTTCGTCGCCGCCGTTGCCGCCTATCTTGCCGAGCGTGGCGCGCCGGCCGGCTCGATCAGCCTGCTGATCACCGGCGACGAGGAAGGCCCCTCGATCAACGGCACGCGCAAGGTGCTGCAGTGGCTGGCCGAGCGCGGCGAGCGGCTCGACGGCTGCATCGTCGGCGAGCCGACCAATCCCGATGCGCTGGGCGAGATGATCAAGATCGGCCGCCGCGGCAGCCTGCAGGCCAAGCTCGTGGTCAAGGGCGTGCAGGGGCACACCGCCTATCCGCATCTCGCCGACAACCCGGCGCATCACCTGGTGCGCATGCTCCACGCCGTGACGGCCCAGCCGCTCGACGAGGGGACGGAGCACTTCCAGCCCTCGACCCTGCAGATCTCCACGGTCGACATCGGCAACCCGGCGGGCAACGTCATCCCCGCCCAGGCTAGCGCCGCCTTCAATATCCGCTTCAACGACTCCCATACGGGGGCCGCGCTGGAGGCCTGGCTGCGCGAGGTCTTCGACCGGGAGATCGCCCAGGCGCCGCAGGCAAAGTACGAGCTCACCGTCCGCATTTCCGGCGAGTCCTTTCTCTCGCCGCCGGGCCCGCTTTCCGATCTGCTGGGCGATGCCGCCGAAGCGGTGACCGGGCGCCGGCCCGAGCTGTCCACCACCGGCGGCACGTCGGATGCGCGCTTCATCAAGGACTACTGCCCGGTGGCCGAGTTCGGCCTGATCAGCCAGACCATGCACCAGGTCGACGAGCGCATCCCCACCGCGGCGGTCGAGGAGCTGGCGGAGATCTACCGCCGGGTGCTCGACGGCTATTTCGCCTGAGCCCTCTCTGTCGCCCTTGGGCGAGCCTCGAAGCGGCGCGTTCCGAGGGCCCACGCGTCAGCCACTACGACAATCGGGTGTTAAGCACACTACTGTTCGGTTCAGTGCGGAAATGCCTTTTACTGTACGCGGAGCGGACAAGAGGAGGCGCAACCCCACAGGCTGTCATCCCGGACGCGATAGCGAGCCGGGAACCATGTGGCGGCCCGCGCCGAGCTTCGAGATGGACCCCGGCTCGCGGCCCTTGCTCGCGCGAAGCCCTTGGCCGGGGTGACGAGAGGAGAGGGCGGAGGGGCCAGCGCCGGGAGGGGGACTGGCGCGCAGCGCCAATCATGGCTTTGTTCAAACGGAAGCTTCCTGCTCCTCGATGGAAAGCGTCTTCGCCATGCGGCAGTTCCTCAGTGTTTGGCCGTTTCGTTCCACCTCTTGCTCGGCAAGGCGGCGAAAGCCCTGCCGCTGAAAGAAGGGCTGCGCCGTCAGGCTGGCATCCGTGGTGATCTCGCTCTGCCCGGTGGCGTGGGCGCGGTCTTCCATAGCCGTAAGCAGTGCGCTGGCGATGCCTTCGCCTTGGTGGTCCTTGTGGACGAAGAGCATATGCAGGTGCCCCTCCGCGGTCAGCTCGGCGAAGCCGACGGTCGCGCCGTCGATCTCGGCGAGCAGGGTGTCGTTCTCCGCCTGGCGGTCGGCCCAGACCGCTGCGTCGATCTCCGCCGGCGCCCAGGCGGCGAGCTGCGCCGGGCTGTAGTCGCGGCGGTTGACGCTGTGGATGGTCTCCCGGAACAGGGCGATCAGCGCCGGCGTGTCGTCGTCCCGGTAGGGGCGCAAAGCGACCGTCATCAACGTCCCCCGCGCAGCACGAAGAGGAAGAGCAGGCTGTAGGCCAAGGCCATGACTGCAGGCAGCCCATGCGGGCCGAAGAGGTCCATGGCACCGCCGCCGAGCGGCCCGCCGAACAGGCCGCCGATGCCCCACATGAGGGCGAAGGCCGCGTTGCCGGCCAAGAGCAGCTCTCCGGTGAAGCGGTCGCCGAGCTCGGTCAGCGCCATGGTGTAGACGCCGAAGCCCGCGGCCCCGAGGCAGAGCACCACCGGCCAGACGAGGGGGCCGGCATCCACCGCGGTGGGCAGCAGGAGGCAGAGGCCCACCGTTGCCAGGGCGCAACCGCCCATCACCTTGCGGCGCCCGATCCGGTCGGCGACCCAGCCGAGCGGGATCTGGAAGATGATGTTGCCGGCGCCGAGCGCCGCCAGCCAGAGCGCCGCCGCCTGCTCGCTGTGTCCGAGTGCTAGGCCATAGACCGGCAGCAGGGCGAGGGCGGCCTGATCGAAGAAGGCCAGGATGCCGACGGCCAGGATGAGTATCGGGGCGAGCGGGATGAAGCTGCGCACCGAGGCGTCCCGGGTGATGGGGAACTGCGGCAGGCGCCCGCCCAGCGGCAGCAGGACCAGGGCCCCCAGCGCGCAGATGCCGGCACCGACCAGGAAGGGCAGCAGGCCCTCCGAGCCGACCTGGACCAGCAGGAAGGGGCCGAGCGAAAAGCCGGCGGCCAGCACGGTGGTGAAGAGGCCCATGACGCGGCCGCGGTTGTGGTCGTTGGCCAGGGAGTTGATCCACATCTCGCTCAAGACGAAGAGCGTGCTGGTCGCGATCCCCATGAAGAAGCGCAGGGGGAACCAGGCCCAGATGTTGGGCCAGAGGCCGTAGGCGAGGAACAGCGCGCCGGTGATGAGCGCGCTGCCCACCGCCAGGCGATGGGTGCCGACGATGCGCGCCGCGTGGGGAATGAGGAAGGAGGCCACCACCAGGCCGAGCGGCAGCATGGCGGCGTTGATGCCGATGGCACTCGGGCTGTGGCCTTGACGCTCGAGGACCAGGGAGAGCAGCGGGTAGGAGAGGCCGAAGACGATGGCGAAGATCGAGATGGCGGCGATCACCGCCATGAGGAGTCCCCACTGCGTCCGCACCACCACCGCGTCTTCCGACATCTCCACCTCCTGTCGGTCCCTCATATCGCGGGGCCTGAGGGCCGACCATCCTCAGTGGGGGCAACCGTCCCATGCCCCCGGGGCATATCCATGGGGAATCGGGTTGGCAAAGATCACGTTTCAGTCGTAGCGGACCTGGGTGAGGTAGAGGCCTTCGGGCGGGGCGGTCGGGCCGCCGGCCTTGCGGTCGCGGGCGGCGAGCGCCCGGGCAATGTCCTGGGCGGTCCACTTGCCCTCGCCGACCAGGCGCAGGGTGCCGACCATGTTGCGCACCTGGTGGTGCAGGAAGGAGACGCCCTCGGCCGTCACCTCGATGACGTCGCCCTGCCGCCGGACCTCCAGGCGGTGGAGCACGCGCAGCGGGCTCTTGGCCTGGCAATAGCTGGCGCGGAAGGACGTGAAATCGTGCGTACCGACCAGTTCTTGCGCCGCCGCGTGCATCGCCTGGTCGTCGAGCCGCTGGGGCACGAACCAGGCGCGCCCGCGGTCGAGCGCCAGGCGCGCCGGCCGGTTGACGATGCGGTAGAGGTAGCGGCGGCCGCTGGCCGAGAAGCGGGCGTGGAAGTCCTCGGTCACGGCCTCGGCCTTAAGCACGGCGATGGGCAGCGGCTTGACGTGAAAGTTGATGGCCAGCGGCAGCTTCTCTGGCGCGATGGGATTCGGCAGGTCGAGGTGGGCGACCTGGCCCATGGCATGCACGCCCGCGTCGGTGCGGCCGGCCCCATGAACCGTGCGGTGCTCGCCGCAGATCGCCGTCACCGCCTCCTCGATCGCGGCCTGCACCGAGGGGCCGTTGTCCTGACGCTGCCAGCCGACGAAGGGGGCTCCGTCGTATTCGATGGTGAGCTTGTAGCGGGGCATCTATGCGCCCCTAGCGCCTGTGACCGTCGAACGGGAAACGGACTGACGATCAGGGGCGGCGCCTAGAAAACGCCCCCCCTCCCTAACCCTCCCCCTCACTGGGGGGAGGGAACTGCTCGGTGGCAGCCGGAGGCGACTCCCTCCCCCTTGACGGGGGAGGGCTGGGGTGGGGGTGATCTTTTCACCACAAACACGCGAGCGGGAGGCGTTTCCCGCCAAAAGCGGGGTTGCCCTAGTCAAGGGTCGTGCCCGGCGGAATGGCGAAGCCGCGCAAGAGGGCGGCTGTCTCCATCGGTGCCTTGCCGGCGCGCTGGACCCGCAGGGGCCGCAGGGCGCCCTCGCCGCAAGCCACGGTCAAGGCATCGTCCAGCACCTGGCCCGCCGGGCCGCTGTCGGCGGTCACCTCGGCCGCCAGCACCTTGATGCGCTCCCCGCCCACCTCGAAGTAGGCGCCGGGCCAGGGGAAGAAGGCGCGTACCTGGCGTTCCAGCGCCTTGGCGTCCCGCTGCCAATCCAGCCGAGCTTCTTCCCGACGCAGCTTGTCGGCGTAGGTCACGCCGTCCTCGGGCTGTGGCTCGAGGTTGCCATGGCCGCCTTCCAGCGCCTTGACGATCAGGCTTGCGCCGAGCGTGGCCAGCGCGTCGTGCAGGCTCTCGCCGGTGGTCTCCGCAGTGATCGGCAGGCTTTCGTGCAGCAGCATGGCGCCGGTATCGAGGCCCTCGTCCATCATCATGATGGTGACGCCGCTCTCCTTGTCGCCGGCGAGGATGGCGCGCTGGATGGGGGCCGCGCCGCGCCAGCGCGGCAAGAGCGAGGCGTGCACGTTGAGGCAGCCGCAGAGCGGCGCCTCCAGAATGGCCTTGGGCAGGATCAGGCCGTAAGCGGCCACCACGGCCACATCCAGGGCGAGCGCCCGAAAGACCGCCTGCTCTTCCTCGGTCTTGAGCGTATGCGGTGTCCGGACGGGCCAGCCGCGCTGTTCGGCGGCGGCCTGCACGGGGCTCGGCCGCTCCTTCTGGCCGCGTCCCGCCGGCCTTGGCGGCTGGCTGTAGACGGCGACGATCTCGTGCCCTGCCTCGGCCAGCGCCAGCAGGCTCGGCACGGCGAAGTCGGGCGTACCCATGAAAGCAATGCGCATGGCATTGGGTTAGCCGTTGGAGAGGTAGGAGGAAAGCCTCCAGAATGTCATCCTTGGGCGAGCCGCGAAGGGCCGGGGTGACGATGTGTGGTGCGGCGATGCCAGCGCTTCTCACAGACTGTCATCCCGGACGTGGGCTCCGCGCGAGCGGAGACCGCGTGTCCGGGCTCGCGATAGCGAGGTGCCGAAGGCATGGTCAGGCTAGGCTCGGACAGCGGGATAAGAATGCGATTGGCTGCAACTCCCGCGCTGAACGACTACATCCCGCGCAGGCCGCAGAATAGACCCCGGCTCGGGGGCCGGGGTGACAGCCTGTGAGGCGGCGCCGCTCCCAGCCCTACTCGAAATGCGACCCGAGGGTCCAGCGGTAGGCACGGTACGGGTTCGCGGAGCGAGGTGCCGAAGGCATGGTCAGGCTAGGCTCGGACAGCGGGATAAGAGGCGATTGGCTGCACCCCCCGCGCTGAACGACTGCATCCCGCGCAGGCTGCGGAATAGACCCCGGCTCGGGGGCCGGGGTGACAGCCTGTGAGGCGCCGCCGCTGGCGATTCCTCCCGCGATGTCATCCTTGGGCGAGCCGCGAAGCGGCGAGACCCGCCTGCGGGCCGAAGCCCTTCGGCGCGGCGAAGGCCCGAGGATCCAGCGGCAAGCACAGTCGTCCGGGCTTGTGGCTGCCTTCGGCAACTCGCTACGCGGGCCCGGACACGCGGGCTTCGCCCTTGGCCGGGGTGACGAGTGGTGAAGACGTCGCGGGTCGCTAAGCGACAGCGGCTTCCTTGTCGGCCCGGCGCGCCTGCTCCTTCTTCAGCTTGGTCAGCTTGCGCAGGATCATGTTGCGCTTCAAGGCGGTGATGTGATCGACGAAGAGAACGCCGTCCAGGTGGTCGATCTCATGCTGGATGCAGACGGCGAGAATGCCCTCGGCATCGATCTCGCGCAGCTCGTTGTTGCGGTCGAGATAGCGGATGCGCACGCTTTCCGGCCGCACCACCTCGGCGAAATGCTCCGGCAGCGAGAGGCAGCCTTCCTCGTAGGTCGCATCGCCGTCCGCCACCGAGACGATTTCCGGATTGGCCATCTGCAGCGGCTTGGGATCCTCGCCCTCCCGGGCGACGTCGACGACGATGACCCGCTTCAACACGCCGACCTGAGGGGCGGCCAGGCCGATGCCGGGGGCCTTGTACATGGTCTCCAGCATGTCATCCATGAGCTGCCGGATCGCATCGTCGACCTGCTCGACCGGCAGGGACAGGCGCTTCAGGCGCGGGTCGGGCGCAACGATGATGGGCAGCAGGGCCATGGCAGTCTCGGGGTCTACGACCGTTTAGAATCGTTCGAAAGGCATATGTAGGCGGTTGACCGAGCTCTTCAACGTGGGCTCAGGCCGTGGCGTAAATACCCGCCGCCTTGACCTCTTCGCCGACATAGGCCTCGAACTGCCGGAAGTTGACCTCGAAGCGCTTGGTCAGCTCCCGCGCCGTCTGGTCGTAGGCGACCTTGTCGCTCCAGGTCGACTTGGGATCCAGCACCTCCGGCGGCACTTCGGGGCAGCTCTGGGGGATGGCCAGGCCGAAGTCCGGGTGGCGCACGGTGCCGACCCCGCTCAACTGCCCTTCCAAGGCCGCGCGGACCATGGCCCGCGTGTGGGCGATCTTCATGCGCTCGCCGACGCCGTAGCGGCCGCCGGTCCAGCCGGTATTGATCAGCCAGCACTTGGCGCCGGTCTTGGCCATCTTGTCGCCCAGCATGCGGGCATAGGTGCTGGGGTGGCGCGGCATGAAGGGCGCCCCGAAGCAGGTCGAGAAGGTCGCCGAAGGCTCGGAGCCGAGGCCCTTCTCGGTTCCGGCCACCCGGGCGGTATAGCCGGAGAGAAAGTGGTACATCGCCTGCTCCGGCGTCAGCTCGGAGATCGGCGGCAGGACGCCGAAGGCATCGGCCGTCAGCATGACGATGTTGTCGGGCAATCCGCCCATGCCGCTTTCGGCGATGTTCGGGATGAACTCGATGGGGTAGGAGGCGCGGGTGTTCTCGGTGAAGACCGCGCTGTCGAGATCCAGGGTGCGCGTCGCCGCATCCATGGCGACGTTTTCCAGGATGGTGCCGAAGCGCCGCGTGGTGGCGTGGATCTCCGGCTCCGCCTCGGCGGACAGGCGGATGACCTTGGCGTAGCAGCCGCCTTCGAAATTGAAGATGCCGCGGGACGACCAGCCGTGCTCGTCGTCGCCGATCAGGGCGCGCGTCTGGTCGGCGGAGAGCGTCGTCTTGCCGGTTCCGGACAGCCCGAAGAAGATCGCCGTATCGCCGCCCTCGCCAATGTTGGCCGAGCAGTGCATGGGCAGCACGTCCCGCTCCGGCAGCAGGTAGTTGAGCACCGAGAAGACGGACTTCTTGATCTCGCCGGCGTAGGAGGTGCCGCCGATAAGAACCAGGCGGCGGGCGAAGCTCAGCAGAACGAAGCACTCGCTGTTCAGCCCGTCCCGCTCCGCATCGGCCTGCAGACCGGGGACCTGGACCACGGTGAACTGCGGCGCAAAGCTCTCCAGCGCCTGTTGCGAGGGCTGGATGAACATGTTGCGGGCGAAGAGGTTGTGCCAGGCGTTCTCCGTCACCACGCGAACGCTGAGGCGGTACTCCGGGTCCGCGCCGGCGAAGCAGTCCTGCACGAAAATATCGCGGTTCTGCAGATAGGCCTGGGCCTTGCGCCACATGGCCTCGAAGCGGTCCTCGTCGATGGCGACGTTGACGTCGCCCCACCAGATCGCGTCGCGCGAGCCCGGCTCGTCGGCGATGAAGCGGTCCTTGGGGGAGCGGCCGGTGTGCTGCCCTGTGTAGGCCAAAAGGGCGCCCCCGTCGGCGAGGGCCGCCTCGCCGCGGCGCAGGGCCTGCTCGTAGAGCGCCGGTGCCGTCAAATTCCAGTGAACTGTTTTGAGATTTTCCAGGCCGTTTTGCTTAAGCCAAAGCGTGCCAGCCGCCGTTTCGACGTTGTTCAAAGCCGTGCTTCCTCCCATTGGGCCTCCCCGCGCGGAGAGGCCCGCCCAACCTCACCAACGAAACCCGATATATGGCGTCGGGCGTGCTTAAGAGCAAGGAAAGCCTATGGTTAAGCGGTTCAGCCTCAGGCGCTGCCGTCGCCTCTCCGGTGCCCCCGGGGCGCCCCTGGGGCGCGCCAGGGGCGTGACCAAGCCGGCGAGCGGGCGGCTGCAAATCCGCCACAGTGTCGTCCGAGCGGCGTGCGCCGGCCCGACGATGTCTCTTCCTTGTCATTGATAAGACTGGTGAATGCACCCACCTCAATGCGTTAAGCTCAAGCAATCCCATCTTCGCCCTCTGGGTGCCGCAAAACCGCCACGGTGAAGACTTATAGGACTCTGCTATGTCACAAC
>JANQIA010000312.1 GCA_028282405.1 Rhodovibrionaceae bacterium
AGATTGATGCCGTTGAAGGTGCCGTGGGCGATGACGCAGGGCCAGATCGAGCGGTAGTGCTCGTAGAGCAGCGCCAGGATGATGCTGACCGCCGTGAGCGGCAGAACCAGCATCGGCACATCGTGCATCACGGCGAAGAACAGCGACGAGGCGATAACGCTCGGCCAGATGTGGAAGCGCTGCCTCAGCCAGCCGTAGACCAATCCTCGGAACGCCAGCTCCTCGACGAAGGGCACGACCGTCGTCGCCAGGAAGATCATGAGGAACACGGTGCCGGAGCCCGTTCCGACGGTTCGCAGGAGATTTTGCTGCGGGTTCTGCAGCGGCTCCTCCTGGCCGGCCTGCATGATGCTCAGGATGATGCCGGAGACTACGAAGGCCAGGATGCCCATCACGATACCGACCATGATCAGCCGGTTGTCGAAGGTGTCGAGCCCGAGCTCCGGCCAGGTCAGGCCGCGCCAACGTATGGCCACGGCGCGGAGCAGCACGAAAAGCAGGGCGGCTTGCGCCCCGACAAGGATGAGGCCGACCTGCGATCCCGGCATGCCGCCGGCGAAGAGCAGTCCGGCGACACCGGCTACGAACCAGGTGGCGAGGATCAGGACGATCAGGAGCAGCAGCAGGTCGCTGAGCGAGATTGGCCAGACGCGATACTGCCAGGGGGCTGTGGGCATCTCTTAGCGCGCCGCCTCGTGTAGCAGACTCAAGGCCTGGCGGAGAGCGGCCAGGCGCACGGCGCCGCGGTCGCCCGGATAGACCTCATGCACGGCCTGGACCACGCGGCCCTGGCGCGCCGTGGCGAGATGCACCAGGCCGACGGGCTTGGTTGCCGTCGCCCCGCCCGGGCCGGCGATGCCGGTGATCGAGACCGCGACCTCCGCCCGGCTGCGGGACTGGGCGCCCAAGGCCATCTCCTCGGCGGTTTCGCGGCTGACTGCGCCCTGCGCCGCGAGGGTCTCTTGAGACACGCCCAGCATTTCCATCTTGGCTTCATTGGAATAGGTGACGAAGCCGCGCTCGACCACGTCGGAGGATCCGGGGACCTCGGTCAGCAGGGCGGCGACCAGCCCCCCGGTGCAGGACTCCGCCGTTGCCAGCCGCAACCCGGCCTGACGATAGAGCGAGAGCAGCGACTCGGCGGAGGCGACGAGGTCTCTAGAAAACATAGGGCCATCCGGTCAGAAAGGAGAGCAGAGCGCAAGCGACGAGCGCATAGCCCGCCGCCACTATGTCGTCGAGCATGATGCCGAGGCCGCCGCCGACGGCCCGGTCGGCCAGAGACACGGGCCAGGGCTTGCCGATGTCGAAGGCGCGGAAGGCGACGAAGCCCAGGAGATAGGCCAGCGGGTCGAGGGGGAGCGGCAGCAGGACCAGCCACTGCCCGGCCACCTCGTCGACGACGATCTCGCCCGGGTCCTTCCTGCGCAGTTGCCGGGCGTGCCGCTCGCTGGCCCAGACGCCGAGGACGAATACGACCAGGGTGGCGATCAGCAGTAGCGGCCAGCCGCCGAGCCAGACGAGCAGCGCGGCGCAGGGCAGGGCGGCCAGGGAGCCCCAGGTGCCGGGGGCGCCGGGTATCCGGCCGCTGCCGAACCAGGTGGCGATCACGCCGGCAAGCGTCATTCGGCTGCGCCGGTCCCGACGTGGGGCTTTTGCGCCTGCCTCTCGCGCGGCGGCAGGGAGACGGTGGCCGTTGCCTGGGCGGCGATGCCCTCTTGGCGTCCGGTGAAGCCCAAGCCCTCGGTGGTGGTGGCCTTGACCGACACGTCATCCACATCGAGCGCGAGCAGCTCGGCGATACGGGCCCGCATGGCCTCCCGGTGGGGGCTGATCTTCGGTCGTTCGCAGATCAGGGTGACGTCGACGTTGTCGATGTGGCCGCCTTCCGCCCGCAGCAGGCGTGCGGCTTCCTGCAGGAAGATCGCCGAGTCCGCGGCTCGCCACTGCGGGTCGCTGGGCGGAAAGTGCTGGCCGATATCGCCGCGGGCGAAGGCGCCCAGCAGGGCGTCGGTCAGGGCGTGCAGGCCCACGTCGGCGTCGGAGTGACCGGCGAGGGTCGCGTTATGGGCGATATCCACGCCGCAAAGGCGGATGCTGTCGCCCTCGGTGAAGCGATGCACGTCATAGCCGCTGCCGACCCGGATCCGGCGGGGTGCAGAGCCGAGCAGTGCCTCCATCATCTCCAAGTCCTCTTCCCGGGTGATCTTCATGGTCTTGGCGCTTCCCTCCACCAAGGCCACCGAAAGTCCCGCCATTTCTGCCAAGGAAGCGTCGTCCGTATGCTCCTGGCCGGCATAGTCCCGGTGGATACGGCGGATAGGCTCGAAGTGAAAGGCCTGCGGCGTCATGGCCCGCCAAAGGCCGGCGCGCGGCACGGTGTCGGCAACGCAGCCATTGTCTTCCCGCTTCAGGGTGTCGGCCAGCGGCAGCGCCAGCAGGGCCGCTTCGTGCGCCTGCAGCGCCGCGATCAGATTGTCGATGTCCTCGGTGCGGATGTAGGGGCGGGCAGCGTCATGGATCAGAACGTAGTCCGGCGCCGTCTCGGCCAGGCTTTCGAGGCCCCGATGGGCCGACTCCTGCCGTGTGCCGCCGCCGACGACGGGCGGCATCACCTCGAGGCCGGCCACGGCGGCCCGATAGCGCGCCTCATCGTCCGGATGGTAGGCGACGCACACGGAGTCTATGGCGGGATGGCTGCAGAAGCGCTCAAGGCTGTGTCGTAGCACCGGCCGGCCGGCCAATGCCCTGTATTGCTTGGGAACCTCCGCGCCGAAGCGCGTTCCTCGCCCCGCCGCGAGGACCAGAGCTGCCACCTTTGCCACCGATTCACCCCTGACTGTCGACCTTGGCCCGGAGACTAGAAGCGCCGCTTGTTTCGGCCAAGAGCCCAGCGTAGATCAGAGCCATGACCGTCCCGCTCGTCTTCGGCTTCGCAACCCTGCTCGCCCTCGTTGGCGGCGGGACCTGGGCCTGGCGGCACAGCCAGCGACAGGATCCGAGCCTGGGGCCGGCGCTGGTCTTCGTCGGCCTGCCTTTGGCCGGATCGGTCGCGGCCTTGGCGACGCTGGTGGAGGGCCGCTGGGATTCCGGCTTCGGGGCGGCGCTTTGGCTCTCGGTGATCTGCAGCCTGACCGTCTATCTCTTTTCCGTCCTGATGTCCCCGGAATCGCGGCGCCTCGGCAGCCTGCTCTTCGCCTATCTGTTCATTTTGTCTGCCGTGGCAAGCCTTTGGCCGATCGCGTCGTCGTCAAGCGGCAGCTATCCCACCGGCGCCTGGTTTCTGGTGCACATCGTGCCCTCGCTCGCCACCTATGCGCTGGCGACGCTGGCGGCCATTGCCGGTGTCGCCGTTCTGGTCCAGGAAACCGCCCTCAAGCGCCGTGCGCGGCCTCCGCTCAGCCAGCGCTTGCCCTCGATCGCCGATGGCGAGCGGCTGCAAGCCCGCTATCTCCTGGCAGCGGAGATCGTCCTTGGCCTGGGAATCATCACCGGAATGGCGCTCAGCCTCACCGAAACCGGCGAGCTGCTGCGCTTCGACCATAAGACGGTTTTGACCTTCCTGGCTTTCGCTCTGATCGGCCTGCTGCTGGTGCTCCAGTCGCGCAGCGGCCTTCGGGGCAAGCGCCTCGGACGCCTGGTTTTGCTCTGCTATTTGCTACTCACCCTGGCATACCCCGGCGTCAAGTTCGTCAGCGACGTGCTCTTGACCCCGCCGGCTTAGTCCCTCAAAGAAGGCGAAACTGCGTAAATTTTGGGCATTGCCTGGCTGTGGGGCATGAAACCGCTTGTCATTGACCAAAACCTGAGCGTCGCGCCGGTGCTGCTGGCGCCGATGTCGGGCGTGACCGACCTGCCGTTCCGGCGGGTGGTCAAGCGCCTGGGCGCCGGCCTGGTGTTCTCCGAGATGATCGCCAGCCAGGCCGTGGTGCGTCAGGTCAAAGGCTCGCGCAAGATGGCGGAGCACTACGGCGAGCACCGGCCCATCGCCGTGCAACTCGCCGGCTGCGAGCCGGAGGTCATGGCCGAGGCGGCGCGGCTGAATGTCGAGCGGGGCGCCACCATCATCGACATCAACTTCGGCTGCCCGGTGAAGAAGATCGTCAACAAGATGGGCGGTTCGGCGATCATGCGCGACGAAGCCCTGGCCGGCCGCATCATGGAGGCCGTGGTGGAGGCGGTCGAGGTGCCTGTCACCATGAAGATGCGCCTGGGCTGGGACGAACAGAGCCTCAACGCGCCGCGTCTTGCCCGCTTGGCGGAGGACTGCGGCATCCGGATGCTGACGGTGCACGGCCGCACCCGCTGTCAGCTCTACACCGGCATCGCCGACTGGAAAGCCGTGCGACCGGTCAAGGAGGCCACCTCGCTTCCGGTCGTGGTCAACGGCGACATCGAGAGCTTGGCGGACGTGGACCGCGCGCTCTCCGAGTCCGGCGCCGACGGCGTGATGATCGGCCGCGGTGCCTGCGGACGACCCTGGTTCCTGCATCAAACCATGGCCTATCTGGCGGGCGCCCCCGTGCCGGCGGACCCTTCGCTCTCGGAACAGCAGGCCATTGTGCTCGATCACTACGACGGTCTCTTGAGCCACTACGGCGTCGAGCAGGGCAATCGGATCGCCCGCAAGCACTTGGCCTGGTACAGCCGCAGCCTTCCGGACTCGGCCGGCTTTCGCGCCCGCATCAACCGCGAGGGCGACCCGGCCGCCGTTCGGGACGCGATCGCTGCCCTGTACCAGCGGGCGCAAGAGGATCGCCTGGCCGCATGACGCAAGCGACCCGATTGGC
>JANQIA010000475.1 GCA_028282405.1 Rhodovibrionaceae bacterium
GCAACCCCACCGGTTTCCCGAGCCTGACGATACGTTGATCGAGGGGCCGAATGTGGGCCTCTCCTTTCTGCGTGTGAACGGGTACTCCGCGGAAACCGAACGCACCTTCTTCGTGTCTCCTCCTCGCAAGCAGGACGTCGAGGTGTTCAACACCATGGTCGAGGCGGGACGCATCGGCTATGCAGCCCTAGGTCCGGGCGTAAGCTGCCACGACGTCGACCATCAGGTGATGCAGTTCCTGCGTGCCGAGGGCTTCGGCGACAATCTTCTGCACCGTACAGGTCACGGCATAGGCATGGGCGGGCATGAAGGTCCATGGGTCGCCGAAGGCAGCGATCACGTTCTCGCCGAGAACATGGTGATCAGCATCGAACCGGGGATCTACTGGCGCGGGCAGGGCGGGTTTCGGCACTCCGACACGGTGCTCATCACCGCCGACGGCTACGAGCGTCTGACAGACCTGCCCCATGACATCGCCTCGATGACCCTCGACGCCTGACCACGTCGATTACGTCGAGCCAGCAAGGAGAGCAGGACCGCACCATACGCTGTTTGTGGGCGTCCGGCCTCTGCGGTCTTTGCCGACTATCGGGCTCGCCACGGCTTTGCGTTCAGGCTGCGCCGCAGCGTTTTCTGCCGGCTGGATACGACGTCGCGATCGATGTAGGCCTGCCGCATATGCCGGGCGCCCGTCTCGAGCCGAAAAGCCTTCCGGCTGTGAACGATCCGGTAGTTGTCGACGATGAACATCTCGCCTGCCTGCAGCTTGAGGCGAACCTCCAACGTGTCCGAGCGGATCAGCTCGATAAAGCGTCGACGGGCCTTGTAGAACGCGTCGAGCTGATCCGGGTCTACCGCGGCAACCCGGTCGCTGCGTCCATGAAAACGGACGTGACAGATCTCACCTTGGCGGTTCAATTCGATGAACGTGGAGGTGTCCTCGAGAATGGCCTGATCATCCCGGTAGAACCAGTTCACCGGCGTGGTCGCGAGCGCATCGAAGAGTGCGGGCGACTCCTTGCGCAGCTCCTCCGCGGCACGAAAGCCGTCCGTGATCCCCGACTCGCCGCCCTCTGCCGCGTTCTCGAGACAGTGCAGAAGGACGTACCCGGGTTGCGGAATCCGATAGGGATTGTCGGTATGCGGTTCCAAGGCCCGGGGGGTCATGCTGAGATCGTAGGCCTGCTCGGGCGGGACCGCCTTGATGTCTTCGATCGCACCGTTGTTGGTGACGCGCATGTACCCGATCAAGTCGATGAACGCTTGCATGCCGTTCAACTGGGACGGCATGCCGCGAACGAGGGCGAAGCCGAGCCTTGCCAGATCATCGAGGGTGTCGCGGATCGCGGCAGGGCTCGCTTGAAGCTCGGCCAGGTCATGCCACGGCAGTGGGTCGAGACTGGCATCGAACAGCTCCTTGTCGCCCGCCAGCTCCTGAAAGAACGGCTTCCTTGCCGTGTCGACGAGCCAGGCGGTCGAATAGGCGCAGCGATGCCCGTCCGTGAAGGCGAGGCGAAGTTCCTCGTCGCGCAAGGTGGCCGATGCCAACGCGATATCGAGTGGCAGCGTGTCGCCGTCGCCGAGCTTGTGACCGGTTTTCTCGTCTCGAAACTCAGGCGAGAAGCTCGATTCCCTTAGCCACAGCGCGCTGTAGGTGTGCCGGAATCCCGCTCCGTCGCTCAGCGTGAGGCGATTGCCTTCGAACGTGATGTCCATTGTCGACCGACTCCCAAAAAAAGACAGAACCCGAAGTCTCAGCCGCGACGGAACGAAAATCTAAAGACGATATGGCAGGGATCGTCGAAGATGTGACAATCTCGATGAGACGATATGATCGCCGGGAAAGTCTGGGGAAGCCTGCGGTTCGAAGCCTAGTCGAAAAAGCGGGACGGAGTGACGCCGAAGGCCTGGCGGAACATATAGGTAAAGGCGCTCGGCGACGAGTATCCCAGATCGAGCGCTACGTTCAGTACGCTCTCGCCGTCGGACAGCTTTCTCAGCGCTTCGAGCAGGATGACCTGCTTCTTCCACGTGCTGAAATGCAGTCCTGTCTCCGCCTCGAAGATCCTCTGAATGGTCCGTTCGCTGGCGCCGACTTTCTGGGACCAGACGGCCAATGTCGCAGGCGCCTCTGAGTCATCCAGAATGGCGTCGACGATCGGTTTGACCCTCCTGTCCCTCGGCAAGGGAAGAAAGAAGTCCCTTGTGTTCGCCTCAGCGCGCGAGAACTCGTCGATGATCAGGGTCATCACACGTTCGTCGCGACCGCCGCTTTCGTAGTCGGGCGGGACGGTCATGGCCGTCAGTAGCAGCTCCCGAAGCAGAGGCGAGACGGCGATCACGCAGCACTTCGACGGCACGGCCCCGGCTTCGCGCTCATCGATGTAGACCGTACGAAGCTCGACCTTGGTCTTGGAGAGGATCGAGTGATGGGTCCGCATCGGAATCCAGACGGCTCGCTGCGGCGGCACCACCCAGGCGCCGTCCTCCGTCGTGACGTTCAGTATTCCGCTCGACGCGAACACGAGCTGACCGCGGTCGTGAAAATGGGCAGGCTGCTCGTGCTGGACTGGCCAGTCTATCGATCTGGCGACGACGGCGCGGTCCGTGTCGATCGGTTGATACTCGGGGTTCTCGAACCCGGCCCGACGCGCCTGCTTCTTCATCGGTTCTCATTCACGTGAACATCGAATCGGGGCGACAAGCAGGGACCGCGTTTCAAGAGCCATCCCTTTGTCGTCCTGTCCCGCTTGGAGGGGAAAGATAGCCAATCCGGGAAAGGCACGACATCGACACCACGGCAAAAAGCATCGAACATACGACAAATCGATGTGCGCGTTCGGTGGCGGCGAATGCCTCCGTCCGCTCCAGGTCGGAGTTGAACATCGAGCGCGCCGATGCGGCTGAGGACATAGCCGATCCTCCGCCGCACCGCTGTGAGATGTCTAGGATGCAGAACGCAAGTCCAGGACTTCTCGATGCCAGGACTGCTCGATGGAGAACGGCAGACGATCTTGCGGGCAGCATGGCCCACGTTCGCGGCATGTTCGCTGACAGCCAGCTCCGGAGCCCGTCTTGTGAGCGAATCAATCTCGGGTGGCAAATTGGGGGTGAGCCTGAGAGGTAGGAAGGCCCCTCAACCTCGGTTGGACTGCGACATCGCCGAACTCAGAGAGCCCGCATGAGCATTGATGTGTGGCACGCGACGGTGGAGCTGACGCGAAGGAGAAAATCGACGGCAAAAGAATGTGTTAGGCCGTGGCATAAACGCAAATTGCAGAGACGTTTGTACGTTCTGAAGATGGATAAGATGTCTTAACAGCTTGGTGTGCTATCTAAAGCATTGAAAACCATAAATAAAGACAGATGATAGTTGCACACTTTTGAGATGGATAAATATCCTTAACAGTTTCCCGTTCCGCCTAACTTATTGATAAAAAGATAGAAAAAGGGGAGGAGCCAAGTTCTTTCTTCCCCGAAGTGTAAGGTACAATTTACAAGAGAATCGGGTTGGCGTTGTCAACTTATTGGGAAAACTGACTTTTCCGTTTTGGCATGGATATTGCTTATGATCAGCATCGCTTAATACTACCACCAGTGCTAAAGGGATATGATCATGAAACTACTTAGTGGCACCAGAAGACAGGTATCAAAGCGCAGGTGTTTCGGGACGATGGTTGCGGCTGCCTTGACCATCGGCATGGCGGGAGGCGCGTCGGCCACGCCAATCACGCAGCTCGCTTTTTCCCTCGACGAGTCGGGCAGTGTCGGGTCGGGAGACTTCGCGGTGGCGCGAAACGCTCTGGCAAGTGCGCTGGCTGCGAACGTGCCGATCGACGGGACGGTGGAACTGACCGTCATGACGTTCGCGAGTTCTACTACGACGGTGGTGTCTCCGACGCTGATCGACTCTCAGGCGGCGCTTGACGCTGTTGAACTCGCTGTCTCGACGACGGTGTACAACGGGGGCGGTACGAATATCGCTGCGGCAATCACCGCCCTTTCCACCCTGGTCCAGGGCTCAGCGAATTTCGATGCGAGTGCAACCCAGGTGCTCAACATCACCACCGACGGTCAAAGCAACGTGTCGGCCGCTGAGGCTGCAACCATCGCTGCCGTGAATGCAGGCATCGATTTCGTGTCAGCAGAGGCTGTTGGCTCCGCCAACATCGATGACCTGATCGACATCGTCAACCCGGGCAATCTGTTCAATCTCTCCGACGCCGAAGTGTTGGTGGATTTTACGGGCGGTGAAGCTATTCCGAGCAATCAGCCTTTCGTCGTTCCTGTTGCCAACTTCGGTGCCTTTGGGGCGGCCATCGATGCAAAGGTTGGTGCGTTGACCGTCACACCTTCGCCGCTTCCGGAGCCGACCTCCCTTGCGCTTATGGTTGTGGGGCTGGTCGGGCTTGGCGCCTACGGCATTCGTCGCAGCCGTCGCACTGCCAACTGAACGGCCTCTTGCCGCAGTGTGGCGCTGTCAGCGTCACACGGTTGCATAAGTCAGAATCTCTATACCCGGCTGCCACCTGCAGCCGGGTTTTTATTTGGCCTGCCTCCTTCGTACCCGGAAGTGGCTTCCCGATTGCTATCAGCGCATTGGTCGCGAACCCTATCGCGGCTATTGTCGTTCTCTGTCGCGTTCATCGATCACGCAGAGACCAAGGTTCATGGCAGACGCTGAATACCGCTTGTACTACTGGCCCGACATCCAAGGGCGCGGCGAGTTCGTGCGCCTCGTGCTCGAAGACGCAGGCGCACCCTATGTGGATGTCGCGAGGCTGCCCGAAGACGAAGGCGGCGGCGTGCCTGGGCTCATGGCCTGTCTCGCGCGCGACGACGTCGGCACAGCGAACCTGGCGCCGCCGATCCTGCAGCAGGGCGATCTGTACATCAGCCAGACCGCAGCCATCTGCGCCTACCTCGGTGAGCGGCACGGGCTCGCCCCCGAGGGAGACGCGCGGTGGCAGGCGCTCCATCTGCAGCTCACGCTCGCCGACTTCGTGGTCGAAATCCACGACACCCATCACCCGATCGCAGGCTCGCTGTACTACGAAGATCAGACGGCGGAAGCGCAGCGGCGCACGGCGGTGTTTCGGGAGGAACGCCTGCCCAGGTCCCTGGGATACTTCGAGCGGGTTTTGTCGCTGAACAAGGCCGCCGAGGGTCGCTGGCTCGTCGGCGCCGACTGCTCGCATGCCGACCTGTCGCTCTTCCAGGTGATGACAGGCCTCGAGTACGCCTTCCCAAATGCGCTCAGCGCGCTGGCCGACGATCATCCGAGGCTCTTTGCACTCCGCGATCGCGTTCGCGAACGGCCCAACATCGCGGCTTATCTCGCATCCGAGCGGCGCATCGCCTTCAACGAGCTCGGGATATTCCGCCACTATCCGGAACTCGACGCCACGGCTGTCGGCTAGGTCTGGCCTTATCCACGGCCTGTAACTCCTGCCTCCCCTCGCGCTAGAATGATTGCTTCAGGGAGGGCGCCGATGCAGCGTGAAAAACGTAAGTTGGTAGCGATCGTTGCGGCGGATATCGCAGGCTATTCTCGCCTGATCGGCCAGGATGAGGAAGGCACCCTCCGTGTGCTGAGGGCTCATAGAGAGGAGGTCATCGACCGGCTGATCGAAGAGCATGGAGGCCGCATTGCCAACACAGCTGGCGACAGTCTGCTGCTCGAGTTTCCGAGCGCGGTGGATGCAGTCAGGTATTGCGTCGCCATGCAGAAGGGGCTCAAGCAGCGCAATCGCGATGTCGATACAGAAAAGCAGTTGCGGTTTCGAATCGGCCTGCATGTGGGTGACGTCGTTGCAGATGGGGAGGACTTGCTGGGCGAGGGTGTCAACATAGCCGCGCGTTTAGAGGCACTTTGTGAGCCCGGCGGTCTTGCTTTGTCCGATGACGCCTACCGGCAGGTTCGGGATCGACTTGACATAGCTTGGCAGGATGGGGGCGTTCGCGAGGTCAAGAACATCCTGAGACCGGTCCAGGTTTGGCATTGGCGGTCGGCTTGGCATCGACGTGAGACCTCGGCCAAGCGCTCCGCGATGAGACGCTTGCCTGACAAACCGTCGATCGCTGTTCTGCCCTTTCGCGACCTCAGCGATGATTCAGAGCTTTTTTCCGAAGGGCTCGCTGAAGACATTGTCGCTGCGCTCTCCAGGTTCAGATGGCTTACGGTCGTGTCGCCCCGATCCAGCTTCAAGTTCTACGCATCAGGCGAACGTGCCTTGGTTCAAGTCGCCGCCGAGCTTCGGGTGCAATACCTCCTTGATGGGAGCATTCGGCGGTCGGGGTCGCGTATGCGCGTGGTTGCTCGGCTAACTGACACGCAGATGGGCAGGACGGAATGGAGCGAGAGGTTCGACGTCTCTGAAGGCGATGTATTCGAGCTTCAGGATGAGGTGTCTCAACGAATTGTCTCAGCTGTGGCGCCTGCCTCTTTGAGCGCGGAGATCGAGCGCGCGCAACGCCGATCACCAGAGGACCCCGATACTTGGATCGAAGTCATGCGAGCTCACTCGCATCTGCGTCGCCTGACAAGATTGGACAACAAAAAAGCGCAGTCGATCTTAGAGGCTGCTGTGGACCGCCAACCGGGTATTGCGATGCTGGCGTCCGACTATGCAATCAGTCACGTTTATGATTCTCTGTTCGGATGGAGCGATTCGAGAAGAGAGTCGATCCGACTGGCTGACAGCTTTGCGCGAAAGGCCACTTCGATCGATAGAAGCGATGCTCAAGCCTTCACCGCTCTGGCGTTTGCTGCCCACATTAATTGCGCCCATCAAGATGCCGTCAGTGCATTCAAGACAGCGCTGAGACTCAATGAGAATCTCACAGAGGCACACGGCTATTATGCGATGACGCTCGGGTTCGTCGGCGACGTCGAGCAGGTCAACTATCATGTCGCGCGGGCACTCCAACTGAGTCCGCAGGACCCTATGCTCACCTTCTGGTACGATGCTGTGGCGATGGCAGCTTATATGGCTGGCGATTTCGAGTTGGCCTTTGAGCAGGGGAAACGATCGGTGGCCGAGAACCCCGATTACGTCGGTGGGCTTAGAGTTCTCGCAGCCGCCTGTGGCCAACTGGGTCGAAGCAAGGAGTCGAGTGCTGCGATTGCCAGACTGTTTGCGCTGGATCCGAACTTGACCTGTGAGGCGACGGTTCAGCAACTGCCTTTCCGCCGTCCTGCCGATGCAGACCTCTATGCTCAAGGACTTCGAGCAGCCGGTTTGCCCTAGAGCTTCTCCCGGTCAGATCTACGCAAGTCTGCTTCTCGCTTTGCGCAAGCGGGCTGACGTCGGCGACTCTGTCGCCCTCTGTCCCATTGGCCGCCGTTTTGGTGGCTCGCACTGTCAGTGCGGCAGTTCCGGGGCCGAGCTCACGCGCTGCCGAGCACTACGCAGTCGCGGGGGCGGATGCGCAGCTTCACCGGCTCGCCTTCGCGGAAGGGGCGTTCGTCGATGGTGCCGATGACCTGCAGGCGGAGATCGCCCACCTTGACGAAATAGCGGGCGGTGACACCGAGGTAGTCCACGTCGGCCACCGTGCCGTCGAGAATGCTGTCGCCGTTGCCGCCGCTCCAGTCGGTGGCGATGCCGATCTTCTCGGCCCGGATGACCAGCTTCACCTGGGCATGCCCGAAGTGGCCGTTCCGGTTGTCGGCATCGACGGTCACGCCGTCGGACAGCTCCAGGGCAGTCGTGGCACCGTTGCTGCCCAACACCCGCGCTTCCAGGAGGTTCGAGTAGCCCAGGAAGTCGGCGACGAAGGCGGAGGCCGGGCGGTTGTAGACCTCTTCCGGCGGGCCCTGCTGTTCGGACTCGCCCTCGCTCATGACCACGACGGTGTCGGACATGGCGAGCGCCTCTTCCTGGTCATGGGTGACGAAGAGGGTGGTGATGTTGAGCTCGCGCTGGATCTTCTTGAGCTCGACCCGCATCTCCTCCCGCAGGTTGGCATCGAGCGCCGAGAGCGGCTCGTCGAGCAGCAGCACGTCCGGCTGAATGACCACGGCGCGTGCCAAGGCGATACGCTGTTGCTGGCCGCCGGAGAGCTGGGAGGGCAGGCGGGACTCCATGCCCGGCAGGCGCACCAGCTCGAGCGCCTGCGCGACGCGGTGGCGACTCTCCTCCTTCGGCACGTCGCGGTACTTCAAGCCGAAGGCGACGTTGTCGAAGACGCTCTTGTGCGGAAACAGGGCGTAGTTCTGAAACACCAGGCCGATGTTGCGCTTGTGGATCGGCACCTCGTTGATGCGGTTGCCGTTGACCAGGATCTCGCCGTCGGTCGGCGTCTCTAGGCCGGCGACCATGCGCAGGATGGTGGTCTTGCCGCAGCCGGAGGGGCCGAGCAGCGTCGTGAACGACCCGGCATCGAGCGTCAGGTCGACGCTCTTGACCGCCTGCACGCTGCCGAAAAACTTGCTGATCCGTTTGAGCTCGACCGCGCCTGCGGGTCCTACCATTGCGCCGGCCCTATCGCTGTTCCGGGAGAAGAAGAAAGGCCGGGGCGTGAGGGCCCCGGCCATGCATGACGTTCAGGCTCAACCGCCTTTCTCGACGCGGTTCCACTTCTTCTGCCACGCCGTGCGGTTCTCCGCCCAATAGGCGGCGTCGGCGAACAGCAGGTTCTCCAGCGTGCCAGTGGGGTCGAAGGCCGGCAGGGCCTGGACTTCCGGCGGCATATCGACCTTGGTCGGGTCGAGCGAGGGCGGATAGTTCTGCCCGATGGCGACGGCGATGGAGACCTCCGGCTCGAGCATGTAGTTGAGGAGCTCTTCGGCCTCCGGCATCGGTGAGCCCTTGGCGACAAAGAGCGTCTCCATCCAGGAGTAGGTGCCCGGCGGCTCGCTGTAGCCGATCGGGTGACCTTGCTTCTGCACGCCGGCGACGCGGCCCGACCAGGCATCGCACGCCAGGTACTCTTCCTTGGCCAGCAGGTCCATCAGCTCGGCGCCCGAGCCGAAGTACTTGAGGATGAGGTCGCGGTGCTCGCGAACCTTGTCCCAACAGGCCTCGATATCCTCGATGTTGTTCGGGTTCTGGCCGGTCTGCAACGCGGCATGCCAGATGCGGCCCTGCCAGCTCCCGTAGCCGCCGAGCTTACCCTTGAGGTCCTCGCGCAGGATGATGTTGGCGCCGTCGGCCTCGGCCTCTTCCTTCGAGATGTAGTTGGTGTTGTAGGCGAAGCCGGTGTTGCCGTAGTCGAAGGGCACGGCGGAGAGGCCATCCGGTGTGATCGCGCGGAAGGGCTCGATCAGGGCCGGCATGACCAGCTTCAGGTTCGGGATGTTGTCCTCGTTGATGACCGCGCCATAGCCGGCATCGGTCAGCGTCTGGTAGATCGTCACGCCTGAGGAGAGATGCAGGTTGTAGGTGCCTTCCGGGGACGCCTTGATGTTGTTGAAGTGCTCTTCCTCGGAGCCGAAGGTGCCGTCGATCACGGTGATCCCGGTGGCCTGCTCGTAGGGCGTGAAGGCCCCCTTGCGCAGGGCTTCGGAGACGATGCCGCCCCAGCCATCGAAGCGCAGCTTCTCGACATTGGCGTGGGCCTTGCTGGCGAAGCGGGTCATGACCGTGCCACCCACGCCGACCGCAAGGCCAGCGCAGCCGAGCAGGCTCATGAAATCCCGGCGCGGCAGGTCACCGTTGCCGAAGCGTTCCAGCAGACGTTCGTAGCGTCTGGTCTCTGACATCTTTGCCATGCTGTGCCTCACTTTCTGCTGTTGTGGCGGTTTGATTGGC
>JANQIA010000513.1 GCA_028282405.1 Rhodovibrionaceae bacterium
CATCAGCACCCGCTCGGGCTTGCGCTCATGCACGAAGTTGATCATCTGCGCCGTCGAGCCGACGAAGTCGACCGCTTCCTGGACGTCCGGCGGGCATTCCGGGTGGGCGATGACGACCACGTCGTCGTAGCCCTCGCGATAGGCCTCGATCTCCCGCGGCGAGAAGCGCTCATGCACCTCGCAACGGCCGTGCCAGGAGATGATCTTCACGTCGGTCTGCTTGGCGACATAGCTCGCCAGGTACTCGTCCGGCAGGAAGATGACCTCATCGACACCCAGGGACTCGACCACGGCGACAGCGTTGCCCGAGGTGCAGCAGACATCCGTCTCGGCCTTCACGTCCGCAGTGGTATTGACGTAGCTGACCACCGGCCGGCCCGGGTACTTGGCCTTCAAGGCGCGGATGTCGGCCCCGGTGATGGAGCTGGCCAAGGAGCAGCCGGCGCCGAGGTCTGGGATCAGCACGGTCTTGTCCGGATTGAGCAGCTTCGCCGTCTCGGCCATGAAGTGCACACCGGCCAGCACGATCACCTCGGCATCGGTGTCGGCGGCGCTGCGGGCCAGCGCCAGGGAGTCGCCGACGATGTCGGCGACGCAGTGGAAGATCTCCGGCGTCTGATAGTTGTGCGCCAGGACGATGGCGTTGCGCTCTTGCTTCAGGCGGTTGATCTCGGCGACGTAGGGCGCGTGGGCGGGCCATTCGATCTCGGGGATCACGCGGCGGACTCGCTCATAGAGCGGCGCGGTGGCAGCGGCGACGTCGTCGGTGTAACTGAGCAGGGTCATTTCGCCTCCGGTGGGAAAACGCGGTCGGATTGCTTCTTTTGTCGATGAAATAGGAGAGCCGCCTTGTCGCGCCGCAAGTCACGAATTATTGCCGGAGCGACACAGTTTACTGTCGAAGTAACAATCGTTTACTGAGTTAACGGCGGATCAGGCCATTGGTCTTCGGCATGTCTTGCGGAGAGGGCCGCGAAGCCAAGAGCAGCCGCTGCTTTGCATGAGTCGACTGCGGTGTTTTCTGCCGGCAAAGCGAAAGACGGCCGCTGCGCGCGCGGCGCTTGATTGTAACATTTTCTCTTAGCAACATGCCGTCCGGAACAGGCGCAGGCCTCCAAGCGGCAGGTGAACGAGGAGAAAGGTGAGCCATGGCGGGTGATAAGAGCACCGAAGAGTTCGAGATCAATGTGGACCAGCTCGACTGGCTCGAGGACATGTCGACGAAGTATGACCTGCCGGATAAGGACAAGGCGCTGCGCGTCGTGCTCGACTACGTCATGACCGAGGCGGACGAGGAGCAGCTCTTCACCAAGATCCGCTGCCTGCGTTGCGGCGACTGACCGCGCGTCTCCGGTCGGTCCTGTCACCATGACGGACACCTGGGAAGCGCGCTTGCCGAGCCATGTCTGGATCATGGCGGCGGTGCGCCACTGCCACCGGGAGGGCTATCCGGCCTTCGTGGTGCGCAAGGGCGAGCGCACCACCGGGCTGGCGCTGGTCAAGGTCAACTGCCTGAACGGTTCGGCCGCAGTCTACGTGCAGCAGCGCGATCTCGACGGCGTGCTCGGCTGGATGCCGATTTATCAAGACGGCACGGCCGAAGACAGCGAGGCGGAGGCCTACATCGCGCGCTCGGTGAAGCGCGACCCGGACCTTTGGGTGATCGAGGTCGAGCGGGCCGACGGCGGCAATCCCTTCGCCGGCCGGGAGATTGCGACTTAGCTAGCCGGCGTGCTGACGGATGAAGGCGCCGATGGCCGGCTTGATGTTCTCGCGCCAGCGCCGGCCGTTGAAGATGCCGTAGTGGCCGACGCCCTTCTGCAGGTGGTTGGCCTGCATGCTCTCCGGCAGCGCGGTGCAGAGGTCGTGCGCGGCCATGGTCTGGCCGGGGGCGGAGATGTCGTCCAGCTCGCCTTCGACGGTCAGGAGCGCGGTCTTCTCGATGGCGGCGCAGTTGGCCGGCTCGCCCAGCCAGCGCAGCTCGCCCTCCGGCAGAAGCCGCCGCTGGAAGACCGCGTCCACGGTTTCCAGGTAGTAGCTCGCCGGCACGTCCATGACGGCCAGGTACTCGTTGTAGAAGCGGTTGTGGGCTTCCACCGAGTCGCCGTCGCCCTCGATCAGATGCTCGAACATCTTGATGTGCGCATCGAAGTGGCGATGGGGGTTCATGGAGATGAAGCTGCCGAGCTGCAGGAAGCCGGGATAGACCTCCCGCCCGCGGCCGGGATAGTAGGCCGGCACCTGGGTGATGAGGTGGCGCCGGAACCAGGACAGCGGCTTCGACTTGGCGAAGCGGGTCGGCACCGTCGGGGCCGCATCCACGTCGACCGGACCGCCCATCAGGGTCATGGTGCGCGGCTGGCGCGCGTCGCCGTCAGCGGCGAGAAGGGCCACGGCGGCGAGCACCAGCGGGGCCGGCTGGCAGACTGCGATGATGTGCACCTCCGGCCCCAGCATGCGGATGAACCGCAAGAGATGGCCGAGGTACTGGTCGAGGCCGAACTCGCCGGCCTCGGCGGGGATCTGCGCCGCATCGATCCAGTCGGTCACGTAGACCTCATGGTCCTCCACCAGCGTGCGCACCGTGCCGCGCAGCAGGGTCGCGTGGTGGCCGGAGAGGGGCGCAACGAGGAGGACGGTCGGGTCCTTGCCGACACGGTCGCTGCGGCGGAAGCGGCGCATTTGGCAGAAGGCCGTCTCGCAGACCACGCGCTGCTCGACCGCCGCCTGCCCGGTAGCGGTGGCGACGCTGTCGACGTCCCAGGCCGGTTTGGGGCGGTGCCGCGTCACCGACTCAAAGACCTCGAGCCCGGCGACGATGGAACGGCCGACGTGGGTGTAGGAGGCCGGGTGAAGCGGATTGGTCAACACACCGCGCGTGACTTCGCCCATCAGGCGCAAGGGCGCGAGCGCGCTGTTTTGCCACTCGTAAAGGCTATAGAGCACTGTCGGTCCTCCTTACGCCGCTGAAACTAAGCAGGGTTCGGGTCCGACGCCTTTCCCCAGGGAAAAGCTTAGTTCGCAGGCATTTACGGTGTCTTGCCGCCGTTCTTGTTTTGGCGCAACGGGCACAGGCCCACCCTCCTGTTCATCGCTTTTCGGCAGAACCTGTATAGCCAAGCCCCTGGGAGTCCTGCAAATGCAAGGCATTAGACGGGGCTATGCGCCCTTCGCCGGGCGGTCGGAAACCTAGTCCTCTAGACCGCAGCGCATCAGCCGGCCGAAGCCCTCCAGCGGCTCCTCCACGCCGGCCAGGCGCAGGCTGTGCCAGATCATGGCATGATTGCTGGAGCTAACCGGCTTGCCGAGCGCTTGCTCCAGCTCTTCCACCACCGCGACGAGGCGCAGCGAGGTGCAGGACACGAAGACCCCGTCGACAGCCGGGTCCTGCCCCAAGGTGAGGGCGGCCTTGCGGATCGATTCCAGGGAGATGCGGGCGGCGTCGTTGTCGTTGCCTTGATTGAAGGAGCCCATGACGGGGACCTGGAAGCCCTGCGACTGGAAGAAATCGCGCATCCAGAGATTGATCTCCTCCACGTAGGGCGTCAGCAGCGCGAAACGCTTCACGCCCAAGGCGTGAAAGGCGGCGCGGGCGGCGGTCACCGGGGTGGTGCAGGGGACGCCCTGGCGGGCTTCGTGGATGCGGGCGAAGACCTTGTCCTCGCCGATCACCATGGAGGCGGAGGTGCAGCCGTAGGCCACCACGTCGAGCGGCATGCCGGGCAGGATCATGTCGCAGGCGGCCGGGATCCGGCTTTCCATCGCGGCCAGGGTTTCCGGCGTGATCGAGGGGTCGTTGAGCACCCGGCTGCCATAGACCGTCACGCCGTCGAGTCCGGAGAGCACGTGGTGGTACTCGTGCTCGATGGTGTGGTCGCTGGCCAGCACGATCAGCCCGATGCGGGCGCGGCCGGCCAGGCCCGGGTCCAGCTCATGGGCCAGATTGTCGTGGTAGACCGGGGTGGCTGCGTCTCCCCGAGGGGCTGACTCTGCCGTCATTGTTGCCTCCTAAGCGTCCTGGCTAAGCATCCTGGAGCTGCATGCCCGCGATATCGATCTCAGGCGCGCGGCCGGCGACCAGATCGGCGGCAATGCGGGCCGAGCCGCAGGACATGGTCCAGCCCATATGGCCGTGGCCGGTGTTGTAATAGAGATTTTCGTGCCGGCCGCGCCCGAAGATGGGGATGCCGCGCGGCGTCATGGGCCTCAGCCCTGCCCAGTAGTTCGGCTGGCCATAGTCGCCGGCATTGGGGAAAAGCTGCTTGGCGACGGAGAGCATATGCCGGAAGTCCTGCGGCCGGTGGCTGGTGTCATAGCCGGAGAACTCGGCCGTGGCCGTGATGCGGACGTTGTCACCCATCGGGCAGTAGGCGACGAGATTGTCCTCGTCGACCCCGCCGAGCTTTGGCGGATTGTTGCGTCCGGCGACCGGAAGGGTGACGGAATAGCCCTTGATGGGATAGATCGGCAGGCGCTCACCAAGCTGCCGGGCGAGATGGGGGCTGTAGACGCCGAGGCAGAGCACCACCGCGTCGGCCGTGAGCGGGCCCTGGTCGGTGGTCACCCCGACGATCCGGTCGCCCTCCCGCTCGAAACCCGTGATCGTGGTGCCGAAACGGAAGTCGGCACCCTTTTCCCGGCAAAGCTGGGCCAGCGCGCGGGTGAAGTCGCGCGCATTGCCGCTCTCGTCGTCTGGGCCGTAAAGCGCGCCGGCAAGATGCTCGGTGACCGGAGCCACGGCCGGGTCGATCTCGGCCGCCTGCTCGGGGGTCAAGGCCTCCACGACGATGCCGACCGCCTGCAGGACCTTCATCTTGGCCTGCGCCGCGGCGAAGCTCTCCGGCGAGCGGTAGAGGTAGAGAAGGCCGCCCTGCTGCCCGTGGTAGGCCAGCTCGCTCTCGCCGTTGATTACGCCAAGGCGCGATTGGGAATAGAGACAGAGCTGCGCCTTGCGCTGCGAGTTCTCGGCCGCCTTGCCGGACGAGCATTGGCCGAGGAACTTGAGCGTCCAGCGCCAGAGGTCGGGGTCGAGGGAGGGGCGGAAGCGCAAAGCCTGGTCGTCGCGCCAGAGCGAGCGCAGCAGCATCTTTGGCGCGCTCGGCGACGCCCAGGAAAACGCATGGCTGGGGGCCACCAGGCCGGCGTTGGCGAAGCTCGTCTCGCTGGCGGCCTCGGACTGGCGATCCAGGACGGTGACGTCATGGCCGTCGCGCAGCAGCTCATAGGCAGTGGTGACGCCGATTACGCCGGCGCCGAGAACAATGACGCGCATCTCCCGACCAAAGTCCTTTTGTTGTCCAAGAGCTTAACGGCAATCGCCAAAACCCGGTAGGCAAATCCCAAGCATTCTCCGCAAATCTGTTATGTGTTTGAAAAGAATAAAGAAAACCTTTGTCCTAAATTAATCCCACATTACTCACTAAATAGAGACGGATGGTGAGTAAATAAAGGTAGATGGATTTACAAATAGAAAAGAAAATTGCAGTAGAGTGGCTCGTGTAATTCAAGACGTTGCGAGGGCAGGTATGACCGCTTCCGTCTCCTACAGCCGCAAACTGAGATCTTGGTTGGGCATCGCGGTGCTCGCTGCCGGCCTGAGTGTCGGTTTCGCCGCAACGCCGCAGCAGGCCTCGGCCGAGTCCGGCCTGTTCGGCACCATCGAGCATCGCTCCTCGAACCTCATGCAGTTCCGCAAATGGACCGGTCTGCTGCAACGCGTGAAGGCGGAGCAGGAAGCCTGGACCACCGACCCGCGCCTGATCGAATGGCAGCGCTTCTTGGAATCCATCCAGGACAAGCCGCGCCGCGAGCAGATCGAAATGGTCAACGACTTCGCCAACGGCTTCCGCTATCGCCGCGACCACAGGGTCTGGGGCCGCAGCGACTACTGGGCGACGCCCGGCGAGTTCTTCAATCACGGCGGCGACTGCGAGGACTTCGTGGTCGTGAAGTATCTCTCGCTGCGGCAGCTCGGCGTCGATGTCGACGATCTGCGGCTGGTCGTGGTGCAGGACCGCAAGCGCAACGAGGCGCATGCCGTTCTCGCAGTGACCGACGGCGGCCGGCGCTACATCCTCGACAACCAAGTCGATGAGGTCGTCCACGAGGATTACGCCGCCGAGCGTTACGGGGCCTACTACTCGATCAACGAGCGTAACTGGTGGATGCACGAAACGAGCTGATGCTGAGGGCGTGATCGAGCCCTCAGGCGATCGCCTTGAGTTCTTATGGGGTACCTAGTTTCTTGGGTGGGGTGAGCCGGCGTCCGTAGACGAAAGTCTCGGGCGCCGGTCTTTTTTTGGCCTGCGGCAGGCTGTGGCCCCCTGGACCCCCCTGGTCCCGCCGGGGGGCCTCAAACCCTTTCGCTGAGCCAGATGGCGGCGCGGGAGCCGGCCTTGATCACGCCTGAGAGCAGCGTATAGGCGGGCGCTTGCTCGGCGTCGTGCGCCAGGCCGATGTCGCGATGCTCCAACTCGTCGGCGCGAAACTCGTCGATCTTCTCTTTGAGGGGCTGCTCCTCGGCGTCGTTCTCCAAGGCCGCCGACTGGGCCGCATAGTGCTCGTCGATCGCCTCTTCTACCGCGACGGTGCAGGCCATGGCGGCCTTTTCGCCCATCATGGCCGTGGCGGCGCCGAGCGCGAAGCCGGCCACGTGCCAGACGGGATGCAGCAAGGTCGGCCGCACCCGCCGCTCCGGCAGGGCCTTATCGAAATAGGAGAGGTGCTTCGCCTCCTGCTCCCACATCTCGCGGATGACCGGGCCAACGCGGGTGCGGCCCAGAATGGCGAGCTGCCCTTCGTAGATGCGGCGGGCGCCGTACTCGCCTGCGTGATCGACGCGCAGAATACGCTCCAGCGCCTCCTGCGGCAGCTTATCGCCGGGGAGATAACGCCGTGAAGCCGGCAGGTTCGCCTTCCGCTGGCTGGTCTTCTCTGCGGTCATGACACGGCGTCCTTGTGCGGCGGGCGGGTCTTGAAGGTGAGATAGAGCAGCAGCAGCCCGGCGGCCAGCGAGTAGAGCACGTTATAGCCCGCCATGGAGATGCCGAAGAGCGACCAGGCCACCTGGTCACAGGGGACGAAGTCGGTGCCGAGCAGGATTTGCTCGAGCTCCTCGACGGTCGCGTTGGGGTCGAAGGCGGGGGCGTGGCAGCCGGCCGTGCCCTCCCACCAGTGCTGCTCCACGCCCACATGGAAGCCGGCGATGGCGCCGCTGGCGAGAAAGGCGAGCCCAGCACCGCCGAGCAGGATGCGCGGCAGCCGGCGGGGCAGCAGCAGGGCCACCATGGCCAGGCCGGCGGCGGCGAGGTGGGCGTAGCGCTGCCAGTGACAGAGGATACAGGGCTTCAGGCCGAAGCCGTGCTCCGCGATGAGCGCGCCGATCAGAGCGCCGGCCCCTGCCGCGAAGGCGAGCGCGGCAAGCAGCCTGGGCTGCGCCAGCGTGGAAAGCGTCACGGACGTCATGGCTGCAGACTAAGCCCGAAAGCGGGCTTACAAAAGATACCTGAGTGCGACAAAACCACCGAACAGCAGAATGAAAAACAGCAGGGCCAGTTGCGGCAGGTAGCGCTCGACGAAGCGGCGAATGGGATCGCCGAAGTACCACAGCAGGCCGGCCAGCAGGAAGAAGCGGGCGCCGCGCGAGATCACCGAGGCCACGCCGAACACGACCGGGTCGAGCCCGGTCACGCCGCTGGCGATGGTGATGACCTTGTAGGGCAGCGGCGTGAAGCCGCCGGCGGCCACGATCCAGGCGCCCCATTCGTTGTAGTAGGCGGCGAAGCTCTGGAACTTCTCTTCGTAGCCGTAAAAGGCCAGCACCGGCTGCCCCGCGGCCTCATAGAAGAAGGCGCCGATGGCATAGCCGAAGAAGCCGCCCAGCACGGAGCCGGCGGTGGCGACCGCGGCGATCATCCAGGCGCGCTGCCGCGCGGCCAGCACCATGGGGATGATCAGGATGTCGGGGGGAATGGGAAAGAAGGACGATTCGATGAAGGCGATGAAGAACAGCGCCCAGAGGGCGTGCGGCCCGGCCGCCAGGCTCATCGTCCAGTCGTAAAGCTGCCGCAGCAGTCGGCTCATTGGCGTTCGGCCCCTCCAAGGCGCACAGGCAAGGGCACCGCATAGGACATCAGCCCTTTGAATGCGGTTAACGGCTTAACGGAACAGTCGTTGGACAAGGCCGGGATGAAGCCGGCATTCGTAAGGCAGCTAACCTGTAGGGGCTTGCCGAGTGGCAGCGGCCCCGATGAAATGAACAACTCCAGCTTTAGGGGAGCCTGCCGTGTCCGTCGAGAGCGAAGTCTTGGCCGCCAATCAGGCCTTCTACCGTGCCTTCGCCAGCGGCAACATCGCCGCCATGGAAAGCGTCTGGGCGGAGGGGGAGGGCATTGCCTGCGCCCATCCGGGCTGGCGCCTTCTGATCGGGCGGGAGCCGGTGTTGAAGAGCTGGCGCGATATCCTGAGCGGCAGTCCGCCCGCCATCGCCTGCCGGGCGCCCATGGTGCTCTTCGCCGGCGAGGCCTGCGCGGTGCTTTGTTACGAAGAGCTCGATAACAGCGTCATGCTGGCCACCAACCTCTTCCGGCTGGAGGAGGGGCAGTGGAAGCTGTTCCACCACCACGCCGGCCCCTGCCGCGAGGCGCCCTTCCAACCGGCCGCCGAGGCGGACTCGCCCCTGCAGTAGCGGCGCGGCCGCGGAGGGCGAGGAGGGGGGAGAGGGGAGCGTTGCAATGCCCCCGCCCCTCGCTATTGTGGCGGGGTTGTCCGCTTTCGGACTTGGCGGGTGTGGCGGAATCGGTAGACGCGCCAGACTCAAAATCTGGTTTCCGCAAGGAAGTGGGGGTTCGAGTCCCTCCACCCGCACCAGCCTTCGCAGCTTATCGAGCGAAGCGAGGTTAGCGAGAAGGCTGTCGCGCCG
>JANQIA010000029.1 GCA_028282405.1 Rhodovibrionaceae bacterium
TCGAGTCTCCACGGTAACGCTCCTAACCTAAAACTAGACCAAGCGAGAGTGATCCACCGCCGCCTTGATGAAGGACACGAAGAGCGGATGGGGATCGAAAGGCTTCGATCTCAGCTCGGGGTGGAACTGCACGCCTATAAACCAGGGATGGGCCGGGATCTCAACGATCTCCGGAAGCTGCCCGTCCGGCGACATGCCGGTGAAGCGCAGCCCCGCCGTCTCCAGCGCGTCCTTGTAGTTGATGTTGACCTCGTAGCGGTGGCGGTGCCGCTCCTGGATGTGGGTTTCGCCGTAGATGTCCGCCACCTGGCTGTCGGGCTGCAGCACCGCGGGATAGGCGCCGAGACGCATGGTGCCGCCCATGTCGCCGTCGGCGCCGCGGCGCTCGATCTCGTTGCCCTTCAGCCACTCGGTCAGCAGGCCGATCACCGCCGGGTCGGCGCGGCCGAACTCGCTCGAGCCCGCATTGTGCAGGCCGACCAGCTTACGCGCCGCCTCGATCACCGCCATCTGCATGCCGAGGCAAATGCCGAAATAGGGCACCTTGTGGGTCCGCGCGAAGCCGGCGGCGGCAATCTTGCCTTCGCTGCCGCGCTCGCCGAAGCCGCCGGGAATGAGGATGCCATGCACGTCGGCCAAGCGGTCGAGGGTATCCTCCTCCTCGAAGATCTCGGCGTTCAGCCAGTCGACCTTGACCTTCACCCGATTGGCGATGCCGCCGTGATTGAGCGCCTCTGCCAGGGACTTATAGGCATCCAGGAGATTGGTGTACTTGCCGACCACGCCGATGGTCACCTCGCCCTCGGGACGCTGGACGGCATCGACGATGCGGTCCCAGACATCGAGACGCGGCGGCTCCTCTTCCAGCTTGAAGTGCCGCACCACCTCCCGGTCCAGCCCCTCCTCGTGATAGGCGCGGGGCACCGCATAGATGGTGTCCACGTCCAGCGCCTGGATGACCGCCTCTTCGCGGAGGTTGCAGAACAGCGCCAGCTTGCGCCGGTCATCGGGGCCGAGCGGCTGCTCGGAGCGGCAAAGCAGGATGTCCGGCTGAATGCCGAGCGACTGCAGTTCCTTCACCGAGTGCTGGGTCGGCTTGGTCTTCAGCTCGCCGGCGGACTTGAGATAGGGAACCAGCGTCAGATGCAGGAAAAGGCAGTTGTCGCGGCCGAGCTCGTGACCGAGCTGGCGGATGGCCTCGAAGAACGGCAGGCCTTCGATATCGCCCACCGTGCCGCCGATCTCGCAGATCACGAAGTCCTCCGCCTCGACCTCGGCCAGGACGAATTCCTTGATGGCGTCTGTGACGTGGGGAATGACCTGGACGGTGGCGCCGAGATAGTCGCCGCGCCGCTCGCGCGCGATGATCTTGGAGTAGATCTGCCCGGTGGTGACGTTGTCGCTGCGCCGCGAGGCCACGCCCGTGAAGCGCTCATAGTGGCCCAGGTCCAGGTCGGTCTCCGCCCCGTCGTCGGTGACGTAGACCTCCCCGTGCTGATAGGGGCTCATGGTGCCCGGATCGACGTTGAGATAGGGATCGAGCTTGCGCAAGCGCACCTTGAAGCCGCGCGCCTGCAGCAAGGCGCCGAGGGACGCCGAAGCCAGACCTTTCCCAAGCGATGAGACCACGCCGCCGGTGATGAAAATGTACCGCGTCATGGACTGCCCTTATCGGTCTTGTCGGCGGCCGCTGCAAGCGGACTCTCGCGATGCCGGCCATCTCTTTTAAGCTATTGACGTGAAACGGCCTTCACAGGCCGCAGCAGCCCCAATGGCGCGCCGAGACCGCGCGACTCGGCGCCGCAGGCGAGGCTGGAAGACGGAAGACCTAGTTGGTGGGGACCGTCGGCTCGCCTGAGGTGCCGCTCTCGCTCGCCGGCGGCGGTAGGGTCAGGTCGAGATTGGGGTCGTCCAGCAGCGAGGGGGCCCGATCGCCCTGGGAGAGAATCGTCAGGGCAATGCTGGAGGCCATGAAGCAGGCCGCCAAGATCGCCGTCGTACGGGTCAGCAGATTGGCGGTGCCCCGCCCGGTCATGAAGCCGGCCATGCCGCCGCCCCCGCCGCCGCCACCACCGATGCCCAGGCCGCCGCCCTCGCTGCGTTGCAGCAGGACCACGACGATCAAGGCCAGGGCGATCAAGACATGAACGACGAGAAGAACCGTAAGCATGGTGGTAGCAATCTGTCTCTGGATGAAGCGCGGGCGCGACGAGCCCAGCCCGCACCTATGGGCGCGATATAATGGGGCTGGGCGCCAATTGCCAGCGAATTGCCCTGGATCGCGGCAGCAGTCAAGCGAGCGCGGCTGCAGCGGTGATAATGCCGAGAAAGTCCTCTGCCTTGAGGCTGGCCCCGCCGACCAGCGCCCCGTCCACATCGGCCGTGGCCAGAAGCTCGCTCGCATTGGAGGACTTCACCGAGCCGCCATAGAGAATAGGCACCTGGTTGCCTGCCTCCCCGGCCCCGCTGCGCAAGGCGGTGCGAATGAGGGCATGGACCTCTTCGACATCGGCCGGGGTCGCCGTATCGCCGGTCCCGATGGCCCACACCGGCTCATAGGCGACCACCAGGGAGTCCGCCTGCGAAAGGGCCGGCAGCGAGCCGGCAAGCTGGTGCTTGATCACGGACAGGGCCTCGCCGGCCCGGCGCTGCTCGGCGGTCTCGCCGATGCAGACGATCGGCCGCAGTCCGCTGGCCATGGCGGCCTCCGCCTTGGCACGGACCAGTGCGTCGCCTTCGCCGTGGTCGCTGCGCCGCTCGGAATGTCCGACGATGACATAGCGTGCGCCGGCATCTGCGATCATCGGCGCGGCAATGTCGCCGGTGTGAGCGCCCGATGCGTCCGGATGGCAATCCTGCGCGCCGACTTCGACCGGGCTCTCTTTAACTATCTCGGCAACCTGCGCCAAAAGGGTCGCCGGCGGGCAGAGCACAACCCCGACATCGGCCCCCGCCGGCAGCCCTGCGAGGATGCCGCCCACCAAGTCCTCGGAGGACTGCCGCAGGCCATTCATTTTCCAGTTACCGACGATCAATTTGCGCACAGTCGCCCCTCTCTGCCTTGAAACTGCCCTGAAAACGCGTGCATTTCCGCACAGCGACGAGGGCTTTGCTAGCATAGTCCTAAAGGGCTGGCCATCGGCTTGCGGGCGGTTGCCCGCCCGTGGCCCGGCTCCTAAGATGCCGCCGCTTTCCCAGCCGTGAATCGCAAGTCAACAAGGCCAGCAGAATGAAGAAGTTCCGCGGAATCATCGTCAAGACCTTCGTCGGCATCCTCTTCGGCCTGCTCATCCTCAGCTTCGCCGTCTGGGGCATCGGCGACACCTTCAGCCCGAGCCAGTACGGCAACGTGGTCGCCGAGGTCGGCGACCAGGAAATCACCGAGACCGAGTTCCGCCGCAGCTTCGGCCGCCAATACAGCCAGCTACAGCAGAATCTCGGCGGCGGCCTCTCCTCCGAAATGCTCCGCGACCTCGGCTTGCCGCAGGTGGTGCTCGGCCAGCTCGTGACCCGCGGCCTGCTCGATCAGCAGGCCCAGGATCTCGGCTTGACGGTGACGGACGATCAGATCCGGCGCGTCATCTTCTCCCAGGACGCCTTCCGCGACTCGCTCGGGCAGTTCGACCGCTTCAACTTCGAGCAGTTCCTGCGCGCCAACGACATGACGGAAGCCACCTTCGCCCAGGAAATCCGCCGAGAGACCCTTCAGGCCCGCATCTCGCAGGCTCTGGTGAGCGGCTCGTCCGTCCCGGACCAGCTCGCCCGCATGCTCTATGCCTATCAGGAGCAGCGTCGCACCGCCCGCTTTACCGAGGTGCCGCTGCCCCCCGCCGAGTCCATCGAGGCGCCGGACCAAGTCGCGCTGGAGGCCTTCTATGAGCAGGTCGCCGACCGCTTCCGCTCGCCCGAGTACCGCAGCGTCACGGCCCTCTGGGTTCGCCCCGACGACTTTCTCGAAGAGATCGGCATCAGCGACGCTCAGCTCGCAGAGGAATACGAGGCCCGCCGCGCGACCCTGATCGAGCCGGAAGAGCGCGAGATCGAGCAGATCGTCCTGCTGACGCAGGACCAGGCGGAGGCCGCGGAAGCCGCGCTCGCCGGTGAGAGCGATCTGACGGCGCTCGGCGAAGCCCTGGAAACCGGCGCGCCCATCAATATCGGCCGCTTCAGCAAGGACGCCCTGACCGGCACCCTCGGCCCGGAGCTGGCGGAGGTCGCCTTCTCTCTCTCCCCCGGTGAGCTGGGCGGCCCGGTGCGCAGCGACTTCGGCTGGCACGTTCTCAGCGTCGTCGACATCTCCGAGGGCCGCGACCCCAGCCTGGAAGACGTGCGCGAGGAGCTCGGCGCCCTGGTCCGCCGCGAAGGGGCCATCGAAGCCGTCATCTCCCTGACCAACCAGTTGGACGACATCCTGGCCGGCGGCGCCGGGCTGGAAGGGGCCTCGGAGCAGCTCACCCTCGCGCTGATTCGCTATCCGGCTCTCGATGCCACCGGCCTCGACCGCGAGGGCCAGCGGCCGGGCGGCTTGGCCAGCCTCGAAGGCTTCATGCAGATGGTCAACCAAGGCGAGCCCGGCGAGGAGAGCTTCCTGATGGAAGATGGCCAAGACGGCTATTTCGTGCTCCGTGTCGACGGGGTGACGCCGCCGGCCAACCGGCCCCTCAGCGAGGTCAGCGCGGCGGTCGAGGCCGCCTATATCGAAGATCAACGGCGCCAGTTGGCGCTGGAGCGGGCGGAGCGTATCGCCGCCCAGGTCCGGCTCGGTGCCGACCTGGCCAAAGCCGCCGAGAACGAGGGCCTTTCGGTGCAAACCAGCAGCCCCATGACCCGCTTCCAGCGGGACCCCGTCTCGACCCCCTCTTCGGACTTCGCGCCGGTGCTCTTCGCGACGGAGGGCGAGGAGCCCTTCATCGTCGAGGGCGATCGCGGGGCGGCCGTGGGCGTGCTCGACAGCGTCATCCCAGCGACCGCCGATGAAGACAGCGAGCGCTTCCAGGACGTGCAGCAGCGCCTGCGCCGGGAACGCGCCAACGAGCTCATGTCCCTCTATCTCGCCGACCTGCAGAGCCGCTACGGCGTCAGCACCAATCAGGTGGCGATCGACAGCATCATCGCCAGCTATTAGGCCCGGCGATGATGGTGGAACCTGAACTCGCCGAGTTTCGGCGGCGCTTTGACAGTGGCGAGGCGCAGGTCGTCTGGACTTCGCTGGTCGCCGACCTGGAGACTCCCGTCTCCGCCTTCCTGAAGCTGGCCGAGGGCCTGCCCTACTCCTTCCTGTTCGAATCGGTCGAGGGCGGCGCCACCATCGGGCGCTACTCCTTCATCACCATGAAGCCGGACGTGATCTGGCGCTGCCGCGGCGACAAGGCCGAGATCAACCGGGAAGCGCGCTTCAATCCGCAGGCCTTCGTCGCCGAGGAGGCGCCGCCGCTCGAAAGCCTGCGCGCGCTCTGGCACGCCTCGCGCCTGACCTTGCCGAAATCGCTGCCGCCCATGGCCTCGGGGCTGATCGGCTATTTCGGCTACGACATGGTGCGGCAGTTCGAGAAGATCCCCGACGACAACCCGGACCTCTTCGGCCTGCCCGACTCCATCATGGTCCGGCCCACCGTCACCGCCGTCTTCGACCGGGTCGAGGATCTGGTCACCGTCATCACGCCGGTCTGGCCGGACAGCGGCCTGACGGCCCAGGCAGCCTTCGATCTCGCGCGCGAGCGCCTGGCCGAGGCGGTCGCCGACTTCAACCGCTCACTGCCCTATCGCCGCGACAACGCCATTGCCGGCGCCGCCCTGCCGCAGCCCAGCGCCAACATGACGCCAGAGGCCTTCAAGGCCATGGTCGAGACGGCGAAGGAGTACATCTTCGCCGGCGACATCTTCCAGGTGGTGATCTCACAGCGCTTCGCCGTGCCCTTCACCCTGCCGCCCTTCGCCCTCTACCGCTCGTTGCGCCGGCTAAACCCCTCGCCCTTCCTCTTCTTCATGGATTTCGGGGACTTCGCGGCGGTCGGCTCCTCGCCGGAAATCCTGGTGCGCCTGCGCGACGGCCTGGTCACCATCCGCCCCCTGGCCGGGACCCGGAAGCGTGGGGCGACAGCGCAAGAAGACCAGGCCTTAGCGGCCGACCTCCTGGCCGACCCCAAGGAGCTGGCCGAACACCTCATGCTGCTCGATCTCGGCCGCAACGACGTGGGCCGGGTGGCCAAGGTCGGCTCGGTCAAGGTGACCGCCCGTGAGATCATCGAGTACTACAGCCACGTCATGCACATCAGCTCCACCGTCGAGGGCGAGCTGGAGAGCGGCCACGACGCGGTCGATGCCCTCTGCGCCGGCTTTCCCACCGGCACGGTCTCCGGCGCCCCCAAGGTGCGCGCCATGGAGATTATCGACGAGCTGGAGCCCGACCGCCGCGGCCTCTACGCCGGGGCCGTCGGCTACCTGGGCAGCGACGGCGACATGGACACCTGCATCGCGCTCAGAACCGCCATCGTGAAGGACGGGCAGATGCTGGTGCAGGCCGGCGCCGGCATCGTCGCCGACAGCGAGCCGGAAGCCGAGTACCAAGAGACCCGCAACAAAGCCCGCGCTCTCATCCGCGCCGCCGAGGAAGCCGTCCGCTACGCCGCCCGCGAGGGCTAAGACATGTTGGAGTGGACGGCCCCCGACGGCATCGACTGTGCCAGAGTGAGTTCATCGACAACTCAAACAAAGGGAGCCGTCCATGTTGGAGGTTATACG
>JANQIA010000130.1 GCA_028282405.1 Rhodovibrionaceae bacterium
CCCGGACGCGTGAGCGAGCCGGGGTCCATTTCTCAGCCCGCGCCCAGCTTTGCCATGGGCCCCGGCTCGCGGGCTTCGCCCTTGGCCGGGGTGACGATCGGAGGAGAAGGACAAGGCAGCGCGATACCGCTGGCTGGCCCGTCCTAGGCCGCGATCTTGGCGAGAGCGCCGACGAAGCGGCGGGCGCCTTCCGTGCGCAGCTTGCTGGTTTCCCAGCTCCGGCGATAGACCAGCTTGTGATCCGGCCTGAGCTGCAGAATGCCGGCCTGGCGCTGGATGAGGGCGATCAGCTTCTCGGGCCGGGCGAAGGTGTCCTCGCGGAAGCTGACCACGGCGCCCTTCGGTCCGACCTCCAACTTCTCGACACCGGCCTGCTTGCAAAGATGTTTGATTTCCATGACATGCAGCAGGTTCTGCACCTCTTCCGGCAAGGGGCCGAAGCGGTCGATCAGCTCGGCCGCAAAGGCTTCTAGCTCGCTCTTCTCGACCAAGGTCGACAGCCGCCGGTAAAGCCCTAGCCGGGTTTGCAGATCCGGCACGTAGACCTCCGGAATGAGGACCGAGGTGCCAAGGTTGATCTGCGGTGTCCAGGCTTCGGCTGCGGCACCTGCCACCCCGCCCTCTGCGGTCAGGTTGCGGGCTTCGGCCACCGCCTCCTCCAGCATCTGCTGGTAGAGCTCGACACCGACCTCGCGGATATGGCCCGACTGCTCCTCGCCCAAGAGGTTGCCGCCGCCGCGAATGTCGAGGTCGTGGCTCGCCAAGGTGAAGCCGGCGCCCAGGGAGTCGAGAGTCTGCATGACGTGCAGGCGCTTTTCGGCCGCCTGGGTCAGGGTGCGCCCCGGCCGCACGGTCAGATAGGCGTAGCCGCGCTGCTTGGAGCGGCCGATGCGGCCACGGAGCTGATAGAGCTGGGCCAGGCCGAACATGTCGGCGCGGTGCATGATCATGGTGTTGGCATTGGGGATGTCGAGCCCGGACTCGACGATGTTGGTCGAGAGCAAGAGATCGAACTTGCGGTCCATGAAGCTGCCCATCACCGCCTCAAGCGCCGCCGCCGAGAGCTTGCCGTGGGCCACGCCGATGCGCACCTCCGGCACCAGCTCATGCAGGCGCTCCTCGACCTCGGCCAGGTCCTCCACCCGGGGGCAGACATAGAAGATCTGCCCACCCCTGTTGCGCTCCCGCATGATGGCTTCGCGCACCACCACCGGATCGTAGGGCAGCACGAAGGTGCGCACCGCCAGGCGGTCGACCGGCGGTGTGGCGATCAGGCTCATGTCGCGCACGCCGGTCAGCGCGAGCTGCAAGGTGCGCGGGATGGGCGTCGCCGTCAGGGTCAGAACGTGCACCTCGGCGCGCAGCTCCTTCAGCCGCTCCTTCTGCTTCACGCCGAAATGCTGCTCTTCGTCGACGATCAAGAGGCCGAGGTCGCGGAAGCCGATGGACTTGGCGAGCAGCGCGTGGGTGCCGATGATGATGTCGACCTGACCGGACTTGAGGTCTTCCTTGGTGCGGGCCGCATCCCGCGGCGAGACCAGCCGGGAGAGCTGTGCCACCCGCACCGGCAGGCCATGGAAGCGCTCGCTGAAGGTCTCGTAGTGCTGCCGGGCCAGAAGAGTCGTCGGCACCACCACGGCCACCTGCCGCCCGGTCATGGCGGCGACGAAGGCGGCGCGCAGGGCGACCTCGGTCTTGCCGAAGCCCACGTCGCCGCAGATCAGCCGGTCCATGGGTCGGCCTTCGCTGAGGTCGCCGACCACATCCTCGATGGCGCGGAGCTGATCGTCGGTCTCGGGATAGGGAAAGCGCGCGCTGAATTCGTCGTAGACGCCTTCCGGCGGCGCCATGGCATCCAGGGTCTTGAGCTGGCGCTCGGCGGCGATGCGAATGAGCTGATCGGCCATGTCCTTGAGGCGCTTCTTGACCCGCGCCTTGCGGGCTTGCCAGTTGCCCTGCCCCAGCCGATCCAGCTCGACCTGCAGGTCATGCGAGCCGTAGCGGGAGAGCACCTCGATGTTCTCGACCGGGACGAAGAGCTTGTCGCCGCCGTGGTAGAGCACGCGCAGGCAGTCGTGCGGGGCACCGCCGACGTCGAGCGCCTCCAGGCCGTCGTAGCGGCCGACCCCGTGCTCGACATGCACGACGAAGTCGCCGGTGCCGAGGGTGGAGACCTCGGTGAGGAAGTTCTCGGCGCGGCGCTTCTTGGCCGAGCCGCGGGCGATGCGCTCGCCGAGAATGTCCGTCTCGGTGAGCACGGTGAGATCGCCGCTGCCGAAGCCGCGCTCCAGGCCGAGCACGACGCAGGCGATCTGCTCGCCCGCCAAGGCCCGGACCTCCGACCAGCTCTCGCAGGGCACCAGGCCTTTGACGCCGTGCTCCTGCAGCACGTGGAGCAGGCGGTCGCGGCTACCGGTCGAATAAGCCGTGATCAGGGCATGGCGTCCGGCTGCCTTCTCTCCGGCGAGGACCTGCGCCACGGCATCGTAGAGCGCGCCTTCCGAGGCCGTGCGCGCCTCCGAGAAGTCATGCGCATGGCGGCCTTCGGCGTCGCGGACCTTGTCCGCCTGCTCCGGCAGGTGGAAGGGAAAGAACTGCAGGCTGCCGCGCTCGATCAGCGCCCCCTGCCAATCCTCGGCCGAGAGATAGAGGCTCCCGGGCGGCAGCGGATGGTAGACGCTGCCGCTGACCTGCTGGGCCCGCCCGACCCCTTCGCGCGCCTGGTAGAAGTCCTCGATCTGCTCCAGCCGGGTGTCGCGCACCTCGCTCGCCTGGTGATCGAGGCTGATGCTGGGTTCCTCGAGATAGTCGAACAGCGTCTCCAGCCGCTCGTGGAACAGCGGCAGCCAGTGCTCCATGCCGGGATGGGCGCGCCGCTCGCTGATCGCCTCGTAGAGCGGGTCTTCCTTGGTGACGGCCCCGAAGGCCTCGCGGTAACGGGTGCGGAACAGCGTCACGCTGTCGGCGGTCAGAAAGACCTCGTTGACCGGCCGCAACTGGAAGCGCTCGCAGGTCCCGGTGGAGCGCTGGTCGAGCGGGTCGAAGCTGCGGATGCTCTCGATCTCGTCGCCGAAGAGGTCGACCCGGTAGGGCGTCTCGCTGCCGGCGGGAAAGAGATCGAGCAGGCCGCCGCGCTGAGCGAACTCGCCCGGTTGCTCCACGGTGTCGACCCGCTGATAGCCGTTCTCCTCGAAGAAGGGGAACAGCGTCTCGGTGGTCAGACTGCCGCCGACGCTCACCTCCAGGTGACGCTCGCGCAGGGCCTCCCGCGGGATCACGCGCTGCAACAGCGCGTTGACCGTGGTGACGACGACCACCGGCTCATCGTCGCGCCGTTCGAGCAGACGGCAGAGGCTGGTGATGCGCTCGGCCAGGATATCCCGGTGCGGCGAGATGCGGTCGTAGGGCAGGCAGTCCCAGGCCGGAAAGGGCAGCACGGTAAGATCGGGCGCGAAGAAGGCCAGAGCTTCGCGCAGGCGGGTCATGCGCTGATCGTCGCGGGCCACGTGGAGATGCACCCGCCCGCCGCCGGCTTTCGCCTGCGTCGCGATCTCCTGAATCAGCAGGGCGTCGAGCCCCTCCGGGACGTTGGCCAGGTCCCAGGCGCCGCCCTCTGCAAGCAACTCGGTGATCACGGTCAAAGCGTCTTCGCAGCGTAGGTGTGGTTCAAGAGAAGCGCCATGACGTCATGCCGCAGCTCGTCGGGCGGCGCAGAGGCGCCGCTGACCCAGGCATAGAGCGCGGGGTCGCTTTCCTGCAGCAAGGCCTCGAAGCGGTCGAGCTGCGGCCCATCGAACTCCGCCAGGTAGCGGTCGGCGAAGCTGCCGATCAAGAGATCCATCTCGCGCGTCCCGCGGTGCCAGCTACGATAGCGCAGGCGTTTGCGCTGGATATCCAGGCTTTGGTTTTCCGACTGGGTCATCTGAGTCATGTTGAAAGGGGTCAGAACGCCGTAGGATATAGCCCGCTCTACCCTGCTTGTCAGGGGTTGGAGGCCAACTCGAACCGTATTGCATAACGACCGTGCGTCCCCCGTCTTTGAACCCCCTCTTCGCGCCTGTCGAGAGCCTGCCCGGGATCGGGCCGCGCACGGTGAAGCTCTTCGCCAACCTGGCCGGCGACAAGGTGCTCGATCTCTGCTGGCACCTGCCCAGCGGGCTGATCGACCGGCGCTACGCCCCCAGCATCGCCGGGGTCGAAGCCGGGCGCATCTGCACCCTCACCGTCCGCATCACGGAGCACCGGCCCGGCCGCACGACGCGGCAGCCCTATCGCATCCTGGTCGAGGACGACAGCGGCGCCATGGAACTGGTCTTCTTCCACGGCAAGCCGGACTACCTGATGCGCAGCTATCCGCCCGGCCAAACCCGCATCGTCAGCGGCCGGGTGGAGCTCTACGACGGTCAT
>JANQIA010000137.1 GCA_028282405.1 Rhodovibrionaceae bacterium
GACCGCGCTCTCCGGCGCCCTGATCGGCAAGGGCCAGTACCGCCACTTCATGCAGAAGGAGATCTTCGAGCAGCCGGCGGTGATCGGCGACACCCTGCATGCCTTGCTCAACCCGGCAACCTTGCAGGTCACGCTGCCCGAGTTCCCCTTCCCGCTCGACACTATCCCGCGTCTGTCGATCAGCGCCTGCGGCACGGCCTTCTACGCCGGCCAGGTGGGCAAGTACTGGTTCGAGCAGCTCGCCGGGCAGCCCATCGAGCTCGATATCGCCAGCGAGTTCCGCTACCGCGACGTGCCCTTCGCCGAGGGCGGCGCCAGCCTCTTCATCTCCCAGTCCGGCGAGACCATCGACACCCTCGCTGCCCTGCGCTCCTGCCGCGAGGCCGGCCAGAAGATCATCTCCATCGTCAATCAGCCGGAAAGCGTCATCGCTCGCGAGTCCGACGTGGTCCTGCCGACCCTGGCGGGCCCGGAGATTGGCGTCGCCTCGACCAAGGCCTTCACCACCCAGCTCACCGTGCTGGCCTGCCTCGCCATCGCCATGGGCCGGGCACGCGGCACCATCGATCGGGCCAAGGAGGCCGAGCTCTCCACCGCGCTGACCGAGGTGCCGGCGCGGGTCGCCGAGGTGCTGAACCACGACGAGAAGATTCAGGACATCGCGCACCTGATCATGGAGGCGCGCGATGCGCTCTTCCTCGGCCGTGGCCTGATGTACCCCATCGCCATGGAAGGCGCGCTGAAGCTCAAGGAGATCAGCTATATCCACGCCGAAGGCTATGCCGCCGGCGAGATGAAGCACGGCCCCATCGCCCTGATCGACGAGGGCGTGCCGATCATCGTCTGCGCGCCCTCGGGACCGCTGTTCGAGAAGACGATTTCGAATGTGCAGGAGACCATCGCCCGCGGCGGCGAGGTAATCTTCATCTCCGACGAGGAGGGCGTCTCCCGCTTCGGCGGCAACGCCGCCTACGCCATCGCGCTCCCGAAGGTGCATCCCTTCGTAACGCCGCTGCTCTATTCCATTCCGGTGCAGCTCTTGGCCTACCACACGGCCGTGCTCAAAGGCACCGACGTCGACCAGCCGCGCAACCTCGCGAAGTCGGTGACGGTGGAGTAGCGAAGCGCCTTCTCTCTCGTCCGTCGCCCCGCCGTACTAGCCTTCGACGCAGGGACCCATAGCATGCATCAAGGGCGAGTTTGCTTTGTTGTCGCTCGGCATCTGCCATCACTCATGACACGAGGGCGGTGATAAAAAAATACACCGTTGATCTGCCTCCAGCCGCCTCGGAACCGCATCAAAAACGCAAAATATATGTAGTATTTCGCGCACACGGCGTTATACTCGCAATGGTTGTTTGTTCGGAGATTCTGCCGGCGTGCGGAACCAGGGGAAATCCGGATTCTGACATAGCGGTTTCCGAGCCACGCCGAGCGCCGGCGATAGGCTCCGGCAAGCCGGACGACAGGATCGGCTCCTCTGCCAGAAGCATACTGACCGAATCCTGCCATACCCGGGCTGGGCCTCGTCAATCCGTCCGCCGCCCGGCCATCGACCGATGCGGTCGGGCTAGCAGTCGCCGGAACTTTGGCCTGCCCTTGAAAACCTGAAGGGAGGCACCGCCATGACTGCCGAGACCACTGTCAACTTTGAAGTCGTCGTCAATGCTGAGGACGGCACTTCCCGATCAATGTTCGCCCCAGACGCCGTGCCGGCAATCGGCAATCTCGACCAATACCGAGCCAACCGGGAGCGCAGCATTCTTGCGGCCAGACGGCTTGCAAACAACGGCGTGACGATCAACGACGTTGGCGACTTCAGCATCTCCGCAGCGTGCCCGGCCGGCAAGTTCGAGCAACTGTTCAGCACTAAGTTGACCGAACAATACATGCCGGATCGCGAGCGGCTACCTGAGAACTATCGCTTTCTGGCGGCGGGCCCGGACGCGCCCTGGAGGGTACCAGAGATCGACGATCTGTCGGAGCTCATCGAGAATGCCTACACCCAGGCTGACCCAGTGTTCTTTGCCGGCGAGCGGCCGCTCCCGCCACTCTGGACAGACAAGTTCCGGTTGCGCGTACCGGTAGATGTCGCCCAGATCATGGAGGCGTCAACCGTCCATCGCCGCGGCTTCACCGCAAAAGGCGTCCGCGTCGCTATGCCGGACAGCGGCTTCTATCACCATCCCTTTTTCCAGAAGCAGGGCTACAACTTCCTCTCGGTCACAGCACCCGACGAACTCGACCATACCGCCGACAGCTCGGGGCACGGTACCGGCGAAGCCGCGAACCTGTTCGCCACAGCACCCGGTGCCAACTTTGTGGGTATCAAGATGGGCAACCCAACGCTCGCGTTCAAAACCGCGGTCGCCCTGCGGCCCCAAGTGATGACCAATAGCTGGGGCTATCCCCTCGACCACCCCGGCACCTCGATGCCCAACTGGCTCAAGCCCCTTCATCTGGTGGTGCTCGACGCAGTGGCCAGGGGCATCGTGGTGTGCTTCTCAGCCGGTAACGGGCACCTGGCTTTCCCCGCCAGCATGCCCGAAGTGATTGCCGTCGGCGGCGTCCACGTCGACAAGAACTTGAGCTACGAGGCGAGCAACTACGCCAGCAGCTTTCGCTCGACATGGTTTCCCGGGCGCAAGGTGCCCGATATATGTGGCCTAGTCGGGATGCAGCCGTCCGCCGACTACATTGTCCTTCCAGTTCAGAAGGGAGCGGCGCTCGAGAAACAGAAAGGCTGGGGCGCCTTCAGCGGAACGTCCGCCGCGAGCCCAATGGTTGCCGGTGTCTGCGCGCTGCTCAAGCAGGCCGACCCGACCCTAACGCCTGACGAAATCAAGACACTGCTGCAATACACCGCCACGGATGTTGCCAAGGGTCACAGCCAGTACGACTCGGCTGGACCGGGTCCCGATCTTGCCACAGGATACGGGCTCGTAAACGCTGCCCGCGCAATCGAGGCGATTCTCTAGCCGCAGGCCAACTTGAAAGGCACCGGTCTAACGATGGACGGCAACTTGGTCGAAGTCGAAGTTCTACTTAAGCCAGCCGGCGCGGGAAGAGCGGAGACAACCGATACGGTGTCGTCAAGAAAGCCCAATCCGGGCGACATCGAGCGCTCCCGGCGCTGGTTCGCCGCGAGGGGCCTGAATGCCTACGCCACCGAGTTCGGCGTGGTGTGTTCGGGCCCTAAGGCGCTGGTCGAGGAAGTGTTCCGCACCAAGCTGATGGGCGGCTGCGGTGGCTCAGGGATGCCAGTATTCCAGGCCAAGGCCAGCTTGACTCCACCGGACGAGCTCGCCGAGCTGATCGACAGCATTACCCTGCCCGGCCGTCCCGAGTTCTTTCCCTAGAGCACTTTGCGATCATATGGAACCGTGCTAACGGAGCGTCGTGACGCCGCTGCTCTATTCCATCCCGGTGCAGCTCCTGGCCTACCACACGGCGGTGCTCAAGGGCACCGACGTCGACCAGCCGCGCAACCTCGCGAAGTCGGTGACGGTGGAGTAGCGGGCCGGCTAGCCCCGCGTCAGCAGGGCGAAGCGCAGGGTCAGCAGGCTGCCGGTCACGGTCAGGCCGACCGCCATGCCCCACCAGAGGCCGTCGACCCCCATGTCGAGCGGGAAGGCGAGCAGCCAGCCGCCGCCGATGCCAAGGACCCAGTAGCCCAAGCCGGCGAGCCAGAGCGGCACCACCGTGTCCTTGAGGCCCCGCAGCGCAAAGGCCGCCATCACCTGCAAGCCGTCGAAGATCTGAAAGAAGGCGGCCAGGATCAGCAGCCGCGAGGTCAGCACCAGGACCTCCTGGAAGCCCGGGTCGTCCGCGTCGAGAAAGGCACTCACCAAGGTCTCCGGAAAGCTGAGCGGCACCGCCATCAGCAGCGCCAGCCAGGTCACCCCCATGGCGAAGGTCAGGAAGCCGGCCTGGCGCGCGGCGGCCCGACTGCCCTGCCCCGCAGCGAAAGCGACCCGCACCATACCGGCCTCGGCCAGGCCGTTGGCCGTCATGAAGGCGATGCCGATCCAGGCGATCATCACCTGATAGGTGGCCAGGGGTATCGGGCCGAGCTGGCCGGAGAAGATCGAAACGGCGGTGAAGAGGCTGGCCTCGAGAATGACGATGCCGGCGACGGGAATGCCGAGCCGGAAGATCTCCCGCCAGACGCCGAAGTCGAGCGTGAGGCGGCCGCGAAACAGGCCGTAGCCGCGGAAGGTCGGCGTCAGGTAAGTGTAGGCGAGCAGCGACAGCAGCATGAAGACGGCGATGATCGCTTTGGACCAGCCAGCCCCGGCCACGCCGAGTTCCGGCAGCCCGAGGCGCCCCTCGACCAAGCCCAGGGTGAGGCCGTAGTTGATGACCACGGCGACGACCGTGATCAGCATCACCGCGCCGGTCTTCGCCAAGGCCGCAACGAAGGTGCGCAAGGTAAAGAACCAGAGCATCGGCAGCACGGCGAACGAGAGCGGCTGCAGGTAAGGCCCCATCAGCGCGATGATCTGCGGGTCCTGACCGGTCAGCGCCAGGACGGCATCGAGGTGCCAGACCAGCAGCATGGCCGGCAGGCCGATTGCGGCGGCGATCAGCAGACCCTGGCGGGCCGCGATCCCCGCATCCGCTCGGCGCCCCGCCCCCTCCCCCTGCGCCACCAGAACGCCGACGACGGAGAGCATGCCGACCAGGACGATCAGAACTTCCGAGGCCGTGTCGCTAGCCAGGCCGATGCCTGCCAGCTCCCGATAGCCCAAGCCTCCGACGATCGCCTTGGTCGTCAGGGTCATGGCGTACTCCGCCGAATAGGCCGCGATCAGCGGCCCGGCGATCAGCAGGAGCATCCGCGCCTCGAAGCGCCGGGACGGCGCCGCGGGTACCGGCGGTGGGGTCGGGCCAGCGATTTCGGCGCCAGAGGCCGGCATCACAGTCTTCCTCGCCAAGAGAGGGAAAGGCCAAGGCAGGGACCCAAACGCGCGCGTTCAGCAATCGGTCGCACCACCCTGCTCCGGTGCGGATGGTCGTGCAGGGCCCAGAGGAAGACAATAGGCGAAAGCGCAGCAGCCCTATTCGGGGACATGGCGTAGTGGCGCCCGGCACAACCTTTTTTGCGGAACTTCCGAATGCCCGCGGCCTGCGGTTGCTAGGCAAGGTTGGCTGCAAAAGCTATTGCAGCGGTTCTCAGATCAGATCGCTTCTCGAAACGCAAGGAACGACGTGTCGAACATGAGCCAGCCGAGCGCCACCAAGCATACGGCAGAGACGTTGCAGCAACTGAAGGGCGTCAGGCCGATTCCCATGCTGACCGCCTATACGACCCCGACTGCCCGCTGCCTGGAGCAGGCGGGCGTGCCCGTGATCCTTGTCGGCGATTCGGTGGGGATGGTGGAGATGGGCTTCGACAGCACCCGTCAGGTGACGCTCACGCACATGGCGTACCACATCGGCGCGGTGCGGCGCGGCGCCCCCAACACGCACATCGTCGGCGACCTGCCCCTGGGCAGCGACCGCGACCCGGACACCGCACGCGCGAGCGCCGAGCGGCTGCTCGCCGCCGGCGCCGACAGCGTCAAGCTGGAAGGGCCCAAGTCCGAGGTGATCGACGCACTGGTCGGACGTGGCATCGCCGTGGTCGGCCATTGCGGCCTGACGCCGCAGACTGCCGCCGACTTCAAGCAGGTTGGCCGAGAGGCGGACGAGGCGGAACGCGTCGCGCGGGACGCCGGGGAGATCGCCGCCGCGGGCGCCTTCATGCTGGTTCTGGAGCATGTGCCCGACGCGCTGGCCGAGCGCATCACCGCCTCCCTCGCCATACCGACGATCGGAATCGGTGCCGGTCCCTCGTGCGACGGGCAGGTGCTGGTCATCAACGACGTTCTCGGCCTCGGGGAAAGGTGGCCGCCCTTCTCCCGCCAATACGCCTATCTCGGCAAGGCCGTCACCGAGGCCGCCGAGGCCTTCGTCCGTCAGGTGACCGAGCGCAGCTTTTGAATGGAAAGGGGTGCACCTTCCCCGACAGATCGTCTCTTACCTATCGCCGTCGTCCGGTAACGCCAGTTTCGTCACATCGCAGATAGACTGCACCGCCGCCCACTCCTCTTCCGTGAAGGCGGGGCGGCCGTCGCGGGCGGCGGCGCGGCCGGCCTCGATACGCTCCCAGTCGGCCGGATGGGTCGAGAGGATGGTGCCGATCTCGCCGAGATTGCCCTCATCCGTGCCGCGCTCGAGGGAGAAGCGCTCGAAGAAGGTGGCGAGGCCGTCGCTTTGGATGCCGGCGCGGTTGAGCAGCTCGATGCCGAGGCTGTCGGCCTCGCGCTCGTCGTGCCGGCTGTAGGA
>JANQIA010000139.1 GCA_028282405.1 Rhodovibrionaceae bacterium
CTTCGTGCCGGCATCGTTCAGAGTCTGAGCAAACTCTTCCATCCTGGCCATCAGCGCGCGGGCGGTGGCGCCGTCGTGGCGGATAATCTTACGGCCCACCAGGTCGAGCGCCTGGATGCCGTTGGTGCCCTCGTAGATCGGATTGATGCGCGCGTCGCGATAGTGTTGGGCGGCACCGGTTTCCTCGATGAAGCCCATGCCGCCGTGGACCTGCAGGCCAAGAGACGCAACCTCGACGCCGAGGTCGGAGCACCAGGCCTTCACCACCGGTGTCAGCAACTCGACGACATAGAGCTGAGCACGCTCCTGCTCGACCGCATCCGGGTGTCGGCTGGCTGTATCGACCCCGGCGACCGTGTGGTAGGCCAGGGCACGCGACGCTTCGCAGTAGGCCTTCATGGTCATGAGGTTTCGTCGCACATCGGGGTGCAGAATGATCGGCCCGGCTTCACCGGCGCTGCTGCCGTAGGGCCGCCCTTGCGTGCGCTGGCGCGCGTAGTTGAGGGCTTGGCGATAGGCCCTGTCGGCGATGGCGACCCCCTGCAGGCCGACGGCCAGGCGGGCGTTGTTCATCATGGTGAACATCTGGGCCATGCCCTCGCACTCTTGGCCGACCAGATAGCCCACCGCGCCATCGTTGTCGCCATAGGCCATCACGCAGGTGGGCGAGCCATGGATGCCGAGCTTGCGCTCGAGCGAGACGCAGCGCAGGTCGTTGCGCTGGCCGAGGGTTCCGTCGGGATTGACCAGGAACTTCGGCACGATGAAGAGGCTGATGCCTTTGGTTCCGGCCGGGGCATCGGGGGTCCGCGCCAAGACCATGTGAATGATGTTGTCGGCGAAATCGTGCTCGCCGTAGGTGATGTAGATCTTCTGGCCGCGGATGCGGTACTGCGTGCCGTCGCGCTCTGCCTTCGTGCGGACGGCTCCGACGTCCGAGCCGGCCTGCGGCTCGGTGAGGTTCATGGTCCCGGTCCACTCGCCGGTGATCAGCTTCTCCAGATAGACCGACTTCTGCTCCGCGCTGCCGTGGTGCTGCAGCAGGTCGACCGCGCCTTGGGTCAGCAGCGGACAGAGCGCGAACGACATGTTGGAGGCGTTCCACATCTCCAGGAGCGTGAAGCCGAGGACCGAGGGAAGGCCCTGGCCGCCGTAGGCCGGGTCGAAGGGCAGGGCGGGCCAGCCTGCTTCGACGAACTGGTGGTAGGCGTCCTTGAAGCCGGTCGGCGTGCGCACCACGCCGTTTTCGATCGCAGCCCCCTCGCGGTCCCCAGAGTGGTTGAGCGGAGCGATCACCTCGCTTGCCAGCTTGGAGGCTTCCTCCAGCACCGCGTCCACCAGATCGGGCGTCGCTTCTTCGAAGCCGGGATAGCCGGCTATCTCCGGCAGTCCGGCAATCTCGTCGAGGACGAAGCGCATCTCTTCAGTCGGCGGGCGGTAGTCGGTCATCAGATCACTTTTCCGGGGTTAAAGAGGTTGTCGGGGTCCAGGCTTCGCTTGATCTGGCGCATGAGATCGAGCTCGACCGGGTCTTTGAAGCGTCGGTTCTCCGCCAGCTTGAAGCGGCCGATGCCGTGCTCGGCCGAGATCGAGCCGCCGAGAGCATGGACGACGTCGTGCACCGCCGCGTTGATCTCGTCCCAGCGTGCGAGGTAGGCGGCCGTGTCGGCGCCTTCGGGCTGGCTGAGGTTGAAGTGGATGTTGCCGTCCCCGAGATGGCCGAAGGCAACCGGCCGGATACCGGGCACCAAGCGTTCGACCAACGCGGTTGCCTCGGCGATGAACTCCGGCGTGCGAGAGACGGGAACGGAAATGTCGTGCTTGATCGACCCGCCTTCGTACTTCTGGGCTTCGACGATGGCTTCGCGGATACGCCACAACGCGGCCGACTGACTGGCGCTTTCGGCAAAGGTCGCATCGCTGACCAGTTCCCGTTCGAAGGCTTCGCCGAGGGCTTCTTCTAGGGCTAGGCGCAGCCCACCCTCGGCGCGGCCGCCGAACAGCTCGATCAGCACGTACCAGGGTGCCGGCTCCGCGATGGGGTTGGCGATGCCGGCGACATGCTTGACGGCGAAGTCGATGGCGCGCCGCGGCATCAGCTCGAAGGAGGTGACGCTGTCGCCGGTTTCGGCGCGTGTCAGCTCCAGAAGGCTGAGAGCCGCCGCCGGGCTGGGTACGGCCGCCAGCGCGGTGACGATCTCGCGCGGCCGTGGGAAGAGCTTGAGCACGGCGGCAGTGACAACGCCCAGAGTACCTTCGGCGCCTATGAAGAGCTGCTTGAGATCGTAGCCTGTGTTGTCCTTGCGCAGGCGGCGCAGCCCGTTCCAGATGCGGCCGTCCGGCAGCACCACCTCCAAGCCCAGAACCAACTCCCGCATGTTGCCGAAGCGCAGCACCTGCACACCGCCGGCGTTGGTCGAGAGGTTGCCGCCGATCTGACAGGTGCCCTCGGCGCCGAGGCTAAGCGGGAACAGCCGGTCGGCCGCCTCGGCCGCCTGCTGCACCTGTTGTAGGATGCAGCCGGCCTCTACCGTGATGGTGAAGTTGCTGGCGTCGAGCTCGCGGATCCGGTTCATGCGGCCGAGGCTGAGCACGATCTCGCGGCCGCTCTCGAAGGGCACGCTGCCGCCGGTCAGTCCGGTGTTGCCGCCTTGCGGCACGATGGGGATACGCGCTGCGGCGCAGGCCTGCACGACGGCGGAGACCTCCTCCACCGTGGCCGGACGCACCACATAGGGCGTCTCGCCGCGGACCCGCCCGCGCTGGTCCTCCAAATAGGGCGTCAAAGCCTCCTGGTCCTCGATCAGGCCTTTCGGACCGACGATCGCGGCAATGGCCGGCTTGATGTCCTGTCCGGACAGCTTGCTTGCGACGGCTTGTGTCATGCCATGCTCTTGGTCATGGCAGTGAACCTAGGAGCCGCGTGGCCGACTCGCCAGCCTCAGCGCTTGCGTCTTCCTGCCTCGGCGCGGCGGCGCGGCGCAATCGGTCGTTGATGGCCCGGCCAAGGCCTTGTTCGGGGATCGGCATGGCGGCGATGGCCTCGACATCCATGCTGTCCAGCGCGCGCAGGAAGGCGTAGAGGTTGGCGGCGGCTTCCACCAGATCGCCGCCCGGGCTGAGGTTGAGCATCATCTTCGCGCGGGCGAGCGGCTCGCCACCGAAGGCGAGCAAGGCCTCCTCACCGGAGACCGTGCTGGCATTCAGGCGCAGCGGATGGCGCGGCGCGTAGTGGCTGACGAGCTGTCCCGGGCTCAAGAGCGGGCTGTGTTCCGCGGGCGTCTCGAGCGGGCCGATCAGCGCTTCGATCTCATCGGTGGGGACACCGCCGGGCCGCAGCAGTCGCGCCGCCGCGCCGCTCAGGTCGACCACGGTGGATTCCAGTCCGACGGGGCAGGGGCCGTCGTCGAGGATCAGGCCGATGCGCCCGTTGAGCTCTTCAGCAACATGGGCGGCGGCGGTCGGGCTGATGTTGCCTGAGCGGTTGGCGCTGGGTGCGGCAATGGGCCGTCCCAGCAGCGTGAGCAGGCGGCGCGCGCTTTCCTGCGCCGGCACGCGGACGGCCAGGGTGTCCAACCCCGCGCTGCACAGGAGCGAAACGCGGCAGGCATGCAGGCGGGAAAGCACCAGGGTCAGCGGCCCCGGCCAGAAGCGTGCAGCCAGGCTCCGTGCACGCTCGTCGAAACTGACCTTGCCGGCGGCCGCCGCGGCGCTGGGAAAGTGGCAGATCAGCGGGTTGAAGCTCGGCCGCTCCTTGACCTCGAAGATGCGCGCCACGGCCGTATCGTTGGTTGCGTCGCCGCCGAGGCCATAGACCGTTTCGGTGGCGAAAGCGACAAGCTCGCCGCGCGCGAGCAGGCCGGCCGCCTCGGCCAAGGACTCGTCGTTGACGGGCAGGATACGGGTTTCGAGGGCCTCCATGGCTGCGACGATAGGCAGCGTCGGGAGGTAAGGAAAGGCTGTCTTGGGTATCCGCCTGGAGCAAGCTGATCGGGCGACCCATCCGACACAAAGGAGCCGCACGACGGCGGCTCCTTTTCTGCTTCCGATGGGTCCCGCGTTACTCCCGCTCCAGAGGCGGGCCCGGGCCCGTCGCCGCACAGGCTTTGCGGCGGCTCTTTCGTCATCGGCATAGCCGACCACGTGATCCAACTATGCCATCTCGGCCAAATTGGTTCAACAAGCAGTCCACTCCGGCTGTGGATAACCTCGCGGCCCAACCGGTCCCTCCGCTGGACCGGCGCGCGGCGCTCCTGTAGCTCGGTTGAATCGCATCAGCCATCCCCACAGCGAAAAGTGGAGGCCTCTATGGCGGCCAAGGTGATCACCGTCGCGCAGCAAAAAGGGGGTGCGGGCAAGACGACCCTGACCGCGCATCTCGCCGTTGCCTACACCGCCATGGGCCGGTCGGTGGCGGCAGTCGACATCGACCCGCAGCAGTCGCTCTCCATGTGGTATCGCCTGCGTGGCGAGCGTTTCGGCGACGCCGGCGCCGGCCTGCTGGTCAATCAGCTCCAGGGCTGGCGGCTGAAGAACGAGGTGGACAAGCTGGCACGCGACCACGACGTGGTCATCGTCGACAGCCCTCCCCATGCCGAGACCGAGGCGCGCATCGCCGTGCGCAGTGCCAGCATCGTCGTCGTGCCGGTGCAGCCCTCTCCCATGGACGTCTGGGCGACCCAGCCAACCCTGGAGCTGGCGGCGGCGGAGAAGGTGCCGGCGCTCCTGGTGCTCAACCGGGTGCCGCCGCGCGCCAATCTTACCGACGAGATGATTGCGGAGATCAAGGAAAGCGGCGCCCAGATCGCGAAGAGCCGCATCGGCAACCGGGTCGCCTTCGCCAGTGCCCTTGCCGAAGGCCGCGCCATCGGCGAGGTTCAGCCCAGTGGCAAGGGCGCGCGGGAGATGGCGGCCCTGGCCAAGGAGATCCTGAAGAAGGCCCAGTGATGCAAAGACAAGCGACCGCCGCCGCGCCGGATGCCACGGACGCCAGCCGGCTGACGCAGATCTTCGACTATCCCTATCACCGTCTGCCCAAAATCCTCGGCCAAAGCGATTACGCCGGAGAGCGCATCGCGCTCCATGTTGGCGAGCCCGGGGTGCCACCGCCGGATTTCCTCGCCGAAATCGTGGCGGAGAAGAGCGGGCTTTGGGGGAAGTACCCCCTTGGGACAGGCACGCCGGACTATCTCCAGTCCGTGGCCGACTGGCTGACCCGGCGCTACGATTTTCCAAGCGACCTTGTCGACCCGCACGCCCACGTCGTGGCTTACCCGGGGTCCAAGGAAGGTCTGTTCAATACCGCGCTGGCGGCCGTGATGCGTAAGGAGCAGTCTTTGCCGGCAGGCCAGCGTCCGGTGATCCTGATCCCGAGCCCGGGCTACCATGTCTATTTCGGCGGCAGTCTGCTGGCCGGTGCCGACATCGTGCCGCTGCCGCTCGATGAGGAGAACGGCTTTCTGCCGCGCCTGGAGGTGCTGCCGCCCGAGATCCTGCAGCGGACGGCGCTGCTCTACCTCTGCACGCCCCACAATCCCTGCGGCTCGGTCATCCCCATGGCTCGGCTCAAGGAGCTGGTGGCCATGGCGCGGGCGCACGACTTCTTACTCGTCTCCGACGAGTGCTATTCGGAGATCTACTTCGAGGCGCCACCGACCGGCATCCTGGAGGCTGCCGCCGCGCTCGACGGCAGCTTCGACAACGTGCTGGGCCTCAACTCGCTTTCCAAGCGCTCCGGCGCGCCGGGCCTGCGCTGCGGCTTCGGCGCCGGCGATGCGGAGCTGATCACGGTCCTCGGCTTGCAGCGCGGCTATGTCGGAACCCAGGTGCCGGGTCCCAACATGGCGGCAGGTGCTGCCTTGTGGCGCGACGAGGCCCATGTGGTCGAGGCGCGCGCCTTCTATGCTGAGGGCGTGGCGGTGGCCGAAGAGGTGTTCGGCGACTTTGCGGGCTATAGCCGGCCAGAAGGCGGCTTCTTCCTCTGGCTCAAGGTAGGGGAGGGCGAGGCCTTCGCCCATCGCCTCTGGCAGGAGCAGGGGGTCAGCGTCTTGCCGGGCTCGCTGATGGCGCGGCCGTATGGCGAGTGTCCCGGCCACGACCGCCCCGGCACGCCGGGCGACGACTACATCCGCTTCGCCGTGATGCACGAACCCGACAAGGTGCGCGAAGCCGCACACCGCGTTGCGGCTTTGCTCTAGATCGGGCAGGGCGCCGCACGGCGTGCAAGCGCCTCGGAGAGACCTGGCGCGACAGATCATCGGGACCTTCTATCGGCAGCCCGAGTCGTCGGCGCGGAAGGTCTCGCTGACCGTGTCGCTGCGGCGGATAAGCTCCTCTAGTAATCCCTCCGTCGTTTCCCGCTCGACATAGAAGAGCGCCGCCAGATCGCGCAACGTGGTGGGGCGACTTGATCTTGCGGGCGTTCAGACAAGATTTTTCATGAAGATGCGATTGCGAATGATTTGCATGTAGGTTAGCTTTCAAGCACTTCGCCAATGCATGAGAGGACTGCCATGACTCTGCAGGAGCCCCTGCCGCACCAAGGCGGCGTGCCTTACGACGCAGCGGCCGTACTAGAGGAGGCGACTCGCCTAGGCGCAGCGGGACAGAAGCTGCGCGCGCGAGATATGGCCCGGACGATTGGGGTTCCCGAGGCTGCCTTGGTTGAGGCGCGCCGTCTGCAAGGTAAGGCGCTTGCTTTGCGCCGACCGGGCGGAACTGTTGGATTCGGCAGCGTGCTAAGCCCGCTGACCGATGCAGGAGAGGTGATGGCGCTCACCCGCAACGAAGCCTGTGTCAGCGAGAAGCATGGTGTTTACGGCAAGCCTTCCTTCCACGGCACTGTGGGCCAGGTGTTGGGCGAGATCGACCTGCGCCTTTTCCTTCGGCATTGGGTGCATGGCTATGCGGTGACTGAGGAGACGAAGAGCGGGGAACGCTTCAGCCTGCAGTTCTTCGACAGCGCCGGCGACGCCGTCCATAAGATCTATGCAACCGACGGCACCGATCGGGACTGGCTCGATGCGCTTGTGGCCGAGCATGCTGACCCGGACGCGTTGCCTGCGCTCTACGCACCGCCGCTCGCTGAGCCAGACGAGCTCCGCGATGAAGAGATCGACGCGGAGGGCTTTCGCTACGGCTGGAGGAACCTGCAGCACAGCCACGATTTCTTCGGCCTGCTGCGCGATTTCCGCGTCACGCGGCGGCAAGCCATGCGTCTGGGGGCGCCGGAGTTTACGCGCCGCGTAGAGCCCAGCGCAGCCGAGCACCTGTTGATAGAGGCGTCAGGCCAGGGCGTTCCGCTGATGATCTTCGTCGGCAATCGCGGCTGCGTGCAGATCTTCAGCGGAACCGTCAGCCGGGTGGCCCGGGTCAACGATTGGATGAATGTGCTCGATCCGCGCTTCAACCTTCACCTCAGAACGGATCTGATCGATGAGGCCTGGGTCGTGCGCAAACCCTCCGCCAGGGGCGATGTGCACGCGTTGGAACTCTACGATGCCAGCGGTTTCTGTTTCGCTCAGTTCTTCGGCGAGCGGAAGCCGGGAACGACGGAGCGTGGCGACTGGCGCGCCCTCGTGACCGCGCTGGAGTGGACATGAGCAGGGTCGGCCGTCGGTTCCTGCTGGCTGGGACGCTTGCCACAGCCGGTCTCTCTTTGACCGGGTTGCGGGTGTTGCCGGCCTTGGCCGACCAGAGCGGTTCGCCTGCGCAGCGCATTGTCAGCGTCGGCGGCACCCTGACCGAGATTGCCTTCGCTCTTGGCGCCGGCGACCGGATCGTTGGGGCCGACACCACCTCGAGCTGGCCGCCCGAGGTCGAAGACGTCGAGAAGGTCGGCTACATGCGGCGGCTCTCGGCCGAGGGCGTGCTCTCACTTAAGCCTGATCTCATCATGCTGGATGACGATGCCGGCCCCGCGACAGCCATCGATCAGCTCCGCGCTGCGGGCGTTCGTCTGGCGATCGCGCCAGAGGGCACAGGGTTGGGTTCGGTGGTCCCCAAGATCCGCTTTGTCGGCGAGACTCTGGGACAGGCTTCCGAGGCCGAAGCGCTCGCCAGCCGCTTCGAAGAGCAGATGGACGTGCTGCAAAGCCAGCTCGAGGCGATCGATGCTCGGCCGCGCGTACTGCTGCTGATTTCGGTCGGGCGAGGGGCGCCCCTGGCCGCCGGGTCAGACACCGCCGCCGAGGCGATCATAGACTTGGCGCGCGGTCGCAACGCCATCGTCGGACTGACCGGCTACAAGCCGCTTTCCGCCGAGGCGGCTGTCGCCGCTGCGCCGGACGTCTTGCTGCTGCCTCAGCACGTGGCAGAGTCCGCGGGCGGAGCCGATGCGGTCTTGCAGCGCCCCGATCTCGCGATCACTCCGGCCGGCCGCAATGGCCGCGTGGTGGTGATGGATTCGCTGAAGCTGCTCGGTTTCGGCCTGCGCACGCCAGAGGCCGTTGCCGAGCTGGCCCGTGCTCTTCATCCGGAGCACGCTGCGGGCATCGCTCTATGACCATGGCCACCGCCGCGTCGGTGGCTCCTCGCAACGGGATGCTCCGCGCCGGCTTGCCCATCGTGGCTTTTGCCGTCCTGGCCATCGGCTTTGCACTCGCCGGCTTGGCGTTCGGCCCTGTGCGGCTCGAGCTTACGCAGATCCTCGCCGCTCTGTCCGGCGAGGCCGATCCCTCCACACAGGCGATCGTCACCCAGATTCGGGCGCCACGGATCCTGCTCGGTGTCGCGGTCGGAGCCGGCCTGGCCCTATCGGGTGTCGCGCTGCAAGGCATCTTGCGAAACCCCTTGGCCGATCCCGGTCTGATCGGCGTGACGGGGGGCGCGGCGCTGGGAGCCGTGCTGGTCATCGTGCTGGGCGCGGCCGTGCTGAGCAGCCTGCCGGAGGGCTTGCGGCCCTACCTGCTGCCCTTCGCTGCCTTCTGCGGCGCGCTGGCGGTGACGGCCTTCATCTTCGGCTTCGCGCGACAGTCCGGCACGACCTCGGTCACCACCCTGATTCTCGCCGGCGTCGCGGTGAACGCCATCTCCGGCGCGGCCATCGGCGCCCTGGTCTACATCAGCGACGATCAACAGCTTCGCGACCTGACCTTCTGGAGCATGGGCGGCCTTGGACAGGCGAACTGGACTTCGGGGTTCATCGCAACGCTCTGCATCCTCTTTGCCGGGGCGGGCTTGCTGCAGATGGCCCGCGCGTTGGATCTCTTCCAGCTTGGCGAGCGGGCGGCCTACCACTCGGGTGTCGATGTCGAGCGGGCGAAGCTCAAGGCGGCTGGCTGGTCAGCGCTTGCGGTCGGCGCAGGCACTGCCGTGGCCGGGCCGATCGGCTTCATCGGCTTGGTGGCGCCGCATCTTGCCCGGCTCAGCGTGGGGCCGTCTCATAAGCTTGTCGCGCCGGCAGCGGCTCTAATTGGTGTCGCACTGGTCTTGGCCGCCGATCTTGCCGTGCGGACGGCCGTTCCGCCAGCCGAGCCGCCGATCGGCTTGGCCACCAGCTTGATCGGAGGTCCGTTCTTCCTCTGGCTGCTGTTGCGCTACCTGCGGCGGAGCACACCCCATGCTTGAGCTGCGCGGTGTCGCGCTGCGCCGCGGTGCGCGCAGCGTCCTGCGAGATGTCGATGTGGCCTTACAGCCGGGCGAGGTGATGGCCGTCTGCGGGCCGAACGGCGCCGGCAAGTCCAGCCTGCTGTCGCTCATGGCGGGCGACCTCAAGCCGACCGTCGGCTCGGTCAAGCTCGACGGCCGTGCTCTGCAAAGCCTCGGCGCTGCCGAGCTTGCTCAGCAGCGGGCCGTGTTGGAGCAATCACCCCAGGTCGCAGCCCCCTTTCTTGTCGAGGAGCTGGTCGGCCTTGGAGCATCCTGCGCGCCCATTGCGGTGGAGGATGTATCGCCTCTGGTACGGGACGCTATGCAAATGGCGGAGATCACTCATCTGGCGCAGGCGCGCACCGACCGGCTGTCCGGCGGCGAGGGTGCGCGCGCGCACCTGGCCCGGGTGTTGGCGCAGAACGCCGCCGGCCGCCTGGGCGGGGGCGGGAAGTACCTACTGCTCGACGAGCCGACGGCCAGCCTCGATCTGTCGCATCAGATCGCTGCCATGCGCTGCGTGCGCGCGGCCGCCGCCGCCGGTTGCGGGGTGATGACCGTGCTGCATGACCTCAACCTCGCCGCCGCCTTTGCCGACCGTATCGTTCTGATTTCGGCGGGCACGATCGTTGCCGATGGCGCACCCGCCGAGGTGTTCCGCGAGAGCGTCCTATCGGAGGTCTTTGGCGTCGCTTTCCACGTGGCCCATGAGCCGGACGGCAATCTGCGTATCGCGCCGGTCTACCGCCACTAGCGAAGGGCGGAAGTGACGCTGCGCCTACTCCGCCGTTTCGCTGCGCAGGACCTTCAGCGAATTGGAGCGGAATTCCCTCCGATGCACGACGTAGAGCACGTAGACGGTCATGGCCATGAACAGGACCGGATGGATGAACCAGGCCAGCGCGGCGAGGGCGAAGAAGTAGGCCCGTAGGCCGCGGTTGAAGTGCCTTGCCCCGAGCGCGCTGATATGTGCCGCCTGTAGGGCGAGCTTCTTGCTGTCCTCCGTGACGTCCGGGTCGTCCGGCGCTGCGCCCAGCAGGATGGCGACATAGCTTTGCAGGCGGAAGGTCCAGGCGAACTTGAAGAAGGCGTAGGCCATCACGACGATGAGCAGCAGCACCTTGAGCCGAAAGGCGTCCGCTGTTCCCGGCTCGACGTAGGGCAGGGCCGAGAGAACGCGGATGGCTTCCTCGCTCGCGCCCAGGCCGGCGATCAGACCACCCAGAGCGAGGATCGTGGTCGAGGCGAAGAAGGCGGCACCGTTCTGCAGGCTGCTGATGATGGTGGAGTCGACGATGCGGTTGTCCCGCTTCAGCATCTGGAGCATCCAGCGCTCCCGATAGTCGTCCATCAGCTTCATGATGCTCCGCTCGCGCCAGCGGCTGTGATCGGCGAAGAGCGTGTAGCCGGCCCAACTGCTGGCGTAGAAGCCGAAGGCCAGATAGTCGATGGGCGTGATGTCGGGCAAGGCGGGAGCTTTCGCGGGCGCGCGTGATCGTCTTGGCGGCTATTCCGCCGCCTGACTGAAGGCCTTGGTCAGCTCCGGCTCGTAGGCGAAGAGCGCCGGTGTGCCGCCCGTGTGGACGAAGAGCAGGCTGCGGTCTTTGCCCCCGTCGCGGGCGCGGGAAAGAAGACCTGCCATCACCTTGCCGGAGTAGACCGGGTCGAGCAGCAGGCCTTCATGCCGTGCCGCTTCGCCGATGGCGTCCAAGGTCGCCGGGTTGAGCCGTCCATAGCCCGGCGCCAGAGCCGCATCGGAAAGCTGCACGTCCGCCTCGGCCACCGGGTTGTCGATCTCGAGCAACTCGGCGATCTCCCGGCAGCGGGTGGCGATGCGTTGCCGCTGTGTCGCGGCGTCGCGGCGCACGCAGATGCCGCTGACCCGCGCCGGCACACCGAGAGCACGCAGTCCGAAGAGCAGCCCGGCATGGGTATGCCCGCTGCCCGAGGCCACCACCACTTCGTCGATGGCGATGCCCATGGCTTCGGCCTGCCGTGCCGTTTCCAGCGCAGCGTCGACGTAGCCCAGCGCGCCATAGGGCGCATGTCCGGGCGCGAGCGGGATGACATAGGGCCGCTTGCCGGCACGCTTGATCTCATCGGCGATCTCGCGAATGCGGGCGTCGGCGCCGGCCTCGTCCTCGCCGTCGGGATAGCTGTGCAGGGTGGCGCCGAGCAGACGGTCGAGCAGCACGTTGCCCGAGGCGCGATAGGTCGGCTCGCTCTTCGGCACCCGCTCTTCGAGCTGAATGTGGCAGGCCATGCCCAGGTGGTTGGCCGAGGCGGCGGCCAGGCGCACGAAGTTCGACTGCACGGCGCCGGTGATCAGCACCGTATCCGCGCCCTCTGCCTGGGCTTGGCCGAAATAGAACTCGAGCTGGCGCACCTTGTTGCCGCCGAAGGCCAGGCCGGTGCAGTCGTCCCGCTTGACGTAAAGCGCCGCCGCATCGGTTTGGGCGCAGAGGTTCGGCATAGCCTCCAAAGGCGTCGGCAGATGCGCCAGGCGGGCGCGGGGCTGCCGGGCCAGGCAGGCTTCCAACTGATCGAAGGTCAGGTTGTCGGTCATGGTGTTCATCCCAAGCTGACGCCGGAGGCGCTCAAGAGCAGGCTCACCGCCGTCGCCAGCAGGATGGCGAGAATCACCCGGCGGAACCAGACCTCCGACAGGCGGCGGCCGAGCAGGGCGCCGAGGCCGATGCCCACCAGGGTCGCGGGCACCAGGCCGAGCGAGAGGCGCAAGGTCTCGGCGCTCAGTCCGTTGGCGGCGGCCTGGGCGGCGATGGCCACGCTGTAGGAGAAGACGAAGAGCAGGAGGATGGTCGCCCGCGTCGCTTCCTTGGGGTAGGCAAGGGCGGCGAGACGCACGGCGACGACCGGGCCCGGCATGGCAAGGCCGACGCTCATGGCGCCGGAGACCACGCCGGTCGCGTGGTCGACGCCAGGGCCCGGCTGCGCCAGCAACCCGGACGCCCGGCCGCGCAGCAACATCAGGCAGAGCAGCAGGATCGAGAGGCCGGCCAGGAGCTTGAGCGCGTCTACGGGGAACCAGACGAAGGCAGCCAGGCCAAGCGGCAGGCCGGCCAGGCTGCCGATCAGGAAGCGCCGCAGGATGCCGCGCTCCACATGGCGCAGCACCGAAGGCAGCAGCACGACGGCAATCAGGAGGCTCAAGATGCTGGTCACCTGAATGGCTGAGCCGTCGTTGAGGGCGATGAGGATCATCGGTCCGGCAATGACACCGAAGCCGATGCCGCTCGCCGCCTGCAGCAAGGCGCCGAGCAGGACCGCCAGATTGAGCGCGATCAGCAAACTGTCCATGGATCGACCGTCGTCGTGTTGGGCGAGGAGGCGCGAGCCGAATTTGGCCCGCTGTTGTGTACTTCTTAGCCCAAAGCCTCGTCGATCGTCACGCCGGCCTCGCGCATAGCGGCAATGGCGCGGGCGGCGCCTTCCGACGTGATTGCTTTGCTTGCTTCGGGAATGAGCCGCACAGCGAAACCGGCCTCACGGCCGCCCAGCGCTGTGGCTTCGACGCAAACATCGAGCGCCAGGCCGCCGACCCAGACCCGCGCGATGCCGTCCTGGCGCAGCCGCTCGGCCAGCCCGGTCTCATCGAAGGCGGAGTACTGGTCTTTGTCGAAGCGGACGCCCTTGCTGATCACCACCGTGTCCTCCGGCAGCGCCAGCTCCGGATGGAAAGCTGCGCCCGGGGTGTCCTGCAAGCAGTGGTCGGGCCATTGGCCGCCGCGGCCGGCGAAGCTCATGTGGCCGCTCGGATGCCAGTCGCGCGAGGCATAGACCGGGATCCCTTTCTCCCTCGCTGCCGCCAGCCAGCGGTTGAGCACCGGCACCACCTGGTCGCCTTCGGCAATCGGTAGATTGCCGCCAGGGCAGAAGTCGATCTGCACGTCCACCAGCAGCAGCGCGTCGCCGGGCTGCAGCGCGTCTTTCGGCTCGGTCATGGTGCTGTCCTCCTGGCCTTTCAGTCTACCAGATCGGACGGACCGCATCGCTCAGGCGCGGGCGCCCCAGGCGATGAAGTAGGGGTTCTCGTATTCCGGCTTGCCGTACCTGAGCGGCGCACCGTCCACGGTTTCGACCCGGCCGCCGGCTGCCATCAGCACAGCCTGGCCGGCCGCCGTGTCCCACTCCATGGTGCGGCCGAAGCGGGGATAGAGATCGGCCTTGGCCGTGGCCACCAGGCAGAACTTGAGGGAGGAGCCGGCGCTGACCCGCTCCTTGACCTGCTTGTCGGCGAGGAAGGACTCCAGCTCATCGCCCGACCCATGCCGGCGGCTGGCAACGATGGTGATGCCATCGGCCGGCGGCGTGCGGGCGGCAATGGTCATGGTCGGCTTGTCGGTCTCGGCATAGACGGCGAGACCTTTCTTGCTGCCGCGTTCGCGGACGCCGGCCCAGGTCATGGCCAATGCCGGGGCATGCACGACCCCGGCGACGGGCTCGCCGTCTTCGATCAGGGCTATGTTGACCGTGAACTCGCCGTTGCGGCTGATGAACTCGCGGGTGCCGTCCAGCGGGTCGACCAGCCAGAAGCGCTCGCCAGCGGCCACCTCGGGAATATGTCCGCCCGAGGCGGCCTCTTCCGAAACCACCGGGATGTCGGGCGTCAGCTTGGCCAGCGCCTCAAGGATGAACTCTTCGCAGGCCTCGTCCGCCGCGGTCACCGGCGAGGAGTCCTCCTTGCTGCGGACCTCGATCTCTTCGCCTTCGACGTAGTAGGCCAGCACGATCTTGCCGGCGTGCTCGGCCAGGGTGCGCAGGACGGCGATCAGGTCCTCGCCCTCGACCACCGCCATGTCGTCTGCTGTGTCTTTCACTGACATCGCTTTCTCTGTCGTTACTCCGCAGCTTCCCGCTGCTCTGCCTTGGCGTCCTGAATGGCGCGCCAGACCCTTTCCGGCGTCGCCGGCATGTCGAGGCGCCGGACGCCGAGCGGCGAGAGCGCGTCCATAAGGGCGTTCATGATCGCCGGCGGCGCGCCGATGGCGCCGGCCTCGCCCGCGCCCTTCACGCCAAGCGGATTGGTCTTGCAAGGCATATCCTCGACGAGGGTCAGCTCGATGTTCGGCGCATCGTCGGCGCGGGGCATGCAATAGTCCATGAAAGACGCGGTCACAAGCTGTCCGTCTTCGTCATAGACCGTGTTCTCCAGCAAGGCTTGGCCCAGTCCCTGGATGGTCCCGCCGTGGACCTGGCCGGCGACCAGCGCATGGTTGACGATGGTGCCGAAGTCGTCGACCACCACATAGCGCAGGATCTCGACCACACCGGTCTCCGCGTCGACTTCCAGCTCACAGACGTGGCAACCATTGGGGAAGGTCAGGGCCTCGGCCTCGTAGTGACCGTGTTCGCTGACCGGCCCGTCCATGCCCTCGGGTAGCTCGCCGGCGTGGCTCGCCGCGGCCATGTCGGCCAAGCTCACCTGCCGGTCCGTGCCGACGATCCGGAAAATGCCGTCCTCGAACTCGATGTCGGCCGCCGCCGCCTCCAGGTGGTGCCCGGCGATCTGGCGTACCGTCTCAATGATGTTGTCGCTCGCCCGCTGCACGGCCACACCGCCCATCAGAAGCGAGCGCGAGCCGCCGGTGCCGCCGCCTCTGCGGAGCTCCGCGGAGTCGCCCTGGCGCATCCGCACCTTGTCCGGATCGATGCCGAGCTTGTCGTGGATTAGCTGGGTGTAGGCCGTGTGGTGGCCCTGACCGTTGGTCATGGTGCCGATGTGGAGCGTGACGCCGCCGTCGGGGTCCAGCGTCAGCTTGGCCTCCTCGAGGCCAATGCCGCCGCAGGCTTCGACGTAGGAGGCGAGACCGATGCCGCGCAGCTTGCCCCGATCAGCCGCCTGAGCCTTGCGCTCTGCAGCGCCGTGCCAGTCTGCGCGCCGGGTCGCCTCATCCATCAGGCGCGTGTAGTCGCCGGAATCGTAGATGCGCGTGAGGCCGGTGTCGTAGGGCAGGTGTTCCGGAGCGATGAAGTTGCGCCGGCGGATCTCACGCCCGTCGATGCCGATCTCTCGCGCGCAGGCGTCGACCAGCCGCTCGATCATGTAGGCGGCTTCGGGCCGCCCGGCGCCGCGGTAGGCATCGACCGAGACCGTATGGGTGAAGACGCATGCGACTTCGCCGTAGATCGCCGGAATGCGGTAGAGGCCCGAGTACATCTGCGTCATGCAGGCGGTGGGGACGTAGGGGCCGAAGTTGGAGACGTAGGCGCCGATATTGGCGACGGTGTCGGCCCTGAGCGCGAGAAAGCGGCCCTCCTCGTCCATCGCCATCTCGGCGCGGGTGACATGGTCGCGCCCTTGCGTGTCCGAGAGGAAGCCTTCTGTGCGCTCGCCGGTCCAGCGCACTGGCCGGCCCAGCTTGCGCGCGGCATAGAGCACCATGACCTGCTCGGGATAGCAGAAGATCTTCATGCCGAAGCCGCCGCCGACATCGTGGGTGACGATGCGGAATTTCTCGTCCGGAATCTTGAAGATCGTCTTGGTGAACTGCCCCAGCAGGCGAAAGACACCCTGGCTGGGGACATGGAGCGTCAGGCCTTCGCTTTCGCTGTCGTATTCGCCCAGCGCCACGCGCGGCTCGATGGCGTTGACCACCACCCGGTTGTTGACGATCTCGATGCTCGCCCGGCGCGGCGCCTTGGCGAAGGCGGCGGCCGTCTGCTCTTCATTGCCTTGCGCCCAGAGGACGCAGAGGTTGCCGGGCGCTTCCGGGTGAACCTGGGGGGCGTCGGCGTCCTGTGCCCGCTCGGTGTCGACGACCGCGGGCAGGTCCTCATAGTCGACGAGCACCGCTTCGGCGGCGTCTTTGGCCTCGGCCGGGCTTTCGGCGACGACGAAGGCGACCGGATCGCCGACGTGGCGCACGACATCGCGGGCCAAGACGGGATTGGGCGGCAGGATCGTTTCGCTGCCGTTCTTGCCGGGGACCGGCGCCAAACAAGGGATGTCGCCAATGCCGTCAGCGGCAAGATCGGCGGCGGTATAGACGGCCAGCACGCCGGGCATGGCCGTGGCGTCTGCTGTGTCAATCTCGCCGATGCGCGCATGGGCCATGGGGCTGCGCACCAGCACGCCGTAGACCTGACCGGGCAGGGTGATGTCGTCGGTATAGCGACCGGCGCCGCGCAGCAGCCTCTCATCCTCGAGGCGTTGCAAACCTTGTCCCGCGCCGAATTGTCCCATCGGGTCACCTCTCAAGACAGGGGGTGGGGAGCGTTGAATAGGGGGATAGCGGGCGAAGGATGGCGTTCGGCCGGCACCGCCTCAAGCCTTTGAAATAGGAGCCTGCCCTGCGCAATCAACGCTGCTGGTATTGCCTCTGCGCGGGGTGAGGCTTTGGGCGCCTCCGAAATATCGCTGTTAACGAAAGGGCTTAACTTTAAGCTATCATAGGTTGCTGGTATTTTGGCGTCATCTTCTGCTTATGTCGGGGGCCTGTGGGTTGCCCCGGCGTATGGGGTGCTTGCTAAGGGAAGGGACGGGAATGGTCGATGCCACCTTTGAGGGTGTGCCGCCCCGGATGGGCGGTACGGACGTGGCGAGCGCGCCGCCGCCAGGGCCTTCCAATCATAGTGTCGATTACCGCGGCGGAGCCGGTCAGGTCTTCCGCATCGCGCTGGTCAACAGCCTGCTATCGCTGGTGACCCTCGGTATCTACCGCTTCTGGGCCCGCACCCGCCTACGCCGTTATTTCTGGTCCCATGTCGAGCTCGACGGTGACCCGATCGAGTACACCGGCACCGGCATGCAGCTCTTCCTCGGCTTTCTGATCGTGCTGGCCATCCTGGTCCCGCTGCTCTTCGGGCTCGAGTACGTCGCGACCCTTTTCCCACAGGATGCCTGGGAACAGGCTGCGATCGTCCTGGTGCAGGGCATCGGCTTGCTCTTTCTCGTCCAGTATGCGGTCTTTCGCGCGCGGCGCTACCGCCTACGCCATACGCGCTGGCGCGGCATCCGCTGCGACCAGACCGGCTCCGGACGGCGCTATGCCCTGCGCGCCTTCGGCTATGCGCTGCTGACCTTCGTCACGCTGGGTCTCGCTTATCCGCTGTTCCGCGTGAAGACTCAGCGCTTTCTCATGAACAACACGCGCATCGGCAGCCAGGCCTTCTCCTTTGATGGAAGCGCGCGCCCCCTGTTCAAGAAGTGGCTGCTTGTCTGGGCCGCGTTGTTTGTCGGTATCGTCCTGATAGCGCTGAGCGCGGACTTGTCAGGCGCGCCTTTTGGCCCGGACGGCGGCTACCGCGGCCCCTTGGCCGCGGTGCCCGGGGTCGGTTTCGTAGCCGCGATCGCTCTCCTCGCAGTGCCGTTGCTCTACGCCTGGTACAGCGCGCGGGAGCTTCGCTACTTCGCCCAGGTCACGCGCTTCGGCTCCTTGGGCTTCGCTTCGGGGCTCAAGGCCCGCCAAGTGCTGATCATCTACGCCATCTACTACCTGGTTCTCGCAGTGGTCGCCGGGATTGCCTTCTTGGTGTTTTCCGGTTTCGTCGCTGGCTTACAGGAGGGGCTGATGGCTTCGCTGGGAGGCACGCAGGAAGAGCAAATGATGCAGTTTCAGGGCATCGTCATCTTGCTCGGCTTTGTCGCTCTGCTGTTCGCTGCGACCTTGGTCAGCATCATCCAGCCGGTCTTGATCATGCATCCCTTGGCGCGCCGGGTGATCGGTACGCTGTCCTTGAAGGGGCAGTACGACATGGACGCGCTGCTGCAGGGCGCCAAGACTCGCGAGCGGCCGGGCGAGGGCCTCGCCGATGCGCTCGACGTCGATGTCGCCGGATTCTAGCGCGGGCGGGGATTGCGTGGAGGCCAGCGGCCGCTTCAACGACGGGCAGACGGCGGCGAGTCGCAGGGTCTCGGTTGCCATCGTCGGCCAGCGTCTGGAGTTCCAGGAGGAGCAGGGCAGCTTGCGCTGGGCCTGGCCGCTCGACGAGCTGCGGCGGGTTGGCGAGGAGCGGCGCGGCGACGATCTCATCCTGACCTACGTCGAAACGCCGGCCAAGGAGCAGCTTGCCGACGCTCGGCTGGTGATCCACGACACGGCCTTCCGGGCTGCGCTCTTGGCCGCGGCGCCGCAGCTCAGCGGCGGGCGCATCCGGCGGCGGGCGATCTGGCGGCCGGCGGCACTGACGCTTGCGGTCGCGGCGGGCCTGGTCGCCTTCGTGCTCTTCGGCCTTCGACCTGCGGCGCAGGCCGTCGCCAACGTCGTGCCGGTGAGCTGGGAGGTCGCCCTCGGCGACTCGGTCTACGATCAGGTGCTCGACTACTTCTCGCTCTTCGGCATGGGTCAACCGGAAGCCTGTATCGCCGAGCCGGGGCGTCAGGCGTTGGAGACCCTGACGGCGACCCTCGCAGAGGGCGACGAGACCGGCTATCCCTACCGCGTGGTCGTGCTCGACGACGAGATGGTCAACGCCTTCGCTTTGCCCGGCGGGCGCATCGTGCTCTTCCGCGGCTTGATCGATTTCTCCGAGCGGCCGGAAGAAGTGGCGGCGGTGCTGAGCCACGAGATGGCACACATCATCGCCCAGCACGGCGTGGCCCGCATCATGGAGCAGTTCGGCCTCACCATTCTTCTGGACTTCGTCACCGGCGGCGGCGGCGTGATCACCGGCAGCGCGGCCGTCGTGCTCGGCCTGTCCTACAGTCGGCACGACGAGCGCGAGGCCGACAGCCTGGGCATCGAGTTGCTCAACCGCGCCGGCATCCAAAGCGATGGCCTCGCCACCTTCTTCGAGCGCTTCTCCCTCGAGCGCGGCACGGATGAGGGCAATCTCGGCGAGATCGGCACCATCCTATCGACCCATCCTGCTGACTGGGAGCGTATCGAGGCCGGCCGTGCCGCCGCCCGCGACGGCCGCCCCGCCTTCACCGAAGATGAGTGGGCGGCGGTGCAGGCCATCTGCGACGAGACCGCGCCCGTTGGCGGCGAGTGAGTCCAGACCTTGACGCCGACGAGATGACAAAGCCGCTCCTGAGCAGGACTGGCTGGCATCTCTGATCTTCTGGATGGACGCTAGACGTCGCACTGCTGCGCTGTTCTCCTGTTCCCAACTATCGTTCCATCCGTTCCTTCAGCAAGGAAGACTGTGATGCCGGCCTCCGGCGCCGAAATCGCTGGTCCGACCCCGCCGCAGGTGCCCGCGGCGCCGTCGCGGCGCTTCGAGGTGCGGATGCTCCTGCTGATCGCCGGGCCGCTGATTGCCGCTTATTCGGCGGAATACGCGATGATCTTGACGACCAAGGCGATCGTCGGGGGTCTGGGCTACCGCGAGCTGGCGGGCATCGGCCTGGCCAGCGACACGGCCTCGGAAGTTCTCATCGTCCTGGTCGGTATGCTCTCCGTCGTCGGCGTGCTGGTGGCGCAGGCGGAAGGGGCCGGGCGCCGGGCGGATGCCGGGATCGCCGCGCGCCAGGGCTTGCTCATCGCCACCGCGATCGGCCTGCCGGCCACGCTGCTCGTCTGGCACCTCGATGCCGTCTTGGCGCTGACCGGCCAGGACCCGGAGATCATCGCGCTGATGGGGCCTTACCTGCAGCCGCTCTCG
>JANQIA010000150.1 GCA_028282405.1 Rhodovibrionaceae bacterium
CTCTTCACCGAAGAGTTCATCACCAACATCGAAGCCACGGACGTCCCCGAGGCCATGGCCCGCCTGGGCTTTGCCGAGGTGCAGCTCGAGGCCTCCTACAGCGTCACCGCCCGGCTGTCGCAGATCACACTGGTCAACTTCATCCGTTAGGGGCGAGCGGCCCTGCCCGCCCGTCCACAGCCCGCCACCGCTCGGCACAAGGGAAACACGTCATGCAACAGAGCGCCGCACCGAACACCGCCCAAGACACCAGCGCCCCCGAGGGGATCAGCCTGGAGACGCGCTTCGGCGCTTTCGTCTTCACGCCGGCCAACCAGTTTCACTTCCCCAAGGGCCTGGTCGGCTTCTCGCAGCTTCACCAGTTCGGGCTTGGCAACTTTCCCGACCCGCAGCTCGCGGACTTCAACCTGCTGCAGTCGCTCGACGAGCCCGACCTCACCTTCATCGTCTATCCCCTGCCGTTCGAAGGCGGGCCGATCGCCAGCTCCGATGTCGAGGAGTGCTACGAGGCCTGCAGCGTCAGCTTGGCGCATGGGCACTTGCTGTCGATCGTCACCATCCAGCCGACCGGCGACGGCATTCAGCTCAGCATCAACCTCCGGGCGCCCATTCTGCTCGACGTCTCGCGCATGCAGGGCCGGCAGTTCGTGCTGTCGAACAACGACTATCCCGTGCGCTGCCCTCTACAGCGCAAGCTAAGCGACTGAGGACGCTGCGCGAAAGGCCGCCCAGGGACCGCGATGTTTAGGGCTTTGTTTACCACGCTCATTCAACTCTGATCAGCGCGCCCGCGTCGGGCCGAAAGAGGATCCTCATGGCGTTAGGCAACATGGAAACCGTCATTCTCTGCGGCGGCCAGGGCACCCGGCTCCGCGAGGAGACCGAGTTCAAGCCCAAGCCGATGGTCGAGATCGGCGGCAAGCCGATCCTCTGGCACATCATGAAGCACTACAGCCACTTCGGTGTGCGTCGCTTCGTGCTCTGCCTGGGCTACAAGGGCCACATCATCCGGGACTACTTCCTGAGCTATCACCTCCAGGGCAAGGACCTGACGGTCGACTGCAAGACCGGCGCCATCAGCAGCCTGTCCAACGGTGTCGAGGACGACTGGGAGATCGTCCTGGCCGACACCGGCGAGGACACGCTGACGGGGAGCCGCGTTCAAAAGGTTCTCAAGTACCTCAAGGGCGAGCGCTTCTTCGCCACCTACGGCGACGGGGTCGCCGATGTCGATCTTCACCGGCTGATGCGCTGCCACAGCGCCAATGCCCGCCAGGCCACGGTGACAGCCGTGCACCCCTCCTCCCGCTTCGGCGAGCTCTCGATCGCCGAAGGCATGGTGCAGGCCTTCAACGAGAAGCCGCAGGTCTCCGACGGCTGGATCAACGGCGGCTATTTCGTCTTCGAGCGGCGTGCCTTCGACGGCCTCGACCCGAGCCAGAACCTGCCGCTGGAAACCGGCGTGCTGGAGCGGCTCGCCGACCGCCATCAGCTCTCCGTCTATCAGCACGACGGCTTCTGGCAGTGCATGGATACCTACCGCGAGATGCAACTGCTCAACGATCTTTGGCGGGACGGCAAGGCCGCCTGGAAGGTGTGGGAGCCATGGCGGCTTACGGCGTAGACCCGAATTTCTGGGCCGGTCGCAGGGTTTTCGTAACCGGCCATACGGGCTTCAAGGGGGCTTGGCTGATCTTTCGCCTGCTCGGCCTCGGGGCCAAGGTGAGCGGCTACGCCCTAGCGCCGGCGACGGAGCCCAACCTCTTCGAGAGTCTCGGCCTGGCAGAGGACATCGAGCACAGCCTCGGCGATGTTCGCGATGCCGAAAGCCTGGCCGCTACCGTTGCGGCGGCCAAGCCGGAGATCGTCTTTCACCTGGCCGCCCAAGCCCTCGTGCGCCCCGCCTTCGACGACCCGGTCGGCACCTTCGCAACCAACGTCATGGGCACCGTCAACCTGCTGCAGGCGCTGCGCGATGCGCGGGGGCTCAAGGCCATCGTCGCGATCACCAGCGACAAGGTCTACGACAACCACGAATGGCCCTGGGGCTATCGCGAGAGCGACGCGCTGGGCGGGCGTGAGCCCTACGGCAGCTCCAAGGCCTGCTGCGAGCACGTGGTCGAGGCCTTCGCCCGCTCTTACTTCCGGCCGACCGAAGGCGGCCCGGGCATCGCCAGCCTGCGCGCCGGCAACGTCATTGGCGGCGGCGACTGGGCCAGCGACCGTCTCATCCCCGATGCCGTGCGCGCCTTCATGAAGGGCAATCCGCTGCGCCTGCGCAACCCGGCCGCCGTGCGCCCCTGGCAGCATGTGCTGGAGCCGTTGGAGGCCTACCTCGACATGGCGCAACGCCTTTCGGCCGCGCCGGCCGACTGGTCCTGTGCCTGGAACGTGGGCCCCGCGGCCGAAAGCGCCCGCCCGGTGTCCTGGATTGCCGAGCGTCTTTGCACCCTGTGGGGCGACGACGCACGCTGGGAAACCACCCACGGCAACCAGCCCTACGAAGCGCGGCTGCTGCATGTCGACTCGAGCAAGCTCTCGGCCGCGACCGGCTATCGCCCGACCTGGTCGATCGAGACCGCCCTCGACCACACCGTCACTTGGTATCGCGTCGCCCGGGAGCGTGGAGACCTGCGCGCCTTGAGCCAGCGTCAGGTTGAGCAGTTCATCGAGGAGCGTGCCGCATGAGCCTGGCCCAAGCCATTCACTTTCGGCCTGCCCCCGAAGAGGCGCCGAGCGAGACCGATACCTGCCGAGCCTGCGGCGGCGCGCTCTCGATCTCGGCCTGCGATCTCGGCGCCACGCCGCTTGCAAACGCCTACCTGAGCGGAGACATGCTGGACCGCATGGAGCCGACCTACCCGCTCCATGCCAAGGTCTGCGGCGACTGCTTCCTGATGCAGGTCGGCGCCTCGGAGACCCCCGACGAGATCTTCGGCGACTATGCCTACTTCTCCTCCTACTCGGAGGGTTGGCTGAAGCACGCCGAGCGCTACTGCAGCATGATCGTGCCGCGGCTGGGCCTGACCGGCGAGAGCCGGGTCATCGAGGTTGCGAGCAACGACGGCTACCTGCTGCAGCACTTCGTGGCTCAAGGCATCCCGGCACTCGGCATCGAGCCGGCCGCGAACGTCGCCCAGGTGGCCCGCACCCGCGGCATCCCGACCGAGAGCCTATTCTTCGGACAGACGACAGCCCAGGAGCTCGCGTCTCGGGGCGAAGCGGCCGATCTGATCGTCGCCAACAACGTCCTGGCGCATGTTCCGGATATCAACGACTTCGTCGCCGGCTTTGCCGTTCTGCTCAAACCCCAAGGCGTGATCACCGTCGAGTTCCCCGACGTGCGGCACCTGCTGACCGAAGGCCAGTTCGACACCATCTACCACGAGCACTTCTCCTATCTCTCGCTCTACAGCGTCGAGCGGCTCTTTCGGGCGCATGGCCTGCGGGTCTTCGACGTCGACAGCCTGCCCACCCACGGCGGCTCCCTGCGGCTCTACGCCTGTCGCGAGGTCGCCGCTTTCCGCGAAACACCGGCGCTGCAGGCCCACCGCCGGCAGGAGCGCGATGCCGGCATCGCCCGCGCCGAGACCTACCGCGGCCTGCAGACCAAGGCGCTGGAGGTGAAGCTCGGCCTGCTGGAGTTCCTCATCGACTGCCATGAAGCCGGGCGCCGGGTTGCCGGCTACGGTGCGCCGGCCAAGGGCAACACACTGCTCAACTACTGCGGCATCGGGCCGGAGCTGCTGCCCTACACCGTCGACCGCAGTCCGCATAAGCAAGGGCGCTTCCTGCCCGGATCGCGCATCCCGATCTCGGCCCCCGAGCGGCTTTTCGCCGAGCGCCCGGACGTGGTCCTCATCCTGCCCTGGAATCTGCGCGAGGAGATCGCCGGCCAGCTCAAGGCCTTGTCGAGCGAAGGTACTTTGCTGGCGACTGCCGTACCCCGATTGGAGATTTTTGAATGATTTTGGAACCGCTCGGCATACCCGGCGCCTGCCTGGTCAAGCCGGACATCAAGCAGGACTCGCGCGGCACGCTCTCGCGCATTTGGTGCCGGGAGGATTTCGCCGCCCTGGGCATCGAGAACGAGATGGCCAACTGCTGCGTCGTCTACAACGACCGGGCCGGAACCATCCGCGGGCTGCACTACCAGCGGGAGCCCTTTGCCGAAGCCAAGCTGGTCCGCTGCCTGACCGGCGCGATCTATGACGTGATCGTCGATCTGCGCGAGAACAGCCCGACCAAGGGCTGCTGGTGCTCGGTCGAGCTGACCGCGGCCAGCAACGTCTCTCTCTTCATCCCCAAGGGCTGCGCCCAGGGCTATCAGACCCTGATGGACGCGACGGAGCTGCTCTACCACATCTCCACGCCCTATCAGCCCGACTACCAGGCCGGCATTCGCTGGGACGATCCCAAGCTGGCGATCGAATGGCCGATGGCCGAGCCCATTCTCTCACCGCGCGACCGCGCCCTCCCCACCTTCAGACAGGCCGCTTAGACATGACGGAACTTTGCACGATCATTGGCGGACGCGGCTATATCGGCAGCGCGCTCGCGCCCTACCTGCGTCGCCGCGGCTGCCGGGTTCAGGTCCCCGACAGGGACAGCGCGGCCCTGTTCGACCGCGATCTCGGTCAGGTCTACTACTGCGCCGGCTATACCGGGGACTTTGCCGCGGACCCCAGCGCCACGGTCGAAGCCCATGCAGGGCTCCTGTCTCGTGTTTTGAAAAGCGCTAAATTCCAACACCTTATCTATCTTTCCTCGACCCGCGTCTACGATGGCTTGGCGGGCGGCCCGATCGAGGAGGATGCCGTCTTCCCGATCGACCCGAAGGAACCGCGGCATCTCTACGACCTCTCCAAGCTGCTTGGCGAATGGCTCTGTCTCAATCAGGCGCCCGAGCGCAGCAGCGTCGCCCGCCTCTCCTGCGTCTACGGCGACAATCTGGAGATCCCGCAGTTCCTCCCTCTGCTGGTGCGGCGGCTGACCACCTATGGCGTGGCCTGCATTCCAAGCTGGCCTCACGCGGCGAGGGATTACGTCCACCTCGACGATGTCTGCCAGGCCCTCTTCGCCATGGCCAGCCAGCGGGAGACCGGGATCTTCAACGTGGCCTCCGGAGAGAACGTCAGCAATCTTGCCCTCTCCCGCCGCATTCTCGAGACCAGCGGGCTCGAGGTCACCATGAGCCCGCCGGACAGCGCGCCGCCGGCGCCGCCGCCGCAGATCTCCATCCGCCGCCTGCAGGAGCGTCTCGGCATCACGCCGCTCTCCGTCATGGAGGCCCTGCCGGACATCATCGGGCGATACAACCAGCCGCCGCAGGAGATCCGCGGAGCGGCATGAGGTCGGCCGGAGCATAGTCCGCCAAGCGAGAAACAGCCGAGCATGATCCGCATTCATGACAGCGCGCAGGTCTCGCAGCTCGCCGATATCGAAGACTCCCAGCGCGGCAGCCTGATCGAGATCGGGCCCGACACGCGCATCGATTCCTTCGTCAAGATCAAGCCGGCCGGCGGCAGCGGCGACGTGCGCATCGGCGCCAGGGTTTCGATCAATTCCTGCGTTGTGATCTACAGCGGCAACGGCGTCGAGATCGGCGACGGCGCCGCCATTGCCGCCAATACCACGATCGCGCCGACCAACCACGAGTACCGCGACAAGGCCCTGCCCATCGTCGAGCAGCGCTTCATGCCGAGCCGGGGTGGGGTGATCATCGAGGAAGACGTCTGGATCGGCGCCAACTGCGTGCTGCTCGACGGCACGATCCTGCGCAAGGGGGCGGTGCTGGGGGCCGGCTCCCTCGCCAACAAGGAGTATCCGCCCTACTCCATCAACGTCGGCCAGCCGGCCAAGACCATCCGCTACCGGGACTAGGCGTTGGCCCGCGCCACACGCTGCTGATTGACCAGCCAGATCAGCCCGCCGACGGCGAGCAGCAGGAAGGGTATCATGGCGTAGTTGACCGCGTACCAGCCGTCGACCTGCGTTCCGCCCGAGCAGTTCATCAAGCCCCCGGAAGCGAGGCTCGCCAGGGTCACGCATCCGAAGACCATCATGTCGTTCATGCCTTGAACCCGTCCGCGCTCCTGCGGGGAATGCGCTGTCGTCAAAAGGCTGGTGGCGCCGATGAAGCCGAAGTTCCAGCCGATACCCAGGAGTATGAGCGAGACATAGAAATTGGAGAGCTCCACGCCGGCGAGCGCCACGCCGCCGGCCAACCCGAGGATGAGCAGACCCAGGGTCATGATCTTCAGCACGCCGAACCGCACGATCAGGTAGCCGGTGAAGAACGACGGGATGTACATGGCGAGGACGTGCGCGGAGACGATGTCGTTGGCGTCGTCGGTCGAAAAGCCACAGCCCAGCACGGCCAACGGCGTCGAGGTCATCACCAGGTTCATCAGCGCGTAGGTGACCATGGCGCAGAGGATGGCCACGAAGATGGTCGGATTGCGCAAGAGCTCCATTCGGGTTCGGCCTTGGGAGACCGCCCTGTCTGCGCTCTCGACGTCTTTCTCCTTCGGTAGATCGAGGAGAAGAAACAGGAACATGCCGATGAGGTTTATGACGACGACGGTGGCGTAGGTCCCGAAGAAGGGAATGACGGTCCAGTCGTAGACGAGCTTGTTCAGTTGCGGACCGAAGATCGCGGACAGGAGCCCGCCCGCCATGACATAGGAGATTGCCTTGGGCCGGAAGGCGTCGGAAGCCGCATCGGTCGCGGCAAATCTGTAGAAGCCCTGCGCCGACATGTAGATCCCGGTGAAGTAGGACCCGAGGAGAAGCAGCGTGAAGGAGCCGATCTGCAGCCCATAGGCTGCGATCGCCGCCCCCAGCGCGCCGCAGATCGCGCCGACGAAAAACCCGAACTTGCGCCCCCGGCGTTGCATCAGCGGGGACAGCCAGGGCGCCGTGGTCATGGAGCCGAACACGATCATGGAGATCGGCAGCGTGGCGAAGCAGGGATTTCCGGCCAGCATCCCGCCGGCAAGACCGCCCACCACGAAGATCATCGGCATCTGTGCGCCCAGGATCGCCTGAGCCGCGACGAGAACCACGACATTCCGCTTGGCGCGGGTATCATCCGAATGGGCAATCGACGTCATCGCTTACAGACCACAGAACCGGATCCTCACGCGGCTGCCCGCGTCTTGGTGGTTGCCACGAAGACACCCAGGCCTGCGACGACCATGCCGACCCAAGCCAGCGGCGGCATGACCTCGTCGAGCAGGAGCCAGGCGATCGACGCGGCCAAGGGTGGCACCAGAAAGAACAGCGCAGAAACCTTGGAGACTTCTCCTGCCCGGATCATCGCGAGCAGCAGCCCAATGGCAATCAAAGAGTTGGCGACAATCAGGTAGACCAGCGATGCAATAAGCTGCCACGTCCAAACGATCTCCATGCTCTCGAAGGCAAGCATGAAGGGCGCGACCCCCAGAAATCCTGCGGCAAACCCGACAAGATTCGCGGTGACCGGATGCTGCGCGACGCCGAAACGCTTCTCCCAAAGCGACCCGACCGTGATGCCGAAGAGAGCCAAAGCCGCACAGAGGAAGGCTATGGCCGACGGCACGGCGATCTCCGAGCGGGCGACGATGACGATGACGGCGCCCGTCAGCCCCAGAAGCAAACCGACCCAGCGGCGCCAATCGACGCTCTCGCCGCTCCACCTGGGCGCAACGAGGCCAACGATGATGGGCTGCAAGGAGAGAATGAGCGCCAGCGTGCCAACCGACATCCCGGCCGTGAAGGCCATGTAGCACATGCCGAAATACACTGCCTGGAGCAGAAAGCCGACGATCGCCAGATGCATCCATTGGGCGGGAGATTTGGGTAAAGGTGGCCGCAAGACGACGAACAGCACCGCCATCAAGGCAACGACGCAGGCAAAGCGCAGGGCCAGGAAGGTCATCGGCTCGATGTAGCCGAGACCAAACTTGGCCGCGACGTAGCCGCCCGACCACATGACCAGGAAGACGCCGGGCGCAAAGACCAACCAAGCGGGCTGATGGGTGCCGATCGAACCGACCTCCTTCTCGATCATCGCCGACGAACGGGCGCTCGCTGACGATTGGCGCGCCGGATAGTCGGCGCGACTGCCACTCCGGCCAGCCGCTGCAGGAGGGTGATCGATTTACTCGGATTGGGAAAACGAAATGAAGCGGGGTGTGGGCCCTATCGCTCGGAGGCGGTCTTTTTGCGCAGGTAGGCGTTCGGCCAATAGGTCACCGGCTCGACGGCGACCCCCTCGTTGAACAGCGGGAAGGGCTGTGCCAGCTCGAACTCGGGATGCTCGGCCAAGAAGCGGCGCACGGCGGCGCCGGGGTTGTCGTCGGTCCAGCCCTCTTGGCTCCGCGGGGCGCCTTCCAGGCGCTCCATGATACCGTCGGTGGCGACGATGTAGGAGCCTTCGCTGACCAGCGGCCCATAGGCCTCGAGCTCGGCCAAGACGTGATCGTAGGTATGGTTGGCGTCGAGCACGACCATCACCGTCTCGTCCGGAGCGATCTGCTTGCTGACGTCAGCCACCACGTCGGGCTCGATGGAGCTGCCGTCGACGATGGTGATGTCATCCGACATGGGATGGGCCTCGATGGCGATGCGGTTATGGCTGCGCAGCTCGATCTCGACGCCGATCACGCGCCCCTTGCCGATGGCGCGCAGCAGCGAGGCGAAGAAGACCTGACCGCCGCCATGGGCCACGCCGGTCTCGATCACCACATCGGGCTTCACCGCCCAGACCACCTCCTGAATGCGGATGAGGTCGTCCGGCAACTGAATGACCGGGCGGCCGAACCAGGTGAAGCTGTAGACGTACTTGGCATCCCAGCCGGCGCGCAGCCAAGCGTCCGCGGCCAGCTTGAAGCCCTCCTTGGAGTCCATGGAGAAGCGCCGGATGCCGCTGTCCTGCTGGCATTCGATCTCGCCGCGGTCGAAGTCGAAGATCACCCGCCCCTTCGTCAGGGCCGAGGGCCTTTGCGCCATCCCGGCGTTGCCGGCGTCACGTCCTGCCGACAGATCTACGGCCAGTTTGCTCATTGTGCTATCCTCTCAGATTGTGCTTTTCGGCGATTTCGATGAGCGCGTCGCCGAAGCGTGCGGCAAAGCCCTCCTCGTCGCGCAGGGGCGAGGCCTTGAACATCGCGCGCAGGTTCTGCCGATAGTGGGTCAGGCGCTCCACGTCGTTCGCCAGAGCGACCGCCGCCTCGACGAAGTCCTCTTCGGTCTCGACGCTCAGTTCCGACAGGCCGACATGGCTGAGAATGGCATGGCTCAGCCGTTGATGGATTCCGAGGCCTTGGAGGCTTACGACCGGAACTCCCATCCAAAGCGCTTCGTTGGTGGTGGTGCCGCCCGTCTGCGGCAGGGTGTCGAGCGACAGGTCCATCTGGTTGTAGAACTGCATGTGCTCTTCGGGCTCGTTGCTGACGTAGAGCAGGCATTCCGGGTCGACCCCGTTCCGGATGAATTCCTGCGCCAGGTTCTGGCAAAGCAGACCATGCTCGCGCTTGGCTTGAACCAAGAGGAAGCGGGAGTTGGGAACCCGCTTGAGCACCTCGGACCAGACTCGCAAGGTATCTCGCGTGAACTTGTAGGCGTTGTTGAGCGTACCGAAGGTGACGTAGCCGTTTCGGGTGACCGGCGGTTCATGAACGGCTGGAATATCCCCATGATCGACGCTGCACAGCCAGGCGCCGTCGAGGACCCAAGGCTCCTCGATCAGGATCGAGCGATCGGTCGGCACCAGAAAGCGGTCGAGGAGGAAGTAATCCATCGCCTCCAGCCCCGTTGTCAGCGGATAGCCGAGCCAGGTGCACTGCACCGGCGCCGGGCGAAAGGCCATGACGGCGACCCGCGTGTCGCGGGTCAGACCGTTGAGATCGATGAGGATATCGATCCCGTCGTCGCGAATACGGTCGGCCGCGGCCTGGTCGCTCATCATGCCGATGACCACGAAGTCCTGAAACAGCGTGATGAGATGCTCCTGCATCTCGTCGCCGGAGACCAGATAAGGCACATAGGCGAAGAGCTCGAAGCGCTCGCGGTCGAGGAGCCGTAGCAGCGGCTCGATGTGCTTGGCGACGGCATGGTGACGCAGGTCGGACGATAGGAAGCCGATGCGGAGCTTCCCGGTCCGGCGCCCGAAGGCCGGCGCTTCGCTCTGCGTCAAGGCGGAACGCCGCTCCGCCTCTTCTCCCCAACGCCGATTGATTTTGTAGATGAACTGGTTGTCTTCGAGCGTGCGGGTCGACGGCATGAGGTTGAAGGAGGTCAAGCCCATAGACTGCGGGTCGATGCCGAGCAGTGTGCTTTTCAGAACGCCGAGGGCTTCGAGCTGGTCGAAGTCGCAGGTAAAGCGAAAGGCAGCCAAGGGACCGGCAATATCCGTCGCTTTGAAATTCGGTCGCTGCATCAACATACGGGCGATGAGATTGGCGCGGTCGAAGGAGCCGAGCCGGCTGTGAACCATCAGCAGGTTGTTGTAGCAGTTGATCAGGTCGGGCCGCGCTTCGAAGGCCTGCCGGAAGGCCGCTTCCGCCATGACCAAGTCACCCATCCTGAAGTAGAGCCCGCCAAAGGCCGTCAGCAGCTCGCAGTTCTTGGGATCGATGGCATAGCCGCGCCGCAGGTATTCGAGGCTTTCGTTGTAGAGGCCCTCATCCTTGTAGCAGGTGCCAAGCCCGGTCCAATAGTCGATGAAATCCGGCTTGGCCTCGACGAGACGGTGATACATCTCCTTCGCCCGCGCGGTGTCGCCAGTGTTCATCAGCAGAGCGGCGACCGTACCGAGATTGCGTATGCTCTCGCTGCTGGTCAGGTCGACCGCATTGATGTTCTCCACCATTTCTCTTTCGCGGCCGGCCCTTTTCAGAGCGACCGAGAGATTGAGGTGCGCCGAATCTCTGTTCGGCATTTGCGCGATGGCGGCTTTCAAGGTCTCGATGGCCTCGTCGTGGCGGTCCACGAGGCTGAGAGCGATGCCCCGGTTCATGGTGACAACCGGGCTCTCGTATCCGCCCTCCACCAGCCTATCGAGCACATCGAGCGCCGGCTGACCCTGTTCGACCTCCAGGTAGGTCTCGGCCAGGGCAATGGCGAGGTCCGGGTTGCCATCAGCCTTGTCCAGGCCCTCCCGTAAGACCGCTATGGCTTCGTCGATCGCGCCGCGGTTGCGCAGCAGCGCCGCGAGGTTGCTCAGCGCGTTGATCTCGTCAGGCTTGTGCTTGATCGCAGCCCGAAAGGCCCGGATTGCCGCCTCCGTGTTGCCGGCTTCCTGCTCGGCCACTCCGAGATTGGACAAGATGTCCGTGCGTTTTGGCGCGCCTTTCGCAGCCTTGCGGATAAGACGTGCGGCTTCACCAGGCTTTCCAAGGCGAAGCCTTGCAATGCCGAGAAGATGTCGCGCTTCGACGTCCTTCGGGAAGGACTTGAGGAGCTTCTTTGCCGCCTGTTCCAAAGACGAGAACTCTCCTGCCCGCGCAAGCTGTTTGCACCGAGCGATTCCCTCGCCGTAAGGATCTCTGAGGTGTTGGGCCAGCATGAAAGGACCGCCGTCGGTTTGCGACAATTCGTGCCAAATACTGGCCGAAGGGTCGTTAACAGCCTGATAACGATCTTTTTTTCCCTCCCCCCGGCAAGTTTTGCCGATCCAAGGCGGCAGCTTTTGCCGCATCGCCAGGCGGGCATCGGACTAAGTCCCTGATTTCTCTTTATCCGAATAGAAAGAATTTGCTGGCACTCTTTTTGCCTCACTAGAGGCGCACCAGCAGGTAGGCAGGTGCGTGGACAGGACGTCCGCACCATGGCCGTGTCTTTCGGCCGTCATCCAAGTAGGAGACTCTACAATGGCTCTTAATGTCGTTTCCAACTTTGCCGCCAACGTTGCTCATCGCAACTTGACGGTGGCCGATTCCAAGGCGACCAGCTCCCTGGCCAAGCTCTCCGCGGGTACCCGCGTGGTGAACGCCAAGGACGATGCCGCCGCCATGGCCATCGGCTCACGTCTGAGCACCGAGGTGGCCGGCCTCAAGCAGGCCAGCGTGAACGCCGGTCAGGCAGTTTCCATGCTGCAGATCGCCGACGGTGCCATGGCTCGTGTCCAGGACATCCTGGTTCGCATGAAGACCCTGGCAGTTCAGGCCGGTTCCGGTCAGCTCTCGGGCGTTGAGCGCGGCATGCTCGACACCGAGTATCAGAACCTCCTGAGCGAAGTCGACCGTATCGCGGCCGACACCGAGTTCAACGGCAACCAGCTTGTCAACGGCGATCAGGCCGTCACCGGCGCCAACAGCAACTTCGACGTCGGTGCCGGTGTGGTGAACATCTCGGCACGCGGCTTCACGCTGTCAACTCACTCGCCGGGTACCGCCTCGGGCAACCTGTCGTTCAACACCACGGCGCAGTCCTTCACGTTCGCAGTCGGCGGCAGCAACTTCACCGGTGCCATCGACAGCAGCGCCTATACCGGTAGCGGTGCCTCCGCCACCATGACGACCGGTACCCAGGTTCAACTGACCAACTCGGGTTCGGATGCGTCGATGTCTTTGACGCTGAACCTCTCGTTCGACGGCAGCGCCAACAAGGCCAACAATGCCTTGACCCTTACCGAGTCCAACTCGGCCGCCTTCACCTTCAAGGTCGGCACCGGCGCAACCGCGAACGACGCGATCTCCGTCAGCATCGACGGTATCAAGGCTACGGCTCTTGGTATCAACGGTACGGACGTCACCTCGACGTCGAACGCCGATGCCGCGTCGACCGCGATCAGCAACGCGATCGACACCTTGAACGAGACCCGCGCGAACGTCGGTGCCTCTCAGAACCGTCTCGAGTTCGCCCAGGCGAACCTGGCGACGGCGACCGAGAACACCGAAGCCGCCCGGAGCTCGCTCATCGACTTGGACGTGGCCGCGGAAATGACCCGCTTCACGTCTCAGCAGATCCTGGTGCAGGCCGGTGTCTCGATGATGGCTCAGGCCAACCAGATGCCGCAGAACCTGCTGCGACTCTTCAACTAGTCGGGGTCTGGCTAAGGAATGGAGGGGTTCGCCCCTCCATTCCGCTTCCCCGTTTACGGGGACAGGGGCGTATCACAAGGCGGAGTCCTTTGTTGGTGAAGGAAGAGGACCATGACAGGTATCACGGTGGTGCCTGCCTCCGCTCAACCCGCGCAGGCAGCCGCGAAAGGACCGGCGCCGAAATCGGCCGATGCTTCGGCACGCCAAGCTCCGGCGACGGACCTTAACCGAACACAAACCAAGCTCGCGAATACTCTTCAGGAGGTGCCGCAGGCTCCCAGCGACCTGCAGCGCCAACTGGATGAACTGGCACGCCGGGAAACAGGCGGGCTGTTGAGCGCACGCATGCAGATCGCTTACGACGACGCCTCTGGCCGGGTCTACGGAAAGGTCGTGGACCAGAACACCAAGGAGGTCCTGAGGCAGGTCCCGAGCGACAAGCTGCTGCGGCTCTTCGCGGCCGGCCGGGAACAACTGGCGATGATCCTGGACCGCAAGGTCTGAGCTCTAGGGAACAGCAAGCAGCGCTATGTCGGATGTCTTTGCAACGTCAACCCTTCGGACCGATGAGAGTGGGCGTGTCCGCTTCTCCGGCATCAGCTCGGGCATCGACTTCGGGCAGACCGTCGAGGACCTGATCGCCGCCAAGCGCATTCCCGTCGACCGCATCGAAGCTGATATCAGCTCGAACCAGGAGAAGATCACGGCTTTGCAGGAGCTGCGCACCCTGCTGGACGGCCTGCAATCCTCGCTCTCCGGGCTCTATGGCGCCAGGACCGTCGACAACAGTGGCGATATTTTCAGCAACAAGTCGGCCTTTGCGACCACCAGCCGCTCGGACGGCCAGACTGCCGCGCAGGCCGCCAACCTGATCGGCGTGACCGTTTCGCCGTCGGCCTCAAGCGGCATCACGGAAGTCGAGATCCTGCAGACGGCGCGGGCCCACCGCATCGCCTCCGACAGCTTCACATCCACCACCGACGATCTCGGAACCGCTTCCGGCGGCGCTGCCGGGTCCGTTTCCGGTACCTTCCAGATCAACGGAACCGAAATTCAGGTGCTGGCCAGCGACAGCCTCAACGACCTGGCGGACCGCATCAACAACGCCAATACGGGCACCAATGCCACCGGAGTATCCGCCTCGATCGTGTCGGTCAGCAGCAACGAGCACATCCTCGTGCTGACCTCTGACGCGACCGGCGTCAACATGACGATCGACAGCGAAACCGGCGGTGTATTGACATCTCTCGGTATCTCCGCCGACGGCGGAACGACCTTTACCAACGAGTTGCAGGCCGCGCTGAAGGCACAGCTCCATGTCAACGGACTGCTCAGCGAGAGCGCCTACCAGAGCGCTGCCGTAACCGACCCCACCGCGGCTCTCAGCAGCTACACATCCATCGGCGCCGGGGCGCAATCCTTCGAAATTCGCGCCGACGGCGCCCTGCTCGGCACCGTCAACTATACCAACGCCGACAGCCTCAGCGACCTTGCCAGCACGATCAATGCCATCGCCGGCGTCACCGCCAGCGTCGAAACCGTGGGCAGCGAATCGCGCCTCAAGATCTCTGCCGACGGTGGCGGCGCGGTCAGCTTCACCGCCGACAGCGGCAATGCGGTGACGGAGCTAGGCCTTGCACAGCAGAAGCTCGTCATCGAGCGCAACAGCAACACCGTCGACGATTTGATCGAAGGTGTGACACTCGACCTCTTCCAAGCCGAGGTCGGCACGACGATCTCGCTCGACATTCAGCAAGACCTCAATGCCGTCAAAACGGCGCTGCAGGACTTCGTCGTCGCCTACAACGAGGTCAAGGTCTTCATCAACCAGAACAGCCCCGATACCGTGGACCCGACCGAGGGCGGCGTCCTCTTCGGCAGCACTGTTGTCTCCGATCTGGAAAGCCGCCTGAGCTCGATCATCGGCTCCGGCGCCGAGGGCGTGAACGAGGCTTTCACCGTCTTTCAACAAATCGGTATCGAGTTCGTCGACAATGGAACGATCAGCGATCCGCTGCTGGCGGACACACTGACCATCGACGATGCCGAGCTCGATAGCGCCCTCTTGAGCAACATCGACGATGTGAAGAGTCTCTTCACCTTCGGGTTCAGCAGCTCCGATCCGCGGGTCAGCCTGATCGGCTTCGACGGCAACCCGCAGTACAGCGAGACGGGCTACAAGCTCAACATCGACTTCGACGAGGTCGGCGGGAACTCGGTCGCCTCAGCCAACATCGACGGGGCCGGCGCCGGCAGCGATGACGGCAGCATTACGGCCAACGGTCGCATCCTGACGGTTGGCGACCAGACCGGCGCCAACGGGCTGCGCCTCTTCTACAGCGGCGACAGCGATCTCTCCGACGTTCAGATCGATTTCACCGTGGGTCTGGGCGCGAAGATGTTCTTCGAGCTCGACAACCTGCTCGACCCCACCAACGGCCTGGTGGAAGGCGAGATCAGCAGCCTGGAAGACCAGAACACCGTGGCGCAAGAACGGGCCGGCCAAATGCTCGAACGTATCGAGCGGGAGCGCGTGCGCCTGACCGAGCGCTTCACCCGCTTGGAAGCCACCCTGGCCAGCCTCGACAGTCAGATGCAAAGCCTGCGGGCCATGATCGACGCGCAGAACAGCAACAACAACTAAGACAGTTATCCAACAGGATTGAGAGGGACGATGTCGGGTTACGGTGCTGCCTCGACCTATCAGACGCAGGCTTTGATGACAGCCTCACCGGCCGAGCTCGTCGTCATGCTTCTGGAAAAGGCTACAACCTGCCTCAACGAAGCCATAGCCGCGATCGAGAGCGGCGAGATCGAAGACCGCTGGCGTGCCAACAAGCGGGCCATGGAGATCATCAACCACCTCGATCTCACGCTCGATATGGACCGCGGCGGCGAGATCGCCGAGAACCTGCGGAGCCTCTACAGTTTCGCCCTGCGCCGGCTCGCCGACGTCGACTTCAACAACGACCCGCAAGCGGCCCGCGACGTGATCAAACTTCTCGAGCCCCTGTTGGCCTCCTGGCGGGAGCTGGCGCAGGGTAACCCGGCCGAAACTGAGGTGCCCAAGGCGCCCGCCTCACCCAAGGCACCGGACAGCACAGCCGCCACCGGCCATCTCTCCCTCAATCTCTCGGCCTGACCAGGCCGTTCCGCTTGAACGACATTCAGGGCGCCCCTTTCGGGCGCTCTTTTTCGTTGCCGCGGACTCGACCGACAGCCTTCGCCAGGACCCGGCACGGCTAGTCGGCAAAGCTGTCCGATCTGCCGCCTCCTCGGCAGCTTCTTCCCAGCGTTAAGGATGTTCTTTCCGACTGCCGCCTCGGACGGCTTCGCGCCAAGTCCAAGGTTCGAGATATTTTTCTCTGATTTATCAAACAGTTGGAAAAAATTTTATGGATTGGCACGGCTGTTGCTGTGCTGACGGGCAAAGCCTGTTTCTCGAGTCCGCATTCCACCCAATGGGGATGTCGATCCGAGAGGCGGGGTTGGATTGGACCAAAGTGCTCTGCGGCTCAGCCATCAACGAGCAGCAGATGCCAAATGAATGATGCGATCCTGAGGAGAGATCACTCATGGCACTCAATGTTATCTCGAACTTCGCGGCCAATGTTGCGCACCGCAACCTGGTTCGCTCCGACATGGAGGCGACCAGCTCGCTCGCCAAGCTATCCTCGGGAACGCGCGTTGTCTCAGCCAAGGACGACGCAGCCTCGATGGCGATCGGCTCCCGCCTGCAGGCCGAGGTCAACGCCTTGCGCATGGCGGCGATCAACGCCAACCAGGCCGTCTCTATGCTGCAGATCGCCGACGGCGCCATGGCCCGGGTGACGGACATTCTCATCCGGATGAAGACGCTCTCCGTGCAGGCCGGCTCCGGCCAGCTCTCCTCGGTCGAGCGCGGCATGCTGGATACGGAGTATCAGAACCTCCTGAGCGAAATCGACCGTATCTCGGCCGATACCGAGTTCAACGGCAACCAGCTTGTCAACGGCGATCAGGCCGTCACCGGCGCCAACAGCAACTTCGACGTCGGCGCCGGTGTGGTGAACATCTCGGCACGCGGCTTCACGCTGTCGACCGACACGCCGGGCACCGCCTCGGGCAACCTGTCGTTCAACACCACGGCGCAGTCCTTCACGTTCGCAGTCGGCGGCAGCAACTTCACAGGCGCCATCGACAGCAGCGCCTATACCGGTAGCGGTGCCTCCGCCACCATGACGACCGGTACCCAGGTTCAATTGACCAACTCGGGTTCGGACTCGGTTCTCTCCTTGACGCTGAACCTCTCGTTCGACGGCAGCGCCAACAAGGCCAACAATGCCTTGACGATTACCGAGACCAATTCGACCTCCTATTCCTTCAAGGTCGGCAGTGGCGTGACGGCCGCCGATACCATCAGCATCTCCATGCAGGGTGTCAGTGCGCAAGCCTTGGGTATCAGCAGCACCGACATTACCTCGGCGAGCAACGCGGACATGTCTTCGGTGTCGCTCAGCAACGCGATCGATACCTTGAACGAAGCGCGTGCCGATCTCGGTGCCTCGCAGAACAGGTTGGAGTTCGCCTCGTCGAACCTGGCAACCGCGGTCGAGAACACAGAGGCGGCTCGAAGCAGCCTGCTGGACCTCGATGTCGCGGCCGAGATGTCGACCTTCACCTCGAAGCAGATCTTGGTGCAGGCCGGCGTCTCGATGCTCGCCCAGGCCAACCAGATGCCGCAGAACCTGCTCAGGCTGTTCCAGTAGAGCCGCAGCCGCCTGGCTAAACCACTTCGTCTTCTTGATAGGACTCACCCTCATGTTCGAAAGCCGCCCCCATATCACCAAGCGCGAAATCCTGCAGATGCGCCCAAGCCACATGGTGGTCGTCGTCTACGACGAGCTCTTCGCCGCCCTGCGGGAAGCGAAGGTCGCGATCGAGCAAGGGGACATCGAGTCCCGCTGCCACGCCGTGAACTACGCGAGCGAGATGCTGGCTTTGCTCTGCCTCTGCCTCGACCACGACAAGGGCGGAGAGATCGCCGAGCGCCTGTCGAAGCTCTACGCCTTCGCCCTCGTCCGCCTGCAGCACATCAACTTCTACAACGACGGCGAGACGGCGGACGAGCTCATTGCCCTGCTCGAACCGCTGCGCAAGTCCTGGTTCGAGCTCGACGAACGTCTCGAGACATTGTCCGATCAGGCGCGCAGCGTCGTGCGACGGCGGTTCTGCCAGCCCTCGCCCCTATCACTCAGTTAGCGCCCCTCAGTTTGCGTCACCCAGTTAGCGTCACCCAGTTAGCGTCACCGACCAACACCGGACGGGTCATGAAAGACCCGCCGAACCAGCCACGTAGGTGCAGATGATGTCTGACATTACCATCGCAACGGCGTCCCAATCGCCGACTCAAACCCCTGGCGCCGCCGGCAACAACGACAAAGCCGGCGGCAGTCAGGACTTCCTCGAGTTGCTCCGAGGCAGCAGCGCCCATCATCTGGCCAAGGGCTCCCTGATCTTCGCTCAGGGTCAAACGGTCGATACGAGCTTCCGTCCCACCAAGACGGAGGGTGACGACCTCGACCGCCTGCCGACCGATACCGCGCGGACGGAGAGCGACACGCCGAAAGCCGAGAAGAACGAGCCCGTCGAAGAGCCCCAGGAAGAGCACGCCGCGCGCAACGTGGAGCCTGAGCAGAGCCCGGAAGAAAGCGCCGCGGTTCGTGAGGGCAACCGTGCACAGCAGAACGATACGAAAGCGGCTGAGCGCCAGCCGGACGCGGCGGCTCGGGCGGACACGACCGGCAAGCCGGCGGCCGGCCGCGAGGCTGCGGCGCCTCCGAACAACGAGGCTCCCGAAGTGCTGGTACCGGCCGGCAAGGATAGCGCCAAGGCCACGCAGAGCGGCCAGGCTGCGGCCGCGGTGGAGCGCGCCGGCCTTGTTTCCAAGCCGCAACAGACCTTGGCTCAGGCCGCCACGGCCGCCGGAGAAACGGCCCGGAAGGTCGCGCAGCCCACCCAGGCGGCGACGGAGGGCAGCGAGGTGCCGTCGGTCCGGACCGCGGATCCGAGGGCGACTCAGGAGCCGGCAATCCAGCGACCGACCCCCAGCATCCAGCCGGGCGCTCAAAGCGCTGCGAACGCTAGCGGCGTTCCTGGCGGCAACGCGGCGAACGCCGGCGTCTTCGCCGCTGCCGTGACCGAGGCAGCCGCTCCCCGCAGCGGCAACGCGAGCCCGGCGGCAACGGCGGCCAGCAACGCCCAAGTCGCCACCGCACCCAAGGCCGCAACCTCGGCCATGCCGGTCACTGCGGGAACCGGCGAGCCGGTGCCACTGAAAGACACCCCCCGCAGCACCCCGGCGAACTTTGCCAATCAGCTAAGAGGCAATGCGGAAACCGTCCAGCAGTTGTCCCAGCACTTGAGCCGTGCCGCGGCGCTCGGCAAGGACCGGATTTCCCTGCAGCTCAATCCTTCGGAGCTGGGCCGTGTCGACATCAAGCTCGAGTTTGGCCAGGACCAGAGCATGCGCGCGGTCATCTCCGCGGATCGCCCTGAGACCCTCGACCTCTTGCAACGCGATGCCCGGGCCTTGGAGCGCGCGCTCCAGGACGCAGGGGTGAAGCTCGACAACAACGCCCTGAACTTCGCCCACCGTGAGGACCAGCAGGCCGGCGGACAGCTAAACCAGGGTAGCGCCGAGACCTCATCGACGGCTGCGTCCGAAGCCGGTGAGCAGGACGGCGACGTAGAGATCAGCACCCAAAGCCAGGCGCGCACATCTGCCTGGCAAGGTGCGGTGAATATCGAAGTCTGACCGGTCGGAGAGCCAAACCATGGAAACGCAATCGGTCAACGGCGTCGCCTTCAAGCAGAGCAGCGGGTCCAGCATCACCGGAACCGACTCCCTTGAGGAGACCTTCGATACCTTCCTGCTGCTCCTGACCACGCAGCTTCAGAATCAGGACCCGCTGGATCCGCTGGACACCAACCAGTTCACCGAGCAGCTGGTCAACTTCACCTCGGTCGAGCAGCAGATCAAGAGCAACCAGTTGCTCGAGGAAATGCTCGCCGGACAGAAGAATTCCGGGCTGGCCACGGCCATTTCGCTGATCGGCAATTCGATCGAGTACGCCGGCAACGTTGTCGCCTTGAACGGCGGCAGCGCTGGAATGAAGTACATCCTGCCGGCCAGTGCCAACACGGCCACGATCGAGATCTACGACACCTCGGGCAACCTGCTCCGCTCGGTGCCGGTCGAGGCGTCTTCCGGCCAGCACGACTTCACCTGGGACGGCAAGACCGACGACGGCACGGCCGTGGCGGACGGCCTCTACGCCTTCCGGCTGGTCGCCCTGGACAACGAGGGCACCGAGGTCGACAGCGCCATCAATCCCATCGCCACCGTCACCGGCGTGGAGACGGTGGGAGACGAAATCCTGCTGCGGTCGGGCAACGACCTTCTGATCCCGCTGAGCGACCTCCGCTCAGTCCACGGACAGCCGCAGCCGCAGGAACAGCCGCAAGCCTAGACACATGAATTTGGAAGGCGCAGCCAGGCAGGTTGCGCCGATGCAAGGAGCATGAGCAGATGAGCATCTTTGGAGCGATGAACGCCAGCATCTCGGGGCTTTCGGCACAAGCCAACGCCCTCGGGATCATCTCGGACAACATCGCGAATTCCAACACGATCGGCTACAAGGGAACGATCACCCAGTTCAGCACCCTTGTGACGCAGAACGCAACGCAGAACGCCTACTCACCGGGTGGCGTGCGCTCCGCGCCCGTGGCCATCAACGAGGCACAGGGCCTGCTCCAGTCCTCGAGCAACAGGACCGACATCGCGATTGCCGGCAACGGCTTTTTCGTGGTCAACGAAGATGCCAATCCTGGCCTGGGCGACGAGATGCTCTTCACCCGCGCCGGGCACTTTGCGCCCGACGAGAACGGCTATCTGCGCAACGCCTCCGGCTACTACCTGCAGGGCTATCAGCTCGACAGCACCGGCGCCATCATTGGCAACCCGACTGTCCTCTCATCCCTGCGAACCGTGAACATCGCCGGTCTGACCGGCAGCGCCCAAGCGACCACCACCCTGGACCTCTCGCTCAATCTGCCGTCCACGGACCCGGTTGGCGGCACCCGCTCCATGACGGCGCAGGTCTTCGACTCCCTCGGCAACGCACACGACATCACCTATACCTTTACCAAGACGGCGGCCAACGCCTGGGACGTGACGGTTGCCAACCCGACACTGTCCACCACCGGCGCCGCCAGCGGCACCGTCGCCGGCCCGGTCGCGCGCTCCATCACCTTCAACGGAGATGGCTCGCCGAACGTGATCACCTTCCCGGCCGTCGACATCACCTGGACCACCGGTGCCTCTGCAAGCTCGATCACCGTCGGCGTCGGCACGGCGAGCGGCTTCGATGGGATAACCCAGCTGGCCGGCGACTTCGCCGTCGGGCCCTATCAGCAGGACGGCCAGCGCTTCGGCCAGTTCAGCGGCATCGCCATCGGCGAGGACGGTATCGTCACCGCGCTGTTCGACAACGGAACCCAGCGACAGATTTACCAAATTCCCCTCGCGCAATTCGCCAACCCTCGCGGCCTGGAAGCGCGCAACGGCAACGCCTTCTCGATCACCGACGACTCCGGCGACGTGATCCTGAACACACCCAACTCCGGCAGCGCCGGCGTCATCGCGGCGGAAGCGCTCGAGGCCTCGACCGTCGATATCGCCCAAGAGTTCACCCGCATGATCGTCACCCAGCGGGCCTATTCGGCGAACGCCAGCGTGTTGACCACGGCGGACGAAATGCTGGAGGAGATCATTCGGGTCGGCCGTTAAGGAATGAGCGATACTCACCCCTGGAAAAGCCGGCGAATAGCCGGTTTTTCTTTTAATAGGGGAATGATTATTTGATGGTTTACTTTTCTTTCCGGAAGCTAACTAACTAAAATACAAAGCATTAATCACCGGCGTTAGCCGAAAATAAACAGCGTCTGGGTAGGGTCGTACCGAGGACGACACATGTAGTGGAGCCATGAGATGCCGATGGATGAGCGGGGCAACAGAAGGGTCGCCATCGGGCCCGCCGGACAGCCCTTGACGCTTGACGATCTTCCAGCGCCGGAAACCAAGCGCTGGGTGATACGCCGCAAGGCCGAGGTCGTCGCCGGCGTGCGCGCCGGTCTGCTGACGCTTGAGGAAGCGTGTGAGCGCTACAAGCTATCGGCTGACGAGTTCCTGTCTTGGGAACGGCTGATCGATGCACACGGTGTGCGCGGACTGCGCACGACCCGTCTGCAGCAGTATCGCAACAAGAGCGGGCTTCCCCCCTTGGCCGCAGCCGAATAGCGCCGGTCGGCGGCTCCTACCACCACAAGCATGCGGCAAGACTTGCCGCATGATGGGAAAAAATTTCCTCGATTAACCGGCACTTTACCACGCCGGTCCTAACCTGTTGACCGAATTGCCAATTCGGCAGGCTCTGATGGTCCTCGGAAAACGACGACACAGAAGCGAACGGTCAATCAGGACGGGAAGGCGTGAACGCACTCGTTGATACAGTCAAGAGCCTGGGACTGGCCCGCGCAGCGCTGATTGCTGCCGTGGGCGCAGCAACGCTGGGCTTCTTCGTTTACTTCGCCGGCAACCTGACCCAGCCCAAGATGTCGCTGCTCTATAGCGAGCTGGATCAGAGCGACAGCGCGGCCATCGTCAGCCATCTAGAGGCCGCCGGCGTGCCCTTCGAGCTGTCTCCCGACGGCCGGCGCATCATGGTCCCCACCGATCAGGTGGCGCGCATGCGCCTCTCGATGGCCGAGTCCGGCATCCCGAACGGCGGCTCCGTCGGCTACGAGATCTTCGATCAGAGCGGCGAGCTGGGCTCGAGCAGCTTCGTTCAGAACATCAACCATCTTCGCGCCCTGGAAGGCGAGCTCGCCCGCACCATTCGCTCTCTCGGCTATATTCAGAATGCCCGGGTGCACCTGGTTCTGCCGCAGCGGGAGCTGTTCAGCCGCGAACGCAACGAGCCCTCCGCCTCGGTGGTGATCCGCCTGGCCGGCAGCTCCCGTCTGTCGAAAAGCCAAGCCGCCGCCCTGCAGCAACTGGTCTCCGCGGCCGTGCCGCGCCTGGAAGCCGACCGCGTCTCGATCATCGATCACCGTGGCCGCCTCCTCGCCCGCACAACCTCGGGAGATGACGTCGCCGATCTGGCGAACGATGCCGAAGAGATGCGCCTCAATGTCGAGCAGCGCATGTCTCAGTCGGTCGAGGATCTGCTCGAAAGAACCCTCGGCGCCGGCAATGTCCGCGTCACCGTCTCGGCCGAGCTCGACTTCGACCGGATAACGGAAAGCTCCGAGACCTACGATCCCGACGGTCAGGTGGTTCGCTCGACACAGACCATCGAGGAAAGCGAGCAGGATCAGGACGGCGACGGACAGGACCCGGTCACGGTCGGCAACAACCTGCCGGACAACGAGCTGCCGCAGCTCGGCGGCGGCCCGACCAGCAGCTCCTCCGCCTCGCGCATCGAGGAAACGGTCAACTACGAGATCTCCAAGACCGTTCGGTCTCACGTGCGGGAGAGCGGTGCGGTCCGCCGTCTCTCCGTCGCCGTGCTGGTGAACGGCAACTACGCGCCCGACGAGAACGATCAGCTCATCTACAGCCCGCGCAGCGAGGACGAGCTGCTGCAGATCGAGGAACTGGTGAAGTCGGCCGTCGGCTACGACGAAGAGCGCGGCGACCTCATCGAGATCGCCAACATGCAGTTCGCCGATCTCACCAACATGAACAACACCCTGCCGGAAAGCGACCTTCTCTTCGGCTTCGAGAAGCAGGAGGTCATGCGCCTTGCCGAGCTGCTCGTGCTCGGTGTCGTTGCCGCGCTGGTGCTCCTGCTTGTCGTCAAGCCTCTGCTCGGGCGGCTGCTGGAGCCCGTCCCGGCCATCGCCGGAGACGTCGGCGGCGCCCTCGCCGACGAAGTCAGCGGCCGCCACGCCCTAGAGGACAAGCGCGGCCTCGGCAGTAGCTTGCCGGCGGTCGGCGTCGGCGGCCAGCAGTCGGCGCTTGCCGATGCGGAGGGCGGCATGCTGCCGGCTCTCGGCGACGAGGGCGAGGAAAGCGGGCTCGAGCAGTTGATCGACGTGCAGAAAGTCGAAGGCCGCGTGCGCGCCTCCTCCCTGCGCAAGATCGGCGAGATCATCGACAAGCATCCTGAGGAAGCCGTCGGCATCCTGCGTAACTGGATTCATCAGGAGATCTGAGGCCGATGAAAGTCCGGGACGAATACCGCTCCCTCTCGGGCCCGGAAAAGGCGGCCCTGCTGATCATGTCGATCGGCGAGGACTATGCGGCGCGCCTCTTCACCACCATGGAGGACGACGAGATCAAGGAGATCTCGCAGGTCATGGCCAATCTCGGCACCGTGTCCTCCCAGATCATCGAACGGCTGTTCGTCGAGTTCGCCGACCAGATCTCCGCCACGGGTTCGCTGGTCGGCAACCTCCAGAACACCGAACGGCTGCTCTCCAAGGTCCTCGATCGCGACCGGGTCGAGAACATCATGGAAGAGATCCGCGGTCCCGCCGGCCGCACCATGTGGGACAAGCTCGGCAACGTGCACGAGAACGTCCTGGCGAGCTACCTGAAGAACGAATATCCCCAAACGGTTGCCGTCGTCATCTCGAAGATCAAGTCCGACCACGCCGCCCGCGTGTTGGCCGCCCTGCCCGAGCCCTTCGCTCTCGAAGTCGTGAGCCGCATGCTCTCCATGGAGGCGGTGCAGAAGGAGGTCTTGGACGACGTCGAGCGGACCTTGCGCAACGAGTTCATGTCGAACCTGGCACGCACCAACCGCCGCGACAGCCATGAGCTGATGGCCGACATCTTCAACAGCCTGGATCGTCAGTCCGAGCAGCGCTTCATGACCGCGCTGGAGGATCAGAACAAGGATGCCGCCGAGCGCATCCGCTCCCTGATGTTCACCTTCGACGACCTGAACAACCTCGACCCCGCCGCGGTTCAGACGCTGCTGCGCAACGTTGAAAAGGACAAGCTGCCCATCGCGCTCAAGGGCGCCTCCGAGGGCATGCGCGAGCTCTTCTTCTCCAACATGTCGGAGCGGGCCGCGAAGATCCTGCAGGAGGATATGCAGACCATGGGCCCGGTGCGCCTGAGAGACGTCGACGAGGCGCAGGGCGAGATGATCCGCGTCGCCAAGGATCTCGCCGAGCGCGGCGAAATCGTCCTCGCCGACACCAAGGGCGAAGACGAGTTGGTTTACTGAGCCATGGCAGACGCTGGAACCTGACCGTGCAACGCTTTCTCTTCGAAACCAGCTTCGACAGCACCGCGTCGGTCGAGCCCCTCGTTCCGACGGAGCTGGACGTGCCGGAGCCGGAAGACAAGCAGCCGGCCGAGGCGCCGCCCGAGCCGCAGGAGCCGCCGGCTCTGACGCTGAGCGAGCGTGAGCTGGTCGAGGAGAAGGCCAAGGCCTTTTCCGAAGGCGAGGCCCATGGGCGCGAGGCTGCGCTGGCCGAGGCCGCGGCCAGCGCCGAGCAGCGCTGCAGCGGGCTGCTGGAGGAGATTGCGGCGAAGCTGCCCAACAGCCTGCGCGCGGAAGAAAGAGCATACCGGGCCGCAAGCCAGGAGAGTCTGGCGCTCGCACAAGCCGCCTTGAAGAAGGTCTTTCCGCGCTTGGAGCAGCGCGCCGCCTTGGCAGAGGTCGAGGCATTGGTGGAAGCCAGCCTGGCCCAGCTTCGCCAGGAGCCGCGCGTCGTGCTCAGGCTGCCGGATGCGCTTCTCGACCCGATGCGGGAGCGCCTCGACAGCCTCACCCACAG
>JANQIA010000165.1 GCA_028282405.1 Rhodovibrionaceae bacterium
TCTATCTCGATGGCCAGATCTTTGCCATCGCCGCCTGGCAGCAGCTCTGGTTCAAGGTCGATGACGAAAGCCGGCCCGCCTTTGCCGCTGCAGGCAGCCGGCCTTTCATCTACGAGGGCAAGACCAAGCCGGTGGAGATGCCCTATATGCTGGCGCCTGAGGGCAGTCTGGACAGCCCGGAGGCTCTGCTCCCTTGGGCGGAGCTTGGGCTCGCAGCCAGCCGCCGCAACCCGACCAAACGCAAGAGCCGCAAGAAAACCTAGGGTGTCGCCCGCGCCGTGGACAGCGCGCCACAACGTGTTAGACAGGCGCGAGTCACACGCCGGTGACGGCACTTCCGCCTCAAAGGACGACAGAGCATGGCAAAGAAGGACGCAACGCGCATCGAAAGCGATTCCATGGGCGAGATCGCAGTGCCGGCGGACCGCTACTGGGGCGCTCAGACGCAGCGCTCCCTGCAGAACTTCCGCATCGGCGGGGAAACGCTGCCCCCCGTGCTCATTCGCGCCCTAGGCATTCTCAAGCTCGCCGCCTGCCGCACCAACATGGCGCTGGGGGTGATGCCCAAGGAGATCGGCAAGGCGGTGGAGAAGGCCGCAAAGGAAGTGGCCGACGGCGAGCATCTCGCCGATTTCCCGCTGGTCGTCTGGCAGACCGGCTCGGGCACGCAGTCCAACATGAACAGCAACGAGGTGGTGGCCGGTCGGGCCAACGAGATTCTCACAGGTAAGCGCGGCGGCAAGACGCCGGTGCATCCCAACGACCATGTCAACATGGGGCAGTCGTCGAATGACACCTTCCCCACGGCCATGCATATCGCGGCGATCACGGAGCTGAACGAGAACACCCTGCCGTCCTTGAAGCGCCTGGCCAAAGCGCTGGACGCCAAGGCCAAGGCCTTCGACAAGATCATCAAGATCGGCCGCACCCACCTGATGGATGCAACACCTTTGACCCTCGGCCAGGAGTTCTCCGGCTACGCCACCCAGATGACCTACGGCGTGGAGCGGGTCAAAGGCTCCATGACGCGGCTCTATCTGCTAGCCCAGGGCGGCACCGCCGTCGGTACGGGGCTCAACGCCGTCAAGGGCTTCGATAAGGCCTTCGCCAAGGAGGTCGCGGAGATCACCGGCTATCCCTTCAAGACCGCGCCCAACAAGTTCGAGGCGCTGGCCGCGCACGACGCGATCGTCGAATGCTCCGGCGCGCTCAATACCGTCGCGGCCTCCCTCATGAAGATCGCCAACGATATCCGTCTCATGGGCTCGGGCCCGCGCTGCGGCTTCGGCGAGCTCTTGCTGCCGGCGAACGAGCCCGGCTCCTCGATCATGCCGGGCAAGGTCAATCCGACCCAGGCCGAGGCCCTGACCATGGTCTGCGCCCAAGTGATGGGCAATCACACGGGCATCACCGTCGCCGGCTCCAACGGGCACTTCGAGCTCAACGTCTTCAAGCCGATGATGATCTACAACCTGTTGCAGTCGGCACGGCTGATCGGCGATGCTTGCGACTCCTTCCGCGAGAACTGCATCGAGGGCATCGAGGCCAACGAAGCGCGCATCGAGGCCTTGATGAACGAGTCGCTGATGCTGGTCACAGCGCTCAATCCCCACATCGGTTACGACAACGCGGCCAAAGTGGCGAAGAAAGCGCACGCCGAGAACAGCACCCTGAAACAGGCGGCGGTGGCGTTGGAGCTCTTGACGGAGGAGCTGTTCGAGCAACTGGTGGATCCCTCACAAATGATCGGCCCGCGCAGCCTGCCGAGCGAAAAGGCCAAGGCTCCGGCGAAGAAGGCGAAAGCCAAGCCGCGCAAGAAGGCCAAGGCCTAGCGCGCGCGTCCGTGAAGAAACGCTCGGTCACCGTCGCAGGCCACGCCACCAGCGTCTCGGTGGAGGAGCCTTTCTGGGAAGAGCTGCGCGCGATCGCCAAGCGCGACGGGCTATCGCTTGCCGGGCTGATCGAGCGTCTGGACAAGGAGCGCTTCGCCAAGGCCGGCGGGGAGCTTTCCGAGGTTGCCAACCTCTCCAGCGCCATCCGGCTCTTCGTGCTGGAAGACTTGAAGCGACGTGCCGAAAGACCGCCTCACGCCTAGGGACTGACAACGAGCCCTCGCAGCCTACCGATCAATCCAGGTGGGCGTCGAAGTCCATCATCTGGTGCAGTATGCGTACGACGAGAATGCCCGCTTCGGTTGGCCGGTAGAACAGTGCATGGCGGCCAGAATCGTACTTCTGAAAAGGGGCACCGTTCTTCGTCACATAGGAAAGGCCGACGGACGGAAAGTCTGCTGCCGTCTGCGCTGCATTGTGCATCTGCGTATTGTACAGCCGGGCCTGCTTCTCGCCGAATGTGAGAACCGTGTAAGTGGTGATTTCCTCTAGATCTAACTGCGCGAGCTGAGAGAGCCTATAGCTTGCCATTCTTGAGGCGGCTGATTGCTCGCTCCGTGATTTCCTCGATGCTGTAAGGACTAACGCCGCTCTTCAGGCCAGCCTCGAGGGCCGCATCCAGCTCTTCGCGGGTGCGCACCGTATTCGGCCACTCCTTGGCCGGCTCCGCCTTTGGCTGCTTTCGGTTCGTATCGCTCATAGTCGCAATATAGCAGGATAAGGCTGCCCCATCCACCAACCGACGGGTGGGCTTCCTACTGCGGGGTCAGGATGCCCTCGAAGATGCCACGCAGGAGCTGCTCCCGTGGGTCCTCCTCCGTCTGCTCGGGCTCGCTGCTCTCTTCGCTCGGGAGTTCCCCCAAAGGTGCGCTTTCGGGCTGACTCTCCTGCCGAGGTGGCACGCCGAGCACGCCGCCGACGATCCCCTCAATGATGTCGCCGGGTGAGTCCGCCGACCCGCCAGAGGGGTCGATGCTGATCCCGCGCCGCAAGATGTCGCCGCCGAAGCTGGTGTTCGGCGCATCTAGGGGACCGGCCAAAGCGACGGTCAGGTAGGGCGCGCTGTCCTCACCCAAGGTCACCGCCAAGTCCAAGGCCGTGGACCGGCGCGGCAGGTCGACCATCACCCCTTGTCCGTTCACCCGAGCCCCTTGGCCCTGCAGCAGGATGTCGTTGCTGCGCAGCACCCCGCGCTCAGCCTGGTAGGTCAGCGACAGGGCGACCGGGGCCTGCCCGAAGGCGCCGAACAGCGCATTGACCGGGTCCGTGACGCCCTGGACCTGGCGCACGGCGCCGCCGAGCAAGCCGGCGACCAGATTGGCGCCCTGCTCCAGACCGCCGGGCTGGAAGCTGAGATCGCCCGCGGCGCTGCCCTCTCCGTTCAGGGTCGAGACCATCTCGAGTTGGCTGGAGCCGCGCGCGGCAAAGCGGCCCTCCACATCGACCAGCCCATCGATCTGATGCTCGACGCCGGCCGCCTGCAGCAGCGGCCCGACGGGAATGCGGTCGAAGTCAAGAGTCCAGGAGGCCTGCGCTGGAGCGGCCGGATCGGATGCATCGAGGTCACCGATAGCGGATAAGCTGCCGCCCCCGAGCTTGCCGTCGAAGCGCTGCACCGTAAGGACGCCGCCGTCGAAGCTGGCATCCAGCACGACGTCGTCGAGTTTCATGTCTCCGGTGTCGAGCGACGCGAAGCTTGCGACCAGGCTGCCGTCGGTTTGCCGCAGAAGATCGAGCGGCAGTGGGTCCTTGGACCAGGTGGACTCTGCCTGGTCACCTTGCCCGGAAGCGTTTGCGCCGTTCGCTGCTTGCCCGCTGCCGTCGGCAAGAAAGTCGCTCAAAGTCAGATCGCCAATGGCGAGGTTTGCATCGAGGCGCGGCCGCGCCGCGGTCATGTCGAGCGCCAAATCGCCTTCCAGACTGGTGCGCCCCGCCTGAGCCTGCAGGGCTGTCACCGACAGCTTGAGCGGTGAGCCTGCCACCTTGGCGCTGAGGTCCAGTGGGCCGGGCTGCCCAAAACGCTCCTCTGGGAAGAGGCGCGTCAGAGGCCGCTGCAGATCCTCATGGGTGACGGCCAAATCGAAGTCGACATCGGGCAAACCGCTGGAGACATTCTGCGCACTGCCGACAGCGCGCAGCTCGCCGCCCAAGGCGGCAAGACGGGTCGCGTAGCTGAGGTCGTCCAATGACCCGTTCATGGTGCTGGTCAGCGCAATCGGCCCCAGCCGCGTCGCGCTTTCGATCTCCGACAAGCCGGCCAGCGCCACCAGTCGGCGCGCCTCGATGCCTTCGATGGCGAGCGCGACATCGGTCAGTTGCGGCGTGCCCGCCATGTAATCTGAGAGCAAGCCCTTCGAGGTTACACGCCCGCCAAGCGCCAAGAGGGCGAGGTCGTAGTCGATCTGGGCACGCGAGCCGTTGGCTTGCAGCTCCAGATCGAACGCGCCGAGGCGAGCCAAAGGGTGGCTCGCCGGCAAGCCGAGGACGGCGCTGACACTCGCCCCGTCCATGCCAGACAGGGACAGGCTCCCCGCCTCCACCGATGGCTCACCCTGGAGATCGCGCAGGATTGCGACCGACTGTCCGCGCCCGCCCAAACCCGTCACATCGAGCGAAAGACTAATCGCATCGATATCGCCGCTGACGTCGCCACTGGCGGTCAACGGACCGAGGCGGGCGACCATGTCATCGGCCGGACGCCCCAGATAGCTCAGCAAGCGCACCGGCTCCTGCAAGCTGATGTCGAACTGGCCGTCAGCCAACTGCGGCCGGTCGGCCAAGCCGGTCAGGCGCCCGCTGACCCGCCCCGAGCCGCCGGGAAAGCTGTCGGCGGTGAGCTCCGAAAAGGTCAATGCCCCGGCCAGCAACGAGCCGCGGGCACGGATCTCCCGAAAGGCGCCGCCGCGCAAGACCACCTCCTCCGCGTGAAGGTCGAAGTTGGCATCGAAGCGATCGAGCAGAGACAGGGCGGGGATGCCGCCAAGGACATCATCCGTGGACTCGCCTCTCAGGGCTTCAGCCGTCTCCTGGCCGGAGTCTCGCTGCAAGAGGGGCGGCGAGTCCCCGAGATAGGCATCGAGATTGAGACGATCGATACTGAGGCCGACGCCGATGCCCGGGCGCGCGCCGAGGCGCGTTGCAATGCCACCTCTCAAGCGGCTGGCATCGAGGTCTGCCGTGAGGTCGTTGAAGTCCAAGCGGTTGCCGCCTTCGGCCATCCGGGCCGAGACGTCCGTCACCAGGATAAGGCGCTGCAGCCGGTCGTCGGCAACGTCCGGCACCTCTTGGTCGAGCCACGCCAGGGTCTGACGAAGATCGTTGGCCCTGATCTCCAAACCGCCGTCGAAGGCGGCCCCCTCGGTCGGACTGGTCAGCTTGCCGCTGAGCGCAACCTCGGCACCGCCCGGCAAGGTCGCGCCAAGGGTTTCCAAGAGGGCTTGGCTCTGGTCGAAGCTGCCGCGTAGGGCGGCATTGCGCAGCGTATCCCGGCGATAGACCAGGGCATCGACCGTCACATCGATGCGGCCGGTGACCCTACCCAGCAAGGGAACATCGACAAGAGCCATCTCCGGCATGGAAGCGCCGCCGCCCTGTCCGTCCGCGCCAGCGTCTGCACCCGGCGTCGCCAAGCCCTCCAAGATCTCGTCGAGGTCGACGCGCGTGGCGGCAAGCTCCAACCTGAGGTCCGGGATGGTCCCGGGGCCTGCGGCGAAACGGCCGGCGCCCTGCATCCGGCTCGAGCCGAGGCTCAGCAGGGCATCCTCGACCGTAAGGATATCTTCGCCGTAGCTCAGCTCGGCGACCACTTCGTAGTCTACCTCGGGCGCCGCAAAGTCGGCTCCCAGCTTGCCGGCAAACTCGGCCAGGTCGGCCAAGGACTTACCGCTCAAGGTCAGTGTCCCCTGCGCCGCCGGGTCTTGAGGTGCGACACTGCCGTCCCAAGCCAGCTTGGCGTCGCCGAGGCCGGGCGCGGTCACCGCGATCGCACTGCCTGCCCCAGCACCGCGGTCCAGGCGGCCCACCGAAGCGCTCAGCTCGAAGACCTCTCCGCCATAAGAGAAGTCCCCGTTCAAGCGGAAGGGACCGTTCAGCGAGTCCGCCGAAAGATCGGCATCGATGGCTTCGATACGCTCCTCCCGGCCCGCGCCAAGGTCACGGTAGATGAGGGTGCCGTCTTCGATTTTCAGTGCATGAACCCTGAGGGCGAGGTCGCTATTCCCTTGACCCGAAGCGGCGGAGGCGCCGTTTGCCGCTGCGTCCGAAGAGCCATCACCCCGAGCGGGCAGCCAGTTGTCCCGGCCTTGCTCGTCGACCTGGTAGAGGATGACAGGCTCGACCATCACCAGGGAGGCGACCTCGATCTCGCCACCCAGCAGCGGCGCGAGAGCCACCTGCAGGTCGAGGCTTTTCAGGGTCAGGCGGTCCGGCTCGCCCTCAGCCCCCGCCCGAACGCCGGCAGCCGAAAGCCGCGGCGTCGGCAGCAGTGCCAGGGAGACGTCGCCTTCGATGGCGACACGCTCACCGGTCGCATCGAAAATCTGCTGGGTGATCCGCGCTTTCTGCTGGTTCCAATCGATGAAGGAGGGCGCCAGCAGAAGAGCCGCGAGGCCAACCACGACGACCCCCGTTACAACCAGCAGAACCTTCTTCATTGCGAACCCTTGCGCCTTGCCTGGCCACGCGCCAGCTTCTCAGCCTTCTATATAATGGCTGCCCAGCGCTCAAAGCAGAGGTCGAAGCCTTTGAAGCAATTGACGCTCTAAGCCGCAAATGAAAGACTCCAAGGGCGATCGAGGAGCCTGGCATGTCTTGTCGGCAGAAAAAGCAGAGCAGCGGCCAAGTGATCAATCTCCGACGCGCACGGAAGCAGAGATCACGCGAGGCAAAGGCTCAGGAAGCAGCCGAACGGCGCGCCCAATTCGGCCTGCCGAAAGCCGAGAAAACTCACCAGGCAGATGCCCGGGCCCGGGACGACAAACACCTGGACGACCATCGCCTGCACCCCACGTCCACCGAAGAAGACAACTAGGACAAGCATGAGATACGCAGCACGCGTCGAGCGCTTCGCCGGCGAGGGCGCCGAGGCCTGGGCCATCCATATGGAAGGCCTGGCCCTTCGCGCGCGGGGCGAGGATGTTATCCTGCTGACCGTCGGCGACACCGACACCAACACCCCGACCGGAGTCATCCGCACGGCGACCGACGCCATGCTGAGCGGCGATACCAAGTACACACCGATCATCGGCTTCACCGAGCTGCGCGAGGCGGTGGCAGAGCGCAGCGCAGCCAAGCTCGGCGTATCGATCGAGGCGGACCGCGTGGTGATCACCGCCGGGGCGCAAGGCGCGCTCTATGCCACGGCCCAATGCCTTTTCGAACCCGGCGACGAGGTTGTCGCGTTCGAACCCATGTATGTGACTTATGAAGCGGTGGTGCGCTCCACCGGCGCCGAGCTGGTCCCGACGCCCTGCCCGGCCGCACTCAATTTCCATCCGGACCTAAAGGCACTGGCCGACAGGATCACTCCCAAGACGAAGGCCATCCTCTTCGCCACCCCGAACAACCCCACCGGTGCCGTCCTAACCCGCTTTGAGTTGGACGCCATTGCCGAACTCTGCCGGAAGCATGACCTCTGGTGCATCTCCGACGAGGTCTACGGCGATATCGTCTATCAAGGCGAGCACGTGAGCCCCCTCAGCCTGCCCGGCATGGCCGACCGAACGGTTGTGATCAGCTCGCTCTCCAAGTCACATGCCATGACGGGTTGGCGCATCGGCTGGTCTATCGTTCCCGACAGCGACTTCGCCGATCACCTCTTCAACCTCCTGCTCTGCAGCCTCTACGGCCTACCCGGCTTCAGCCAGCGCGCGGCGATCAGCGCGCTGACACAGGATTTTCCCGAGTTGGCCGGGATGATGGACACCTACCGTGACCGACGACGGCGACTGAGCGAGCGGCTGGACGGGCTGCCCGGCGTGGCGTGCCATGCGCCGGAAGGCGGTATGTTCCTGCTGCTGGACGTGCGCGGGAGCGGCCTCAGTGCCCAGGCCTTCGCCGAGCGGTTGCTGGCGGAGACCGGTGTCGCCCTCTTGCCGGCCGATGCCTTCGGCGCCAGTGCCAAGGGGCATCTGCGGCTCAGCCTCGGCACGACCGACGAGCGCTTGGACGAAGCGGCCGCGCGCATAGAGGGCTTTGCCGCCGCACTATCGGTTGCGGCGTAGCAGCTCTTCGCCGTCGCGCACGGCCACTAGAGTGCCTTCCGGCAAGGGCTCCCAGCCCTCGTCCTCCAAGGGCACGCTGGCAAAGAGCGTGATGCGCCGCCCGGCCATGCCGATTTCCATGCCTGGACAATGCCAGGACTCGCTGTCGCTCTCCGGGCTGCAGGTGCGCTGACAAAGACCGGGCGCACGCGGCTCGCTGAAGCCCCCATTCTCTTCGAAGGCACGCTTGTGTGCGTGGACAAAGAGCGCCTCGCCGTCCGAATAGAGAAAGTTGGCCGGACCGAAGCCCGCCATCTCGACCGCGAAGTCGGCGAAAACATCGAAACGCTCCTGCAATGTCGGCGGATCGTCGCGGCCTTCCCAGAGCTCACGCAAGCGGTGCAGCAAAACGCAGAAGGCCAGCTCAGAGTCCGTTTCGCCCACCGGGCGAAAGCTCAGCCAAGCCCCGTCATAGGTCCGGTCGAGGTCTGTCAAAGTGCCGTTGTGGGCAAAGGCGTGGACGCGCCCACCCAAAGCGCGGCGAAAGGGATGGGTGTTGCGCAGCACCGGCTCGCCGACCGTCGCATGGCGGACATGGGCGATGACGCAGTTGCTGGCGAGCGCTTGCTCACGAATGAAGCGGACCCACGGACTGTCGGCCGCCGGCTCCGCTTCGCGGATCAGGATCACATCGCGCTCCTCGAAGTAGGCGATACCCCAGCCGGAGTGGTTGCTGCGCAGATGGCTGCCGTTGTGTGCGAACTCGTTCAGGGAATAGCTGACCGTGGCTGGCACCTGGCTCGACATGGCAAAGAGTTCGCACATCGGCTGCGCTCCCCGGCTCAGGCTGCCTTGCGGGCGCCGGGCGAGAGCGAGCAGCGGCCGCGGTCCGGGTTGGGCTCGATCTCGGCATCCAGCAAGCGGCTCAGCTCGTCGGCGCCGCCGACGTAGCGACCATCAAGCCAGATCTGCGGCACGGTGATCGGCGTTTTTGGGCCGATGATCGGCTTGACCCGACCCAGCATTTCGTAGAGCGCACGCGGGCCCTTCACCACGTCGTGGTAGCGGTAGTCGATCCCGGCCGCCTCGAGATAGCCCCTGGCCCGGTGGCAATGGGGGCAGGTTTCCTTGCCGAAAAGATGGTTGCCGACAACGCCGGAACGCTCCACGTGGGCAGCGATCACCGCTTCGGTCAGCAGCCCGCGATTGAGGGCATGGCCCTGGCTGACCAGCCGTCCCTCGACCATAACGATGGGCGCATGCCAGCCGCCCTCGAGCAACGGCTTCCACCACTCGGAGAGCCACTCCCGGACATCAAGCTCGACCGGGATACCCTCAAGCTCCACCGCCATGGTGTCCTTGATCACGTCCAAGGTCAGCGAGCACTCGCCGCAGGGCACCTTGACCTTGAACGGCCCCCAGGCGCCGGCCCAGCGGAAGAGGACGATCTTCACCGGCGTGATGGAAATGCTCTGCGACATGGCCTCTGCCCCTCTATGCGGTGGTCGTAGGCCGTTCATCCATCTCGGCGGATAGGGTCTGGCCAAGCGGGGATATGGTATGCGAAGCCCCGCACAGAAAACACTGAAGATCACAACGCAGCGAGAGGCGCTTGACCGGCGATCCGGCCCGATGCGCACCGCGCCGACCGTGAGGCGGAGCATGACCGACGACTTTCTGACTGCCCTGGAAGAACGCTTTGGCGAGCGGCTGACACAGCCGCGCGACACGACCGTCCCGGAGAGTTGGCGCAGGCTGGCGGCACGGGGCTCCTGCCGGGCCTTTCTTCCGGAGCCGTTAGACCCTGCTTTGATCGAGACGCTCTGCGCCCTGGCCCTCTGCGCCCCGACCAAGAGCGATCTGCAGCAGCGCGACATCGTCGTCGTCGAGGACCCAGGTCTCCGCCATGCGCTTAACCGGCTGCTGACCGAAGGGCCGCTCGGCCAAGCCTGGATCGCTGGAGCACCGCATCTCCTGGTGTTCTGCGCCAACAACCGGCGGCAGCGCCTGCTCCACAACTGGCGCGACAGGGATTTCGCCAACGACCATCTCGACGCCTTCTACAACGCCGCGTTGGACGCCGGCATTGCCATGGCGCAGTTCATGGTCGCCGCCGAAGCGGCCGGCCTCGGCTGCTGCCCGATCAGCGCCATTCGCAACGAGGCAGAGGCGGTCAGCGAGCTACTCGCCTTGCCCCGGCACGTCTTCCCGGCCGTGGCGCTGGCCCTCGGCCGCCCTGCCGCCCCGCCGAAACAGAGCTACCGCCTGCCGCTCTCCGTGACCCTGCATCGAGACCGCTATCACGAAGACGAACTCGCCGAGAGCGTCGCCGGCTATGACGAGCGGCGGGCCGCGGCTCAACCCTATGCCGCCCAGCGCTATCCCGAGGACTTCGGCGAGGCGCCCCGCTACGGATGGTCGGAGGACAAAGCGCGCCAGTATGCAAAACCGGAACGCGCGGGCTTCGGGCGCTATGTCAGAAAGGCAGGCTTTCTACTCGACTAGGTCGCAACACCGACTGTCCACACAATACTTGGTCGGAAAATCTACGCGTCCCGACTGCAATTAATGCGCCTTTAAAGCGGGCTGAGAGATCTAGTCATCCGCACAGCGCCACCAATCGGCACAACTATTCTGGGATCAGGTGAGATGCCGGCTTCACTTACGCGTTGG
>JANQIA010000209.1 GCA_028282405.1 Rhodovibrionaceae bacterium
CATTAACAAATTAGAAAATCTTATTGGAGTATCAATTGAAATAGCTTGCTGCACTGCGGTAGGACGCCTAAATAGCTCAACAAGTGCAGAGAACAGAAAGCAGTGTGCGTTTTGCATGGCTGCTATTCGAATAAGGAGTATTAATATGGCGACAACCACATACAACGGCCACATTGCGGGCACGCAGTCCAAGGGTTTCTGGGATGGCCTGGCGCACGCCGCGCACAGCGCTGTCGAGACCTTGGCGCTCTGGCAACGCCGGCGCGAGCAACGGCGCTACCTGCTGTCTCTCGACGATCGTCTGCTGCGCGACATCGGCCTGACCCGGGTCGAGGCAGAGATCGAGGCGGACAAGCCTTTCTGGCGCGCCTAGTGATCGAGGCACATAGGCTTGGCATTCCCCAAGCCGGCCGATAGAGGCCCGCGTCGCCAATCGCCGCGGGCCTTCTTCTTTTTGGGAACGGGTTTATGCCCGGCGCAGACGCGGCCAGGCTTTGACCCCTGCAAGCGCCGCCAAGGCCGAGAGCAGCAGCCAGGCCGCGGCAGGGAGGGGGACGGGCTGGGGAACGGTGAATGACGTGATCGTGCCGCTTACCCTGAAGCCGTGCGTGCTGGGTTCGACATAGACGTCGGGAGAGACAACGGGGCCTGAGGAGCTCCCGACCGCAATCGTGTCCCCGAAAATCCGGAAGCCAAAGCCTTGGTCGGCCATCGATAAGATGTTGGCTACGGTCAGATCGTTTGTGTCGATCAAGTCGTCGGGACCGAAGCTGGACATCTCAAACACACTCAATGTAACGAAATAGTCGGCTCCGCTTTGAAAGAACGTGCCGGACCTGCTGCCGAGGTATGACGGTTCATTGGACAGAAAGGAGCCGATTCTGAGGGAATCACTTCCTGGTGGAAAACTTGGTTGAGAAACGAGAGAGACGCCCCGAAGCGGCGGAAGTATGATTTGATCCGACGTATTAATAAACTCGGATGAGTAGCCGCCGGTTACCGGCCCGAGCGGAAGCTCGAGGCTCAGAGAGATATCCCGAACGGCTTCGTTGTAACGGCTCCAGGTGTCATCGCCTTTGTCGGGAGCATCCAAGTCTATGGTAATGCGACCCGATATTGGCCTATCGCTCCCGACATAGCCAAAAGACGGATGCCAGGCGCGAACCTCGTCGGCCATTCCTTCAAACTCAAACTCGACCAAGCGCATGGCCGAAGCCTCGGCGGTCACGAGGCTGCCGGCAATTGCCGCAGCGACCGCCAAACCGATGGTTCGCATCGTCCCTATCCCCACCCCAAAGTGTCCCACGTGCATCGGCTTTCCCGCCGATTTCGAATACACCTTTAACATAAAAGGCCATTCGCGGGGAACAGCTTTTAGATTGCAGTTAGGCGTCAGGATTTGAAGGCAGCCAAGCAAGGCGAATTGGCTTGGCGTTAGAGCCCGGCTGCCTCGGCGAAGGGGTCGTCTCCTGGGTCGCGGTGGCGCTGGTACTCGGCCCAGCGGGCAACGTCGTCGGCGGTGGCTTCGTCGGTCAGGGCGGCGATCAGCGCCAGGCTCATGTCGATGCCCGCGGATACGCCCGACGAGGTGTAGAAGTGCCCATCGACGACCCAGCGGGCCCGTGGTTGCCAGTCCACCTTCGGTCCGTAGGAGGTGGCCCATTCCCAGGCCAGCTTGTTGGTCGTCGCCTGCCGGCCGTCGAGCAGGCCGGCGCGGGCTAGAAGAGCGGAGCCGGTGCAGACGCTGGAGGTGATCTCGGCATCTTGCGAGGCGGTGCGCAGCCAATCCATTAAGAACGGATTGTCGACCTCCTGCCGTGTGCCGCGTCCGCCTGGAATGAGGAGGACATCGTAAGACCCGCCGTCGGCGAAGGCGTCGTCCGGCAGGGAGCGTGGCCCCTGGGAGCTCGGCACAGCCTCGCGATTCTCGGCCACCAGACGAATGGAAAGCTGCTCCCGCAGCATGCCGAACATCTCCAGCGGCCCGAAGAGGTCGAGCAGCTCGAAGCCGGGGAAGATCAAAGCGCCGACGGTACGCATGGGACCTCGCAGTTCTCTGTCCAGGCGTCGGACGGCGGGGATGCGCCCCCGCCAAGTCGTCCTCAGGCTATAATTCCCCGGCGAGTTTCACTAGCTCTGAAGATCTGCAGCGCCGTTTCGGCAGGATTGCGCTGGGAGAGGAGAAGAAGCGATGGCAGGACGCGTGGTTTCCATCCGTCACGGCGACAGGCCCTATGACGACCGGGTGGCGGCCTTCTTCGCCGAGCGTGGCGCTGCGGTCGAGGAGCGGGCGCCTTTCAAGGGCGATCGTCTGGGTGTGCCTGACGAGTCTGTCGCAGCCTGTGTCATCTATGGCGGGCCATTCAACGCCTTCGCGCTCGACGAGCACCCCTTTCTCAAGGAGGAGAACCGCTGGCTCGAAGGCTGCATGGCCAAGGACATTCCGCTGCTTGGTATCTGCCAGGGCGCTCAGCAGATCGCCTATCTGCTGGGTGCCGAGGTCGGGCCGAAGCCGGGCGAGCCGCACGAGTTCGGCTACTACCCCATCCATCCGACCGAGGCGGGCAGAGGCGTCTTGCCGGGCAGCCTGCATGTCTCTCAATGCCACTTTCATGGCTTTGCTTTGCCCGCCGGGGCCGAGCATCTGGCCTACAGCGAGGCCTTCGCGAACCAGGCCATGCGCTACGGCAAAACGACCTATGCCTTTCAGTTCCATCCCGAGGTGACGCGGGACGGCTTCCGGCGTTGGCAGGAGGCTCCCTGGGCCGCCTACGGCAAGCCGGGCGCGCAGACCCGAGAGGAGCAGGACGTGCTGGGTGCTGCGCACGATCAGGCCCAGCACGACTGGTTCATGGACTTTCTCGACGGCTTCTTCGGGCCGGCCTTGGCCGAGCGTGCTGCCTAGCGGCCGACGACCCGCGTTTCGCGCTGGCGCTTGCCGGCCAGCCTGAGCTTCTCGTCCTCGGGCCCATAGAGGAATGACAGCAGCACGTAGCGCGTGCCTGCGGTCACCGGCATGGCTTCGTGCAGCAGAGAGCAGGAGAAGACCACGGCCTCGCCCGTCGCCGGCTTGTAGAGGCCGGGACCGTACTCCGGAAAGCGCAGGGTTCCGCCCTCGTAGTCCTCGCTGTTGAGGTTGAGCGACATGGCGAAGCGGCGGTGGGCGCCGGCCGGTGTCAGGTTGTCCCGGTGGACGCTGAAATGGCCGCCCTCGGCTGCCGTATAGCATGCTACCTTGAAGGTCTCGAAGTGAGTGATCTGGAACGAAAAAGCCTTGTGGATCTCCGGCACCACCCGGCGCCGTAGAAACTGGCGCACCTCGTCCGCCAGCGCACCGTCCAGGACATGGTCGCTGCGCGACTTGATGCTGCGATCGATGTGGTGGACCTGGCGGCCGTCCGGATAGTCGCGCAGGGAACCGGTCACGCTCGTTTCGCCGGTCTTGTAGGCCTCGATGAGCGTCTTGCAGAAGGCCGGGCTGAAAGCGCGCGGGACCATCAAGACCGGTGCGAAGCCGCGCATCTCTTGCACATCGCTGCCCTGGTCCTCCAGCAGCGCGAGGAGCTTTGCGGCATGGTCGTTCTCGCCGACCTGGCGCTGGATCGCCAAGATGCGGGCATTGCTGTCGGCGACGAAGCTGGAGACATGGCTGACCCCGAGGACGGCCGGCTGGGCTGCCGCCGGCCGCGGCAGGCCATAGAGCTCCGTCACGCGGCCGGCGGCATCGGTGAGAAAGGTGATCGGCGCTTTGCAGGCCGCAGCGGCCGAGGCGTTCTTCTCCAGGCTATCGCCGGTGATGGCGTAAATGTCGGCCCGCTCCGTCAGCGCCGTGCCAGCCTCTGCGAAGCCCTTGAGGATTTGCTGTACGCCGGGCGCCCAGTAGCTCGGAAAGAACAGCAGCACCACCGCCTTGCCGGAGAGGTCGCGCGGTATGCCGACCGGACGCACCAAGGGGTCCTTGAGGAGGAAGCCGGGAAGGCTGTCACCGGGCTCGAGCGATGCGGGAAGGGGAGAGGCGGGCTGCATGGCGGTATCGGCGATTGGGCTAGGCGAGTCGTCGCGCGATTGTCCCGCAAAGCCGGAGGGGCCTCAAGCGGCTGCTGCGCTGCTCGTCTGTCTGGCGATCAGCATGCCGTGGGCCTCGGCCGCCGGCGTGATGCCGCTGGCCAAGCCTTTCCCGGACACGACGAGGGCAGCAAAGCGCGGACCCTGGTCTAGGCTCGGCGCCGGCTGGCCGAAACGTTCGGTGTAGCTCTGCGGCGTCACCACCGAGAAGCCGTGCGGGCCGACGGCGTAGGTGATGCGCTCGTCTTTGCTTGTGGCTGCAACGCCGGTGAAGCTGTCGAAGAATTTTCGCTGCTCGGGCGGCTGATTGGCCACCATCACCACCTCGGCGATGCCTTCGGCACCGTTGGCGTGCTGCTGGTATTGTGGCTTCCAGAAGTGCTGCGGAAAGCGGTTGTGGCAGGTGAAACAGGCGGCGCGCGGCATGGCCTCTGACGTGGCGAAGGCCAAGGAGAAGGCCACCGTCACGTCTGAGCCGTCCGGCTGGCGCGCCTTTCTTTCGAAGTCGAAGGGCGCATAACCGCCCAGACCCGCCTCGGCGAAGCGTACCGCATCGCCTCGGCTGTCGTTGC
>JANQIA010000213.1 GCA_028282405.1 Rhodovibrionaceae bacterium
GAAGAAGGCCGCCATCGACCAGGTCAGGAGCTTGTACCAGAGCGTGCGAAGCCCCATCGCCTCCGCCTTGTCCTCATCGTCGCGGATGGCGTTGATCGCGGAGCGGAAGCGCGTGGTGTAGAGCCATTTGAGAAAGATGAAGAGGAGCACGCCGACCCCGGCGTAGATGAAATAGATCAGCAGCTTGAAGGTCTCGAAGTCGCCGGGATAGTTGGGCATGGAGACGCCTTGTCCGGCCCCCAGCCACTCCCAGTTGGAGACGAGCTCGCCCGCCGCGATGGCCATGCCCAAGGTGCCGATGGCGAAGTAGGGGCCACGAAGACCGAAGGTCGGCCAGCCGATCACGATCGCCGAAAGCGCGCAGAACAGCCCGGCCCCGAGGCAGCCGAGAACCAGGCCCGTGAAGTACTGCGTCTCGGTGAAGGCGTAGATGCCGCCCCCGGCCGCGTTGGTATAGTCGCCTACATCGTAGACCATGCCGATGGTGATGACGGCGGCGACATACATGCCGGTGCCGTAGAAGAAGATGTTGCCGAGCGAGTTGTAGCCCATCTGCCCGCCGGTCATGTCCCAGGTCATGGCCACGATGATCATCAGCCAAAGGGTGGCGAGCTGGGTCTTGTAGGCGGGCAGCAGAAAGGGCGCCGCCACGATGACCACCAACAGCACGATGTAGAGAGCCGGTTTCGAGAGGTTCATCGCCGCCATCCCCTAGCGAAGAACCTGGCGCTGGCGGCGCTGCTGCAGCATGCGGGCCAGCAGCACGAGGAGGAGCAGCAGCACAGCCACGGCCTGCTGGTATCCAATCCCGAGGATGTGGCTGCCGTATTGCTCGAGCGCGCCGATGCCGAGCCCGGCGGCGATGACGCCCGGCAGGTTCCCGAGGCCGGCCGCGGTGACGATGACGAAGGCCCGGATGGAATAGGTGATGCCGTAGAAGGGCTGGATCACCCAGGCCATGACGATGATGGCGCCCGCCGCGCCGCAGATCGCCGCGTTCAGCGAGAAGGTGAAGGAGTAGATCTTCTCCGTGTCGATGCCCATCACCCGCGCCGCCCGCGGGTCTTGCGCCGTGGCGCGAATGGCCTGGCCCATGCGGCTGCGCTTCATGAAGAGGATGACGCCGCCGGCCAGCGCCATGGCCATCACCACGCCCATCAACTTGGCGGCCGGTACGTCGATCAGGCCATCGGCGAAATGGAAGGTCGCATAGTCGAGCTGCACGCTCTGGGTGTCGGAGCCGAACAGTAGGTTCAGGATTTGCGCCATCATGATGGCGAGGCCGAAGGTGGCCAGAAGCGAGGTGAAGAGGTCGCGTTGGATGACGCGTGAGATCACCAGCTTATAGACCACCCAGCCGATCCCCCACATGACGATGAAGGCGGCACCGACGCCGAGGAAGGGATGGATGCCTTGCTGAACCAGCCACCAGGCGGTGTATCCGCCGGCGATGACGAAGTCGCCCTGCGCTAGGTTCTTGACGTTCATCACCCCCCAAACCAAAGCCAGGCCGTAGGCCGCCAAGGCGAAGAGCGCACCGATCATCACCCCGTCGATGATGATCTTGAGATTGACGATGGGAAACTGCAGCAGCAGATCGAGGTTGCCGATGATCTGGTCCATGCGCCGGACTGCCCCCTTTGGGTGTCGCGTCAGTGGTCGCTTAGGAGTTTGTCAGGGCGGCGCTCTGCCGCCGGACGTGGGCAGCGACGCCCCGATCACGAGACCGGGGCGTCGCAAGCTCTCCACGGATTACTGCGGCGTGCGCGGCCAGTTCAGCTTGTGCGAGGCGAACTCGGCCGGCGCCACCACGTTGTATGCGCCGTCTTGGATTTGGCGCAGCACCATCGGCTTGGCGATGTTGTTGCCGTTCTCCGAGAACTTGATAGGACCATAGAAGGTCATCAGGTCGGTCTCCGCGATGGCGTCGCGCAGCGCGTTCTTGTCGAGCGAGCCGGCACGCTCGAAGGCGTCCTTGAAGACGTAGACCGCGGCCGAGGCCTGGGCGGTCTGATAGGGCACCTTCTTCTCGGCGTACTCGGGATAGGCCGCCTTGAACTCCGTCTCGTAGTTCGCGGCGCTGCCGAAGATCGGGTCCTCGTAGGACAGGGTCTCGGCCCACTGGGTCGAGCAGAGGATATCGTTGGCAGCCTTGCCGAAGTTGCCGGTGACATCGGCCGCTTCGCAATGGGTGACCGCGATCAAGGGCACGGCAATGTTCTGCTCGCCGATCTGACGGACGGCGGTGGCCGCGCCCTTGGAGTGGCCGGAGACGATCAGAACGTCGGGCTTGACCAGCTTCACCTTGGTCAGGATTGCGCTCATGTCGGAGAGGTCGCGCGGCAGCTTCTCGTCTACGACGATGTCCATGCCGTACTTGCCTGCGTCCTCCAGCACGCCGGCGCGGATGTCGAGCGAGAAGGGGTCGTTCTCAACCGCCACCGCGACCTTCACGTCCGATGGGCTCTTGCCGTTCTGCTCGGCCACCTGGGCGGCCAGCGTGATGGCGGAAGCGAGATACTGCTCGGAGGTCGAGAGCACGGCGAAGAGGTACTTGTAGCCCTTGTTGAAGAGCGAGCGCGAGGCGCCCTCCGCTTCGACCATGGGAATCTGGTACTTCTCGGTCACCGGCGCGATCGCCTTGGTCAAGCCGGAGCTGTAGGGACCAAGCATGTACTGCACGCCGTCCTGGTTGATCAGCCGCTCGGCCAGGGTCGCGCCGCGATCGCCTTTCGACTCGTCGTCATAGTAGATGACTTCGAAGTTGTAGCACTTCCCGTCGACCTGGACGCCGCCGTTCTCCTTGATCTTGTCGATGGCGAACTCATAGCCGTTCTGGGTGTGATACCCGTTCGTCGCATACTTGCCTGTCAGCGAGATTGCAGCGCCGAGCGTGATGGTCTCGCACTCGTCGGCCTGGGCGCCGACACTGCCGGCCACCAGAAAAGCCGTGCCAAGCGCCAGCGCGCCCGCCCGGCAAGCCAGTTCCTTGCGGAGTTTCATTCGTTTACCTCCCGTTCTGTGTTTTGTTTCGGCCGGCGGCTCTTTGGCCACAGCCACTTGGTGCTTTTGCATCCTTCACAGAACTATAACGTGGAAATGGCGCGTTGGACCACCCCTTCGCCAGAATGGCCTGCCGAAGGCTCAGTCAGATCTGCGTGAGAGGGGGGCTGGCTACTGCGCAGCCTGTACAGCGGCCGGGGCGAACTCCGGATGGTCGGCGAAGGAGCCGGCCATCCGGAGTTCGCGCCGGCCGCCGTACAGGCCGCGCAGTAGCCAGCCGCCCTCTCACGCAGATCTGACTGAGCCTTCGGCAGGCCATTCTGGCGAAGGGGTGGTCCAACGCGCCATTTCCACGT
>JANQIA010000233.1 GCA_028282405.1 Rhodovibrionaceae bacterium
TTCCGACCGCCAAGAGGCGCACGAAGGCACGCGAACAAAGCAGGAAGACTGTCACCTATGTAACCGGTCCAATCTGTAACCCTTCTAACCGGTTGCACAGGACGGAACAGCGCAGCACCGAAGGTGCCAAACAAAATTTGCGCCCGTTTACGGCCGCAAATACCCGACGATGTCCTGGCACTCTTTCAGGATCGGCTCGGCCCGCTCGCGGGCGCGCTCGGCGCCGTCGCGCAGCACGGCGTCGACCGCATCGGGTGCCGCCATCAGGCGCTTCATCTCGCCGCCGATCGGGCCCAGGGTGGCGATGGCGAGATCGGCGAGCTGCTGCTTGAAGCTTGAGAAGGGCTGGCCCTCCATCTCGGTCAAGACCGCGCTCAGCTCCTTCTCGGCCAGGGCGCCATAGATGCCGAGCAGGTTGTAGGCTTCCGGCCGCGCCTTGCGCGTCTCTTCCGGAACCTTGCCATCGGCCGACAGCACGTCCGGGCCGGGCAGCGGCTCCGGGTCGGTCTTGGCCTTGCGGATCTTCTTGGCGAGCGCGTCGTCGTCGTCGGTCATGGTGATGCGGCTCATGTCCGAGGGGTCGGACTTGCTCATCTTCTTGGCCCCGTCGCGCAGCGACATCACCCGGGTGGCGTCACCCAGGATCAGCGGCTCGATCAGCGGGAAGAACTCGACGCCGAAGTCGTGGTTGAACTTCTGGGCGATGTCGCGTGCCAGCTCCAGGTGCTGCTTCTGGTCATCGCCGACCGGCACGTGCGTCGCCTTGTAGAGCAGGATGTCGGCCGCCATCAGGTTGGGATAGACATAGAGCCCGGCGCTTGCCTTCTCCCGGTCCTTGCCGGCCTTGTCCTTGAACTGGGTCATGCGGTTGAGCCAGCCGAGGCGCGCGACGCAGTTGAAGATCCAGGCCAGCTCCGCGTGCCCGGGCACCTGGCTCTGGTTGAAGATGATGGCGCGCTTGGGGTCGATGCCGGCGGCGAGATAGGCGGCGGTGACCTCCCGGGTGTTGGCGCGCAGCTCGGCTGGGTCCTGCCACTGGGTGATGGCGTGCAGGTCGACCACGCAATAGATGCAGTCGTGGCTGTCCTGCAGCGGGACGAAGTGGCGGATGGCGCCGAGGTAGTTGCCGAGGTGGAGATTGCCGGTCGGTTGCACGCCGGAGAAGACGCGGGACATGTCGCGGGCTCACGGAAGCTGAGAGGTGGATAGAAGGTGCCCAACAGGGCAGGTCGGGTTATTGCCGTGAGGGACCCTCTTAATCAAGTCGCCGGCTTACGGCGTCGGCGGAGCAGAGCCCGCACCTCGGCCAAGGTGATAGCGCGGAACAGCAAGGCGCTCAGCCCGAAAACGGCGAGCCCTGCCCCGACCAGGATGGCGAGCGCCAGCAGCGCCGGCCCCTCGCCGGCTTCGAGCCAAGGCTGAAGTGCCTGGTGCAGGCCCCAGAGCTGCGCCGCCATCACGGCCGAGGCCAGGAGGCTGCGCGGCAGCCGGCGCAGCAGGGCACCGTCGGGCCGGGCGCTGCCGTCGCGCAGCAGTCGGCCGGCGAGCAGCAGGGTCTGCAGCCAGGCGGCGGCCGCCGTCGCCAGGGCGATGCCGACGAAGCCGATCCAATAGAACAGCGCGAGACTGAGCACCACGTTGGCGCCCACCGCGATGGCCCCGAAGTGGAAGGGGGTCACGGTGTTCTCCCGCGCATAGAAGGCGGGCTGCAGCACCTTGACCAGCACATAGGCCGGCAGGCCGAGCGCGAAGGCGAAGAGCGCCTGGGCCGTCGCCTGGCTGTCGGCGGCGGTGAAGGCGCCGCGCTCGAACAGCACCTCGGCGATCGGCACGGGGATGACCAGGAGCGCCGCCGTCGCCGGCAGGGTCAGCAGCAGCGCCATCTCGACGCCGCGATTGAGGCTGTGGAGCGCCTCTTCGCTGTTGCCGCCGCGCAGCTTGCGGGTCAGGTCCGGCAGCAGCACCACGCCGATGGCGATGCCGATCAGGCCCAGCGGCAGTTGATAGACCCGGTCGGCGTAGTAGAGCCAGGAGACGGCGCCGGCCTGCAGCGAGGCGATCATGGTGCCGACCAGGATGTTGATCTGCAGCACGCCGGCCGAGAGCACGCCGGGCCCCATCAGCTTGAAGATGCGCCGCACCCCGGGCGAGAGACGCGGCAGGCTGGGCATCAGGGCCATGCCGAGGTGCCGGCAAACGAGCACCACGATGGCCACCTGAACCACGCCGGCGACGGTGACGGTCCAGGCCAGCACCTGCCCCGGCTCCTCGCTGGCCGGCACGATGAGCAGCAGGGAGACGATGAAGCAGACGTTGAGCGCGACCGGCGCCGCCGCCCCCGCGGCGAAGTGATAGACCGAGTTGAGCACGCCGCTCAGCATCGCCGTCAGCGACATGAAGAAGAGGTAGGGGAAGCAGATCTGCGCCAGCTCGACGGCGCGCTGCATCTGCTCGGGGTCGTCGCGGAAGCCGGGCGCGATCAGCGGCATCAGCCAGGGCATGAAGACGATGGCCAGGGCGGTGAAGGCGAAGACGCCGAGCGCCAGCACCGCCTGCACCTCCTCGCCGAGCTTGCGGGCCGCCGCCCGTCCCTCCTGTTCCAGGCACTTGGCGAAGACCGGCACGAAGGCGGCGCTGAAGGCGCCCTCGGCAAAGAGCCGGCGGAAGAGGTTGGGAATGCGGAAGGCGACGAAGAAGGCGTCGGCGACAGGCCCGCTGCCGAGATAGTTGGCGATCAGGATGTCGCGCAGAAAGCCGAGCACGCGAGAGGCCGCGGTGAAGCCGCTGACCGTGGCAAAGGAGCGAAGAAGCGACATCGCTGGGCGCAGTTCTCAGACCTCTGCCGACTGCTCTAGGGCATGCAGCAGCGCCGCGGAAAGGCAAAAGCATGGCGAGCCGCGGGCGTGTTGACGCCTGCGGGACGGCATTGACCGCGCAGTTCCTCCGCTTGTCATCCCGGCCAAGGGCGAAGCCCGCGAGCCGGG
>JANQIA010000236.1 GCA_028282405.1 Rhodovibrionaceae bacterium
CCGATGGGCACCGGGGCATTGCGGATGATCCATTCGCGGGTGTTGTGGATGTTGCGGCCTGTCGAAAGGTCCATCACCGTGTCGGCGCCCCAGCGGATCGACCAGACCATCTTGTCGACCTCCTCGGCCATGGAAGAGGTGACCGCCGAGGTACCCATGTTGGCATTGACCTTCACCAGGAAGTTCCGGCCGATGATCATCGGCTCAGACTCTGGATGGTTGATGTTGGCGGGGATGATGGCCCGGCCGGCAGCGACCTCGTCGCGCACGAACTCCGGCGTCACGAACTCGGGGATGTTTGCACCCCAGTCGTTGCCGTCGCGCGGGCCAGAGGACGCCGCCTGGCGCCGCTGGTTCTCTCGGATAGCAATGAACTCCATCTCCGGCGTCACGATGCCGGCGCGGGCGTAGGCGAGCTGGGTCACGGCCCGGCCGTCCTTCGCGCGCAGCACCTGGGGGCGGTGGGGAAAGGCGCGCGTCAGGCGGTCACCGGTGACGAAACCGTTGTCGGCCGGCTGAACGGCGCGCCCTTCGCAGGGCTCCACATCGCCGCGACCCAGGATCCAGTCGCGGCGCAGCGGCGCAAGTCCAGCGGCGATATGGATCTTGGTGTTCGGGTCCGTGTAAGGGCCCGAGGTATCATAGACGGTGACCGGGGGCTCCTCGGCCGTGGGATGCAGGGAGATCTCGCGCATGGGCACGCGGATGTCCGGATGGATCTGGCCTTCCACATAGATCTTGCGAGAGGCCGGCAGGCTGCCGGTGGTGATGGTCGGTTGGGAACTGGTCATGCGGTCTCTCCTCGAGCGTTCGCTTCAAGTCGGACCCGGATGCCACTGATGGTAGGGAGAGGGGCTGCGCCCTTTCGGGACGATGACGGACCCATTCTGATGCAAAGCGGCCCTTCGTCCCGCGCTTCCTACGCCAGTATCAACTGGGTCAGGTTCAAAGGGTCGCTGCGCCGCGCCTCAGCGCTGTCAGCCTCTCAGTCCCTTAGGCGGGACTCCCCTGCGGAGAGGGAATGCTAGAAAGCCCGAGAGGCGCCGTCAACGGGACTCGTCATCGGCCTGCGTCACGGGAGTTGTGCGCCTCTGTCATAATCTGGAGAAAGCGCCCGGCCAGGACCGCCCGGTCAAAGTGTTCCCGCACATAAGCTTGGCCGGCCTCGCGCCAGCGCGCGCAAAGCGCCGGGTCATCAGCCATCTCCCGCAGGGCTTGGGCCAGCGCCTCAGGGTTTTCCGGCGGAATGGCCTTGCCGCAGCCGGCCGCCTCGATGATTGCCGCGCTTTCTCCCCTGACACCAAGCAGGATGGGCACGCCCATGGCCATGGACTCGAAGATCTTCGAGGGGATGACTGAGGTGAAGAGCGGCAGGTCGCGGAGCAGCACCAGGCTGGCATCACAGATCGACCAGAGCCGGGGCATGTCCTCTTTCGCCATCTGCTCCAGCATGATCACGTTGCCCAGGCCGAAAGCGTCTCGCTTTTCCACCAGCCGCGCCCGCTCGGCGCCACCGCCGGCCATGACGAAGGCGAAGCGCTCATCGTCGCGCAGCAGTCGGGCGGCTTCCAGGAGGCTGTCTAGGCCGTGGGCCATGCCGTGAGTCCCGACATAGGCTGCGACGAACTTGCCCTCGACCCCGAGCTGCTTGGCAAAGGCTTCGTCGCGCGGCTGCGGCTTGAAGAGGCTCAAGTCCGCGCCGTTCTTCACCACCTCAGTCTTGCCGGCACCGCCGCGTGCCTCGATGTGGGGCACGAAGGAGTCCGTGACCGAGACGATGCGGGCGGCCTTCGCATAGGCGAAGCGCTCCAGCCACTCCAGCGCGGCGATGATGCGTCGGTTCTTGATCGCGCCCACGGCAAGGATGGACTCGGGCCAAAGGTCGCGGATCTCCAGCACCCAGGGCGCCCGCTTGACGCGGCTGACCAGATAGCCTGCAAGGCCACAGAAGAACTGCGGCGAGGTGGAGACGACCACATCGGCTTTGGGTAGGCGCCAGACAAAGAGCGTCACCATGACCAGGTAGAGCAGGTAGTTGGCGGTGCGCTTGACGAAGCCCTCGTTGGCTGTGGCGTAGGTAAGGAGACGAATCACCTCGATGCCGTCCAGTTCCTCCCGCTGCCACAAACGGTTGCGGTAGGGCGGATAGATGATGCCGGCCGGGTGGTTGGGGAAGCAGGTCACCACGGTGACCTGGTGACCCTCGGCGGCCCAAACCTTGCAGTGCTCATAGGTGCGGGAGGCCGGGGCGTTGATCTCCGGAGGAAAGTAGTGGGAGAGGAAGAGGATCCTCACGCCCGCCCCTCCTCCGACCTCGACGCTGTCTCAAAGCTGAGGCGGATGTGGCCGCGGCAGGGTGCCGGACCGTAAGCGATGCAGATACGTTTGCAGCGCACCTCCTCACCCATGTCGGGGTAGCGCCAAGCCTCCTCCACCGCCATCCAACCGGAGCTTTCAAGCGTGAGGCGACAGGCGCCGCGTTCGACGACCAGCGTTGGCCCGACTTCGCTCACCTGGCAATCCTCGTGCAACAAGAGGCGTGCCACGGCCGCCTGACCGGTTCCACCGATCACCTCATCCTCGATGAAGAGCCCCGCCGATGTAAGCTCGAAGCGGCGTCGATGAACGGGGCCGCCCGGCAGATGCGCATAGCCTGCGTGCTCACCTTCCAGAACAAGGCCGTCATCGCGGGGCTCGAAGCGGGTGCAGCGACCGTGGGAGCGGCGGCCGACCCGAAAGGGCCCGACGAACTCGCACTGGTCCTGGTCGTCGAGCGTTAGGGTGTTGTGCGCCTTGGTAGCTCGGGCATAGGCACGGCGTTCGCCGGCCCGGTACTCGTAAACCCCAGCATCGAGCACCATGCGCTCGCCGCAAGGGCTCCATACGAAGCTCAGAATATCGGCATGAGCGTGTGCCATCAGCCCATCCGGCCCAAGCGCGCCGCAATCGACCAAAAGTTGATGGCTGCCATTCCGCCAACCATAGTATCCGGCCGCCGGCAAGGCGACTGCAGTGCCCGGTTCCGGGAGCGGCTGGCGCAAACGGGCGTGCACGGCTAAGCAGTCCGCCGGAGCATAGGCCATGGTGAGGCCCGCATCGTTGAACAGCGCGGGAAAGCCATCGGGCAGGGTGGTTGCACGCAAGGCCACCGCCATGCGGTCCAAGACCTCACCGAGCCGGTCTTTGAGGCGGCCCGCCTCTAATACCTGATAGCACTCCAGGAAGTCGGCGAAGACCTGCGCGTGGTAGGAAGGCGAACGCTCATAGTGCATCCCGTCGGCCAGCACCTGGGTCGCGATCTCTTGCTGCAGCAGCCGGCGGCCGGTGGCGGCTACGCCGGCGAACTCAGCGTCGTCGAAGAAGACACCAGCCCACAGCAACGCCTTGATGTTCTTCACTAAATGATTGCCGCCAATGTCCCGCTCCAGATTGGCATGCAGGAAGCGGATTTGCTGGCGGAGAGAGACAAGGATGGCAGGCCGATGCTCGGGAGAGATCGTGCCGCTGTGGCGCGCGAGCTGCTGCATCCAGACCACGGCGCGGATTGAGAGGCTGTAGGCGTTCCAGGTCGCCAACCAGTAGTCGGGGCCATAGGGCGGGTTCTTGACCGCCCAATCCTCCATCAGGGCCACTGCGTCTTCAGCCGGCAAGCTCTCCAGGTACTCCATGTAGTGCAGATTCATCTGCCAAAGGCAGGCACCCTGCTGCGTCTCCTTGTAATCCCAGTCGATCTCCGGGCCGAACGCGTGGCTGCGCTTCAAGAAGCGCATCTCCCAGCCCTCGTCTGCCGTCTTGGTTGCGCCGCCGCGCGGCGGGAAGAGCGGCCGAGGAAGCTCTGCCTTGACGTGTGGCGCCGGCCCGCCGTCCGGCTGCCGCATCGAGGGCCGCCGTTGGGCCAGGGCTGCCAAGCTCCGGCGCTTGCCCTGCAAGGCCAGACGACGCAGCACCTGCTGCGGGCTCAAATGGCGAGCGAAACGGAGACGGGCGAGAGCTGCGGCGATCATCTGGCTCGGCTAAGGGTACTGCTGGAGGCTGGGAACGTGTGGCCGGTCTCTAACTGCCCGGCTTGTCGTGAAGGGACGGTAAAGCCGGCACCGTGGCCGCGTGAAGGCAAGAAAGCCGAGGCGCCGGACAAAACAGCTAAAGGACCAGGGCGCCACCCTCGCCGCCGCTCTCCAACAGCTCGGCGATGATCGCAAGGCCCGCGCGGACTCGTACGCGGCTGCTTTCATGGCTGAGACAAAGACGTACCGCATTCGTGTTGAGCGCCGGGTCGACGGCGAAGGCCGCGCCGGCCAGAAGCGTCACGCCGCGGTCCGTCGCCGCCATGCGAAAGACCTCGGGATTCCAGCCGGGAGGCAGTTTCAGCCAAACGTGAAAGCCATGCGGGTCGGCCTGCACCAATTCGACCGGTAACGATGCCCGCGCGAGAGCTTGCCGCGCCGCCGCTTCGTCTCTTTGAAAGGCGTTGAGACGGTCAGCCGTTCCTTCCTCGATCCAACGCGCCGCGACCTCCGTCATCAGGGGCGGCGGCATCCAGCTCGACAAACCGACTGCCGTCTGGGCCGCGTGGGTGAGCGCAACCGGGGCGTGCAGAAAACCGACTCGCAAGCCGGGCGCGAGGCTCTTGGAAACACTGGTGACGTAGAACGTCCGCTCCGGCGCAAAACAGGCGAGTGGCAAGGTCCGCTTGGGAGGCAGAAAGCCGAAGACGTCGTCCTCGATCAGTATGAGATCGTACTTGCTGGCCACGGCAGCGACGGCGGCACGACGCTCGGCGTCCAGGGTCTGGGTGGTCGGTGTGTGCAGTGTCGGCAGGCAATAGAGCGCCTTGGCCGAAACGCGGCGGCAGGCCGCCTCCAGCGCATCGGGGCAGAGCATCTCTTGTTCACTTGCGAGAGGGACAACCTTCAGCCCGAGGCGCTGGGCCATGGCCGTGATGGGAGCATAGGTCAGTGGTTCGGTCAGCAGCACGTCACCGGGGCGCGTGCAGGCCATGAGGGCGACCAGGAGCCCATGCTGCGCGCCGCTGGTCAGCACTAAGTGCTCCGCGCGAGCCTCCAACCCGACCCGGCCAAGCCACTGCGCTGCCGCGTCCTTGTGGCGCTTGCTGCCACCGGCGGCATCGCCGGACACTTGATAGTCGAGCAGAGATGCCAAGTCGCCGGTGCCCGATAGCGCGGCCAGAGACTGGGCCAAGGCTTCCGCGGCCAGGCTGGGTGCCGGCAGGTTGAGGGAAAAGTCGATCGGCCCTGACTCGGGGCGAGCCAGGGATGCCGAGGGCAGCTCCGCCGTCATAGCGCTGCCGTCCCGCACGTAGGTGCCGCGCCCCACCTCGCCCTTGAGAAAACCACGCTCCGTGGCCTCGGCATAGGCACGGCTCACCGTCTGCAGCGAGACGCCGAGCAGATAGGCCAGTTCGCGCTGCGGCGGCAAGCGCGCGCCGCTCGGCAGAGTTCCCGCAGCCGCGTCCTCACCGATCGCTTCGGCGATCTGCAGATACTTGGGTCCACGGCGGCCCGCCAGACTGGGGCACCATATTGTCATGAAACAATGTTTTGATTGATCATCTCATATTGTCAAGTCAATCAATACATATTGCTATGACAATTGAGAGAAGATCATGAGCGACAGCGTTTCACCGCGACACAGCCGGCCGGAGCTGGGTATCGCCTACGCATTCGTCTGCCTCGGCATTCTCGGGACCATGCCGGTGATCGCCAACAGCCGCCCGGCCGACTTCGATGCGCTGGGTTTCGCCTTCTGGCTCTCGCTCTGGCAGCTGCTCTTTTCCCTACCCCTGGTCCTGCGTGAGCTGGCGTCCAACGAGAAGGGCATCTTCGCCGCGCACCTGCCGCCAGACCTCAAGCGCCGCACCATCGCGATCATCCTGGCGACCGGCATGATCTTCGGGCTCTCTACCTACGTCTACGTGCTGGCGGTCGAGAAGGCCGGCGCGGTCAGCGCCGCCATCGCCATCCAGGCCTATCCCCTCTTCGCCATTCTCTGGGAGACGATCTTCCTCAAGCGGCGCAAGAGCCCGCTCGAGCTCTTCTTCATCCTGCTGCTGCTGACCGCCCTCACCTATCTCGCCACCGGCGGCACCTGGCGCGTCGACGGCTTCTCCACATGGTTCCTCTTCGCGCTGATCGTGCCCTTCCTGTGGAGCGTCGCTCACGTGATCATCAAGGAGGTGCTGGACCGCACCCCGATCACCCCGGCACAGGTGACCTTCTTCCGCGTCCTGGTGTCGGTCGGCTTCCTGGGCATCGTCGCTTTGGCGGTCGCGGGGCCCGGCCGCATGGTAGATCAGTTCGTCCGTATCGATTTCCAGACCTTCGCCCTGATCATGGGTCTGGTCTACTACCTGGAACTGATCTTCTGGTTCTATGCCGTCCGCCACATCGACGTCTCCATGGCCAGCTCCATCTCCGCGCCCTGGCCGGCGCTGACCATGGTGCTCGCCATCCTCTTCCTCGGCGAGAGAGTGCAAACCTATCAGCTCACCGCTCTCACCGGCGTCGTGATCGGTATCTACGGCCTGATCTACGCTGCCTCCCGGAAACAGCGGTTAGAACAGTTCCGCGCCAAGTAGATAGCCGAAAGTTAGGCATCGGATTGACCGGAAATTCAACTTAAGATAATATCTCGAGTCTGATCCGGTTAAACCGGAGGTGATAATGACCAAACATCATCGTTTTGTCGTTTTGATTGTATTCTGTGTCCTATTTGCAATTTCAAAGATGGTCGCTGCGGACAACCCGGCGCCAAGGGCATTTCACAACCACTCCCAGTTCCTCGGCATCGAGACGGTCACGGTAGCGCTGGTTCAACTGCGCTCCCTCGATGTCGGTAACTGGGGCATGATCAATGCCATGGTTGCTCAGGCCAAAGCCCGTGGTGCCGAGTTCGTCGTCTTCCCCGAAGCCGCCTATCTCGGTTGGCTGAACCCGGCCGTGTTCACGGCTGCGGATCCTATCCCGGGGCCCGCAACCGACGCTTTGGCAAAGATCGCCAAGCAACACGAGATCTGGATAGCCTTCGGAATGGCAGAACAAGGGCCACAAGCAGGCGGCTCAGTCCATTTTACCTTCGATTCCGGCGTGGTGATCGACCCTACCGGCTCGCTGGTTCTGCATAGCAGGAAATACAGCGTGTTGAAGAACGCCTTCGACCCGCAGAAATGCCCGCCGCCAGTTACGAATCCAGGTGGCGGCTGCAACTATCTCTCCTCACCAGTGAGTGACATTGGCGTGGCCCAAACGCCATTGGGTACGACTGCGATCCTGGTCTGCGCTGACGCCTATACCTACGACACTAGAGCCCTCGACCGCGTGAAAAACCTCGGTGCGCAAACGATACTAGTCGTTTGGGGCGTCACTGCGGGACAGGTTGATCAATGCGGGTCTAGCGGCTTCAGTGCCGTCGAATATGCAAAACAAGCTGCCCTTTATACCGGCAGCTTGGTGATCGGAGCCAATGCTGTTGGCGATCGTCCATACGGCCGCTTCCTACCTTCGGTCTACTGCGGCTTCAGTGGCATTGTCACGGGCGATGGCTCCATTGTTGGCACGACGGAAGCCGACCCTGGCGTGTTCATCTTCCAGGTTCCCATCGCTGCTGATCGCTAACAGAAACAACAATCCGTCCCGCCCAGGTTCACCGATACGAGGCGTGTATCGCTCCAGCCTCACGGCGCCCGATGCCTTCACCGGCCCAGACAAGACTGAGACCAACCACACGGCCTTTGCCACACCCGACGAGTCCATCCTCACTGGCGTATGGGAGTGCGCACCCTGCCGGGAGGAGATTGAGAGCTATCCGGTACACGAGATGATGACGGTCCTCTCCGGCTCTGTGACCCTGACCGATGCGGATAGTCAGGCGCAGACCTTCGCGGCAGGCGACAGCTTCTTTATCGCCAAGGGCACCAAGTGCACCTGGGAGATCACCGAAACCCTGCGCAAGTTCTATATGATCGCGGCCTAGAGCTGGCGCTATTGGCCGGGCGGAACCCAGCCAATCCGACGTTCGCAGACGCTCCGCGAACTGTAGGCCATGCACCTGCGCCATTGCCTTTCGAGGCTCACGCGTTGTGCTTCGGAGCCGGGCAGCTTCACACTCACGTCGCTCTCCCCGGTCCTCTCATCAATCGTGATTTCGCAGGCCGCCAAAAGCCCGAGCAAGGCCAGGGCACCTAGGCAGGTGATGAAACGCTGCATCAAATCTCCTCAACTACCCTGTCATTCTAGCCGAGCGTCCGAGGGCAGTTCCAGAGGTGTGGTGCATTCCTTACGCAACGCTAACGGCTCTTCACATCGAGCGCCGCATCGAGAAAGGCCCAAAAACTGGCGCGCGCCTGAGCAGGCGACTGGCGGCTCGGGTTGACGGCCATGTCGTACCAGAAGCCCTCCAGCAAGACATAGAGTGCCTGCGCGGTGGCAGAGAAACTGGCTTCCAAGCCCCGGTCCCGGGCATAGCCGGTCAGGGCGCGAGCGAAAGCCGCCTGTGCGACGTCGCTGTAGGCCGTCATCTCGGAGCGCAATCGCGGCTCCTGTCGAGCAAAAGCACCGAGTGCGATGTAAGCACTGGCCGTCTCGCCCAGAGCGCTTTCGCCAAGATAGAGCGCGACGATCGCCTCTAGGGTTGCCCGCCCGTCGAGCTCAGCGCACTCGATTTGCACGATCTCCAACTGGAAGCGGCCGGAGAGAGCGCGGTAGGTCTCGACCAGCAGATCGTTCCAGGTGGCAAAGAAGTAGGTCGCCAGGCTCGGCGCGACACCCAAGTCCCGCGCCACTTGGCGCAGCGTCCAGTCCTCAGGTCCACGCCTGGCGAGGCAGACGATCGTTGCCTCGACGATCTGCGCCCGCCGCTCGTCCGCACTAAGTCTCTGCCTGGTTGCTCGCTGCTTCGCCGCGCCCGTACGGGGCATCTCATCTCCTCCGGGATGCTCGTATAGGCGCCCGACGACATATATTGAACAATTGTACAATAAAATGCTACAACAAATCCGGCGAGAGACGCTTCGGTCGCCCGCATCGTGACGTTCTGTCGGGGAGGTGTGCCATGGTCCTTGAGTTCGACCGCAGCCGGATGGCGAGCTTTCGCCCGCTCGAAAGCGATGCCCGCCGCTCGCCCACATTGCCGGGCTTTCTCTATTCCGACCCGGCGGTCTTCGCCGAGGAGAAACGGCGCATCTTCGACCGATGCTGGCAGCTCATCGCCCATGAGAGCGAACTGCCGGAGCCGGGCTGCTACGTCGCAGGGCAGATCGTCGAGGAGCCGGTCTTCGTGGTGCGCCAGCGCAACGGCGGCATCGCCGGCTTCTACAACGTGTGCCAGCATCGGGCGCACCAGCTCGTCAGCGGCCGCGGGCAAGTGAAGAAGCGCTTGGTCTGCCCCTATCACGCCTGGTGCTATGACCTGGACGGCACACACCTGCCGGCACGCCTGACACGCGAACTGCCGGGCTTCGATGCTGCGGACTTCGGGCTCAAGCCCGTGCGGGTCGAGGTCGCCCTGGGCTTCGTCTTCGTGAACCTGGATGCCGAGGCACCGCCCCTCACGGAGGTCGCCGGCGACATGTTCCAGGACATGGCGGCGAGCCTGCCTTGGCTCGACCAGGTCCGCGTCAACCCCTCGGTCGTCGACAGCACGGCCTGGGAGGGCTCGACCCTCGCGGCAAACTGGAAGGTGCTCGCCGAGAACTGCCTGGAGTGCTACCACTGCGGCCCGGCACACCGCGACTTTGTCGACCTGATCGACATGCAGGATTACCGCTATGTCGCCCACGGCAAATGGCTGAAGAGCCAAGGCCGGCTCCTCAAGTGCGAGAACAGCGCCTATAAGGTCGACGCCGGCGAGCCGGTGCAAGAAGCCGCCTTCTGGCACCTCTGGCCGAATATGGAGTTCAGCGTGCTCCCCGGCGGCCGCGCCCTGGGCGGTTTCCGCTTCACGCCCGCCGACCCCGGCACCACGGTGATGAACAGCATCATGCTGACCGTGCCGGGCGAGACCATTGCGGCGGAGCGTCTACGCTACCGCTGGGAGGTGCTCTGGCCCGAGGACGAAGCGATCTGCCTATCGGTGCATCAGGGGCTGAAGTCCCGCGGCTATCGCCAGGGCCGCTTCGTCAGCGACGAGGCCCGGAGTTCGATCTCCGAGCATGCCGTGCACAACTTCCAGCTCCGCTACGCCGAGGCGATGGGCCTATAGTCTCCGGTCGAGCGGCCGGGCTCCCCCGTCACGCCTGCAACAGGTATGCCTCGATGCCGCCGATGCCTTTGAGGGCGACCTGCCCGCGGGGGGTGACCGGCGGGACTTTTGAACCGCCCTGGCTCAGTGCGTCGAGGGTGGCTTGGGAAAGTTGGATGTGGCCGGGCAGGCCGTGCGCCTCGAGCCGGCTGGCGATGTTCACCGTCTCGCCCCAGACGTCGTAAACGAAGCGGTATTGGCCCAGAAGGCCGGCCACGACGGGGCCGGTGTGTATGCCGATGCGGATCTCGAAAGGGCGATCTTCGGGGTCGGCATGCTCCACCGCTCCCAGCATGGCTTGGCCAAGGGCGACAGTCCGCTCGGCGTGATCCGAGCTCGGCTCGGGCACGCCGGCGGCAGCCATATAGGCATCGCCAATGGTCTTGATCTTCTCGACGCCGTGGTGGGCCGCCAGGCGATCGAACTCTCCGAAGATGCGGTCCAGACGCTGGACCAGCTCGACTGGCGAGGTTTGGGCCGCAACGGGCGTGAAGCCGACCAGGTCGGCGAAGAGGATGGAGACCGAGTCGAAGCGGTCGGCGATAACCGTCTCGCCACCGTTCAGGCGCGCCACCACCTGGCCCGGCAGGATGGCGTGGAGGAGTGCGTCGGCCCGCTCCTTCTCCGCTTCGATGCGGCGCTGGTATTGCCGCTCCCGGTCGGCCCACCGCTTGCGCTCCAGGCAGGCTTTGATCCGCGCCTGCAGCAGCACGTGGTTGAAGGGCTTGGCGAGATAGTCGTCGGCACCGGCGCCAATGCAGCGGATGACCGCGTCCATCTCGGTCAGACCGGAGATCATGATGACGGGGATGCGCGCCCAATCGGGGTTGGCCTTGAGCTTCGCCAGCACCTCGATGCCGTTCATATCCGGCATCAGGACGTCGAGCAGGATGACGTCCATATCCACGGCGGCCAGGCAGTCGAGCGCTTCGGCACCGGAGGTGGCGAGCAGCACCGTATGCCCATCGCGGGTCAGGCGCCGCGACAGCAGGCTGCGGTTGCTGGCAATGTCATCCACCACCAGGATACGCCCGACCTGGCGAGTTGCTTTGCCACCTTCCCCGTTCGCCATGGCCGCGAGGCTGTGGGCGACGTCCTCCGCAGTGTGGGCGGCGGATTCGGAGGTTGCGGGCAAGGTGCCCGCCTCAGCGAAAGAGAAGTCCACAATCGCGTCGATACGCTCGAGAAGCACGCCGGCCTCGGCGCGGATCACCGCAACGTCGCTTCTTAGGGCCTCGATCTTGGGTGCCTCTTGGGGCAGGTCGGCGAGTTCCTCGGCAATCATCTCGGAATAGCCGATGATGGCGTTGAGCGGCGTGCGCAGATCATGGCGCAGCTTGGCACTCAGCTCGCCGCCGAGGCCGTCGCCATCGGTATGCCCTTCGCCCAAGCCCTCTTCGATCAGTCGGCTGAGGAGGCGGTTGAGCGCATCGGCGGCTTGGCTGGTGCTCTCGAAATCCGGAACCAGCTCGTCGAGCTTGAGCTCGCGGGCCTGCTCGACGGCAAGATCGAGAAAGCCAAGGATGTCGCGAGCCGGGCCGCCCAGGTCCTGCGCCAGATAGGCGGACAGTGCGCGTTTGCGGAGCTCTTCCTCATCCTCCGTGACCGGCTCGCCGCCTGTCCCGGCGTTCCGTTCGGCGTTCTGCGTCATGCCTCACACTGCCCCAGCGTCTCTCAAGATGAGCCGGAGTCGCCTCCATCGCGCGCCAGCAAAGCATCGATTTTACCGAGCAGGCGCGGCAGGTTGACCGGCTTGCTGTCATAGTCGTCGCAGCCGGCATCCATCGCCTGCTCACGGTCGCTGGCCATGGCATGGGCGGTCAGCGCGATGATTGGGATGCTTGCCGTCTCCGGATCGGCTTTGAGCTGCCGGGTCGCCTCCCAACCATCGATCACCGGTAGGCTCATGTCCATCAGCACCAGGTCCGGCCGTTCGGCGCGCGTCATGGAAACGGCGAGTCCTCCGTCCTCGGCGATCAAGACCTCGAAGCCGCGGCGGTTCAAGCGCCGGGAGAGCATGTCGCGGTTCATCTCGTTGTCTTCGACCAGCAGAATGCGTGCCATCGTCAACTCTATCTACTCACCTTGGTTGCTGCTCGCGCTGTCTGCGGTCTTTCCCGGCACGGCTGTTGGGATGCTAGCCGGAATCGCCGCCGGTATCTGTCGCTCAAGAGCCCCTACCAACTGTTCGCGGGTGCCGGCATCCTTGGCAATGACAGAGACCGCATGCTCTCGAAGCCAGTTGCGCTCGCCGCCGGTCAAGTCCTTGGACGTCACGACGATGACTGGAATGTCGCTCAACGCCGGATCGCGCTGCATTTCGCTTAAGACGGCAAAGCCGTTCATGACCGGCATCATCAGATCGAGCAGCACCGCATTGGGTTTGAGCCGCCGCATCTGCTCGAGACCACGCGCCCCGTCGGCAGCTTCGTGCACGGTGAGGCCCTGCTTGACCAGAATGCGACGCAGGAGGTCGCGGGAGGTGCTGTCGTCGTCGACCACCAGCACCGAGCCCGCCGACCCGCCGAGTTCTCCCGTGCTCTCCAGGGTGGCGATCAACCGCTCGGCGTCGATTGGCTTGGTCAGATACTCGACGGCGCCAAGCGCCAGGCCCAGCTCACGGTCGGCCAGCACGGTGGCCAGGATGACCGGGATATCGCACAGCTCCGGATCGTCCTTCAGCTCACGCAGCACCGACCAGCCGTCCTGCCGCGGCATGATGATATCGAGCACGATGGCTTGAGGCCTGGCCTCGCGGGCGATCTCGATGCCCTCCGGTCCGCTCGCCGCCTCACGGTAGGTGAAGCCAGCCTCGCCGAGGGCGCGCGCGATCACCTGGCGCGCCTCCGGCTCGTCGTCGATGATCAACACGTAGCCGTCCTTGGCCTCCAGGACCGCCAGCGCGCCACAGGGTGCACAAGGCGTACAGAGCATGTGCTGCGGACAGACAGCGGGCAGTTCCATGGTGAAGCTGGAGCCGACGCCGGGCGTGCTCTCGACTGAGATCTCACCACCGGTCAGACGACAAAAGCTGCGCGTGATGCTCAACCCGAGGCCTGTGCCGCCGTAGTTGCGGGTGGTCGATGCATCGGCCTGGGTGAAAGCGGCAAAGAGCCTCTCGGTCTGCTCCTCGGTCATGCCGATGCCGCTATCGGTCACCCGAAAGACCAGCCAGTCGCCATTCGGGCGTTCCTCACGCGCGGCGTGGAGCGTGACCTCTCCGTTCTCCGTAAACTTGGCCGCATTGCTCAGCAGGTTGAAGAGATTCTGCCTCAGCTTGGTCTGATCAGAGTTCATCGCACCCAAAGGGCCGGCGATCTCGAGGGACAAGCGATTGTTGTTCTTGTCGATCAGCGGCTGGATCGTGCTCGTGACGTCGCGCAACACAGGCTCGACCGCAAAGTCCTCAGTGAAGACCTCCATCTTGCCGGCCTCGATCTTGGAGAGATCGAGCACGTCGTTGATGAGCGAGAGCAGGTGGCGCCCGGCACCGGCAATCTTGTCCAGGTCGGGGACGAAGGCCTCTTGCTCCAGATCGCGCGCCTCCTCGATCAGCATCTCGCTATAGCCGATGATGGCGTTGAGCGGCGTTCGCAACTCGTGGCTCATGGAGGCGAGGAAGCGACTCTTGGCCTCGTTCGCCTCCTCCGCCTGCAAGCGCGCCGCCTCCAGCTCGACCTGACGCTTTTTCAACTCAGTGATGTCGGTATAGACGGCGACTCGACCGCCATCGGGCGTCTCGCGCTTGGTGATTCGCACCCAGGTCTCGCCGTACTGTCGGTCCTCGACGAAATCCCCCTGCTCGCGTGTGTGAGCCAAGCGTTTCTCGACCCAGTCCTCAAGCGAAAGGCCATTGAGCGAGAAACGACTGCTGTTGGCCTGCGCTTCCAGCACCTCTCGGAAGCTTGCGCCAGGATGCGCGACCTCCACCAGTTCGGGGAAGATCTCCCGATACTTGGAGTTGGCCAACAGCATCCGCTCTTCGGCATCGTAGAGCACGAAACCGTCCGGAATGGTCTCGATGGCTGTGGCGATGCGTTGGCGCTGGCGCTCGTTCTCAGCCTCCAGCCGCGCGCGTGCTATGGCGTTCTCCTTGAACAGACGCAAGGCGTCGGCCATGCCGCCCAACTCGTCACTGCCGCCGGAGGGGATGGCCACCTGATAGTTGCCAGCCGTTACGGCTGCCGTGGCCTCCCGCAGCCGCCGTAGAGGCGTGACGATCGAGCGTAGAACGACAGTCGTCAGCAGAATTCCGATGACTGTCAGCGCAATGACCATGTAGAGCGCCACCTCGGCCGAGTAGTCGGCCAAGGCCGCCACCTGTCGCCGCTCCTCCACTGCGGCGGCGTTGACCTGGGCTACCAGCGCATCGAGGGCTCCGTCGACGGCGATACTGTGGGTGCGGGCCTGAGCCAGTATGGTGTTGCCGATGACGCGGTTGTCGTCCGTGTAGGCATCGGCCGCATCGATGGCGTCGGCGATGTAGGCTTCGACCTCACCTCGAATAACGGCCACTGTGTCCGGATCGTAGTCGGCAATGCGCGCCAAATGTCCGTCGAGCCTTTGGCGCGCTTCCTCCGCGTTGCGCTCGGAGGTGACCAGCAGACTCACAGAAAGATCGGTCAGCCAGTAGCGCAGCTCGCCGAAGGTGGTGTGGGCAGCTCCGGCTTCCTCGACCACGTCGAAAAGCTGCTTCATGCGCTCCGTGCGGGCGGCGCTCTGCTGTAGCTCGGACAGGAGAAACAACGAGGAGCCGATCAGGCTGATCAGGCCCGCACCGGTGAGCAGGGCGAGCTTCGCCCAAATCGGTAGGCGGCCAAGGAAACCCTGCGCAAGCGGGCGCGCCGCCGCTTCATCCGTGTCCCCGATGCCGGCCTGCGAGGCATTCATGAGCGCAAAGCAGTCATCAGCGCGCGCTCACTCGAAGATGACGATACTGATGGCACCGCCGAGGTCACCCTCCTTGCCGCCTTCCTTGGGGTAGCCGGTGATGTCCAGCTCTCCCTGGGGGCCTCCATGGCAGGACAGGCAGGACGGACGGTAGTACTCAGGCAACAGCATGCGAAAGGCCGAACGCCCCTCGAACTCGACCCGTTCCGTATAGTATTGGCCTTTCGGCCAATCGGCAGCGAGCAACCGTGTTTCCAGGACCTCTCGCTCCCAAGCGTCGGGGCGCGCTTTGCGGTTGCGGACCAGGTTCATGGGGGCCGTGACGCGAACGCGCGCCTCGTTGCCGGCAAGGGCCTCGAACTCCTCGTTGACGAGGCGGGCGAAAACCGCCGGTATGAAGCCCTTGAAGCCGACACCTTCTTTGTCGATGTCGGCCTGATGCTGATCGACGATGCGTAACATCGCTTCTTTCTGCGCCGCGATGAGGCGTTTGTCGCGCTCTGACAGGCCCTCCGGCGCCAAGAGTGAACCGGTACGCTCGCCGTAGATCGCCTCGGCCTCTTTCACCAGCTTGTCGCCCGTGAAGTTCTTTTCGCCGATCTCCGGATCGTTGATCAGAGGTTGGTTGGCCGAGACGACACTGCGTCCGGCGCGCAGCAGATTGGCCAGCTTGGTTGCCATTTCCTTGTCATCGAGATTGTCGGCACCGGCAGGACGCGACCCCGGCAAGACGGCAACGCTTAGAATAAGGAGAGCTGAAAACACAGCAAAAAGACGCAACGGCGGTCGGCACGGCATCGCAGCAACAACCTTTCTGCAGTGGTCGGACAACTTGTGCCGTCACCAGATCGCGCGCTTGGCGAGGCGTTGCCGGACCCTGCATCGCTAGGCATTAACGATTTCTATACAAACTCGAGCCGGTTAAGCGACTCGCTCGGCACAAGCAAATTACGCGTTTGCTGCGTTGCTGGACAGCAATTTCTCAATTCTTTTGTGTGCTTGCCGCTCTATTGCGAGGTCGACGGCAAGCACCTGGCCGGCACGAACATTCAGAGAACCTCTGCCGTTCATTGTCGAGCCGACCGGGAAAAAACTGGCCGAAGCTTAGTTCATTGCCCCCATTTGGGGGCATACCGCCGTGCCTGAGATTCATAGTTTATCGGGGACAGTACTGACTGTTGGGATGCGTATACCTGACTGAGGGGTACGACTTTTGGGGGAGCTTGGAACTTGGGGTCCTTAACGTAAGGTCTCGGTCCACGCCGCTCCCTCTGTTGGGAATGAAACCGCGAAGCCTGCGACGGGCGAACCGGTAATCTAACGGAGGATCACAATGGCACTTATCGAAGATTGGGTCGATCTGACGTGCCCGGATAATTTCTGGGAGATCGAGCCTTTTAACATGTTCCCGTTCGAGCAGGGTACCGATAC
>JANQIA010000320.1 GCA_028282405.1 Rhodovibrionaceae bacterium
TGTACAGCACCGATTGCGGTCCTTCTCAGACTGTCATCCCGGCCAAGGGCGAAGCCCGCGAGCCGGGAACCATGGTTGGACTGGCTGCGAACTGCGGAATCATGAGCGAGGCCATTGCAAAGCCCGCGCACAGTGACCTCCTTCCGCGAAGGCTTAGACATGGACCCCGGATCAAGTCCGGGGTGACGATTTGTAGTGCGGCACCGTCCTCGCGTTCACTCTCAAAGCGTCATGCTTGGGCGAGCCGCTACGCGGCGAGACCCGAGTATCCAGCGTTAGGCGCGGACCGAGCCCGTGGCTGGACCCCGGCTACCAAGTCTCGCACGCCGGGACTGCACGCAGTTCCGGGCTCGCCTAAAGGCCGGGGTGACGATTTGTGGTACTGCACCGCCGGCGACCTCTCTTAGTGTGTCATCCTTGGGCGCACCGCGAAGCGGGGCGTCCCGAGGATCCACTCCTCGGCCCGCACGGAACCTAGCCGTGGATGCTCGGAACTCGGCCCCGGGGCCTGACGGCCCAGTGGGCCTCGCCCAAGCATGACGATGTGGGTGGTTAGCGTTGGAGTGGCCTTCGAGCCGCCAGAAAGGCCTCAGTGCAGGCTGAGCGGCTCCAGGCCGTGCTGCACCACGGCGGCCCAGGCGGCGTCGCGGTTGGCGGCGACGGCCAACTGCTTGCCGTCGGCCGCGCAGATGGCAAAGGCCGGCATGGTGGCGTCCTGGCCCTCCGTCGTCTGGCCCTGCAGCTCGATGGGCTTGATGTAGGCGAAGGCCTCCATCCCCAAAGCTGCGAATTCCTGCTGTGAAAGCGGTTTTTGCATGGTTTCCTGAACAGACATCATACCCTCCTTGAGCGACTCGCTGCCGCCGCACATGGCCGGCCGGTGAGCCCTCTTCGTTGTGATTACTACGCTCGAAAGCCCGGTTTAATCCCTCGCTCCCTCAGTCGGCCTCCTCGGGGCGCTCGGCGCTTTGCTTGCCGGGCGTTCCGATCTCGATCGTCCGGACGGCGGCATGCTGCTCCGGCCGCTGCAGGTCGATGTGCAGCAGGCCGTGCTCCAGGCTCGCCTCCGTCACCTCGATACCGTCGGCCAGCATGAAGCTGCGCTTGAAGCGGCGCGCCGCGATGCCGCGGTGCAGGTAGACCGCGTCTTCCGAAGCCTGCTGCCGGCCCTCGATGACGAGTTGATTACGTTCGAGCTGAATGGACAGATCGCTGCGGCTGAACCCGGCCACGGCCAGGGTGATGCGCAGGCGGTCTGGGCTCAGCTCCTCGACGTTGTAGGGCGGATAGCCGTCCGTGCCGTGCTTCGAAACCTGGTTCAAAGCATCTTCAAGCTGATCGAAGCCGAGCAGCAGGGGCGAGCTAAACAGGGTCGAACGCGTCATATCTCGCAGCCTCCTCAGTCGAGCAAGGTTGCCGGGTGGCGCACGGCGCCCGTTCCGAGCGGCGTGCCGGCGGCCCGTCACGGCACCGCCGGACTGTTAAATGGTCGCCGCTCCCGGCCCGATCAAGGGAGCGCATGGCAGCGACGCCTGCCTGGCGGCGGGCGCTGGACGCGGGCCGCGGGGCGGCAACAAGCGCGTTGTCTCCCCCGCGCGTCAACGTTATCCATACCTTTGTGTTCTAAGGCACATCCGTGTTCTGAGGCTTTCACCTCGCGAAGGAGGAGCATATGTCGCATCGCCGTCGGACCTTGGTCGTCGCGCTTGCCGCGCTGGCCGGCGCGTTCTTGTCGGCGCCGCACAGCGCGCTGGCACAGCCCTCCCTGCCGATCGAGCTCAACAAGCTCGAACAGAGAGAGAACAACGCCTGCCGCGCCTATATGGTCTTCCAGAACAAGCTGGGCGAAGCGATCTCCTCCCTGCGTCTCGATCTCATCCTCTTCCGCACCGACGGCATCATAGAGACCCGGCTGGCGCTGGATGCCGGGCGCATGCCGGACCAGAAGACCGTGGTGAAGCTGTTCGACATCCCCGGGCTGAGCTGCGCCGACATCGGCCAGATGCTGCTCAACAGCGTGCTGCAGTGCGAGACGGCGACAGGGGCGCGGGACGACTGCATTTCCCTGGTCGAGACCTCGTCGCGCGCGGACGCCGCCTTGCGGAAATAGCGGCAAGGCCCGACCGGCGGGCGCAGAAGGCATCCACCGTCGGCGGACGCCTGCAATCTTTTCTAAATACCACCGTCACAAAAGCTAAATGACCGGTCCGTAGAAGCCCGGGCAAGAGGGCTGCCGCGCTTCGGCGCGCGGACAGTCCCTGCCGACCAGGCGCGACAAGGACGTGGGGACCGGGAAAATGAGGGCGGACAACGCCTGTAGACGACAGTTCGGGGCACGATGACCGGGACGGGTCGTGACGAGGAGAACGTGACGCGCTTCAACGGTGCGGCTGCGTCTGTTTCGGCTCTGGGCGCCGCCACCAGTCCCGTCGCGGCCATGGAAGTCCGCGACGTCACCAAGCTGTTCGGCGATCTCGCGGCGGTCAATCGGGTCTCCTTCTCCGTCGCCAAACCGCAGATGATCGGTATCATCGGCCGCTCCGGCGCCGGCAAGTCGACCTTCCTGCGCATGGTCAACCGGCTGACTTCGGCCACCGCCGGCGAGGTCCTGGTCGAAGGCCGCGACGTCCTGAAGCTCAAGGGCGCCGAGATGCGCCGCTGGCAGCGCGACTGCGCGATGATCTTCCAGCAGTTCAACCTGGTGCCCCGGCTCGACGTCGTCACCAACGTCATGCTCGGCCGGCTCAACCAGCAGGGCACCCTGCGCAGCATGTTCAGCATCTTCAGCCGCAGCGACGTCGACGACGCCCTGGCGGCGCTCGACCGCCTCGACATCGCCGATCAGGCGCTGCAGCGGGCGGAAACCCTCTCCGGCGGCCAGCAGCAGCGCGTGGCCATCGCCCGCGCGCTGGTACAGGCCCCCAAGATGGTGCTGGCCGACGAGCCGATCGCCTCGCTCGACCCGTTGAGCGCCGAGGTCGTGATGGGCGCGCTCCGGCAGATCCACGAGGAAGAGGGCCTCACCGTCATCTGCAACCTCCACACCCTGGATACCGCCCGCAACTACTGCGACCGGGTGATCGGCATGCGCGCCGGCGAGCTGGTGTTCGACGGCCCGGCCACCGAGCTCGGGCCCGAGGTGGTGCGCGATATCTACGGCGCCGAGGGATACCTCGACGAGTCGGTGACATCGACCGCCTTGGCGGGTCGCCGCAGCAAGGCCGCGCCGTCGGTGCCGGAGGCTACGGCCGTCGGTTCGTCGGCTGTCTAACCGACCCAGCGACAAGAGAACTGGGTCAACACCGGGTCAGTAAAGGGAGAGTCCAATGAAGCTGATCAATCGTCTGGCCGCCGCGGCGGCCGTCTGTGCGCTGATGTCCGGCGCCGCCGTTGCGGAGGAGATCACCGAGTTCCGCATCGGCATCCTGGGTGGCGAGAACGCCTCCGACCGTCTGCGCTCCAACGAGTGCCTGCGTGAGAAGACCGAGGAGCTGCTCGGCGTCGATACCAAGCTCTTCGCGCCCGCCGACTACAACGGCGTTATCGAAGGCCTGCTCGGCGGCAACCTCGACCTGGCCTGGCTCGGCGCCTCCGGCTACGCCAAGGTCTACCTGACCGACCCCGATGCGGTGGAGCCGGTGCTGGTGAAGATCAACACCGATGGGTCCTACGGCTACTACTCCATAGGCTTCGCCCGCACCGATCGTAACATCGACGACCTCAAGGACATGGAAGGCAAGGTCTTCGGATTCGGCGACCCGAACTCCACCTCGGGCTACCTCATCCCCTCCATCGAGATCCCGGCCTCCGGCTTTCCCATGGAGCCGGGCCAATACTTCGGCGATGTCAGGTTCACCGGCGGTCACGAGCAGACCATCGTCGCGGTCTACAACGGCGACATCGACGCCGGCGTGACCTGGGCCGACGGCCTGGGCGAGTGGGAAGACGGCTTCAACAGCGGCGCCCTGCGCAAGGCGTCCGATGCCGGCCTGGTCGACATGACCGAGCTGACCGAGATCTGGCGCTCCAAGGTCATCCCCGAGGGCCCGATCGTGGTGCGCAAGGACCTGCCCGAGAAGGTCAAGATGCAGGTCGTCGGTCTGGTGGCCAGCCTCGAGTCCATGGATCCCGAGTGCGCCTACGGCTTCATGGCCGGCGAGATCAAGGGCATCGCCCCGATCGACCACAGCGCCTACGAAGCCATCATCGAAGCGCGCCGGCTGAAGTCGCAGTAAGCGATAGCCAGCCTGTTTCACTGAACCGCGAGGGAGCGCGGGCCCGGCGTCCAGCCGGGTCCGCGCCCTTCCTTTACCGCTTTTTTGCCAGAGCCCCATGTCGGTTGCCGCCCTACAGGAAGAGATCCTCCACCTCGAGAAGCGCCGCCGCCTCTATACGGGCGTGATGATCCTGGTCACCGCGGCGGTGATCATCGCCGGCTACGGCCAGGCCAACTCGATGAACTCCGGCGGCTTCATCCCGGGGCTCAGCAAGTTCTTCGACTATCCCGGCGAGATCGTCATCGAAGCCTGGCAGTCCGGCGGCGCGTTCTTTCTGCTGCTGGTCAAGTTCCTGCCGGCGCTGATCGAAACCCTGAACATCGCCCTGGTCGCCACCATCCTCGGCGGCGCCGCGGCTATGATGATGGCCTTCCTCAGCACCCGCGGCCTCGACGTCTGGCCCTGGGCCATCCCCATCGTCCGGCGCAGCATGGACTTCATGCGTGCCTTCCCCGAGCTGATCATCGCGCTGTTCCTGATCTTCGTGCTCGGCACCAGCCCGGTCCCGGCGATGATCGCCGTCGCCTTCCACACGGCCGGCGCCCTCGGCAAGCTCTTCTCGGAAGTGAACGAGAACATCGACCGCAAGCCGATCGAGGGCTTGAAGGCCTGCGGCGCCAATTGGCTGCAGCGCCTGCGCTACGCGGTGGTTCCGCAGGTCGCGCCCAACTACATGAGCTACTTCCTGCTGCGCCTCGAGATCAACGTGCGGGCCTCGGCCATCCTCGGCTTCGTCGGCGCCGGCGGCATCGGCTCCGAGCTGCGGCGGACTATCGGCTGGGGGCAGGGCGCCGGCGACGAGACCGCCGCCCTCTTCGTCCTGCTGTTCCTCTCCATCGTGGTGATCGATCAGATCTCCTCCTACCTGCGCCGGCAGCTCGTCGGCAGCGAAGCGCGGCACTAGGGGGAGGGCAGAATGGCCAACGCCGCAAGCACGCTCGACCTCGGCGCCCAGCGCTCGACCGCCATCTTCGCCAAGGTGCGGCGCAAGGCCTGGGGCGGCTTCGCCGTGCTGGCCGTCGTCTTCGTCTATCTCGCCTATACCTGGAACGCCTTCGACGTCACCGGGCTCTTGGCCAAGGCGGAGCCGGACCGCGCGCTGATCCTCGGCACCGACTCGGTCGCCCACAAGGTGCACGTGACCAAGAGCCTGCGCAGCGGCGAGCTGGAGATCGCCATCGAGGGCGAGCGCACCTCGCGCTACCGGACGCCGCCGCCCTGGGTCGCCCTGCCGGACGACGAGCGGGCGCTCATCGATCTCGGCGAGGGCCACACCGCCGAGATCGTCGGCAACCGCGCGATCTTCGAGGTGCCCGGCTACGGCACCATCGTGGCCCAGGCGACGGAGGATGGCGTCGAGACCACGCTGCCCGGGCCGCAGCCGGAGTGGATGCGGCTAAACCCGCGCAAGTTCGACGCGCGGCCGACCCTGGGCAAGCGGGTCCAGGTCTCGCGCAGCAAGATCGAGGTGCATCGCTACTTCTTCGGCTGGGAGAACTTCTTCTTCCCCTTCAACTCGCCGCTCTCGACCCTGTCGTTCGGCGAGCTGACCGACCTCGCGTTCTCGAACGAGCGGCTCGACCCGGACACCTCCAACGTCGGCCTGATCTTCCAGACCTTCTGGGAGAACCCGGACTGGCAGCACGGCAACGTCTTCGTCGCCCTCTTGGAGACCATCCTGATGGCGGTGCTGGGGACCTTCACCGCCGCCTTCGTCGGCCTGCCGCTGGCCTTCCTTGCCGCCTCCAACTTCACGCCCTCGCAGGTGTTGCGCTTCTTCGTGCGCCGGGTCTTCGACTTCCTGCGCGGCATCGATATGCTGATCTGGTCGCTGATCTTTATCCGCGCCTTCGGCCTCGGACCGCTGACCGGCGCCCTGGCGATCGCCTTCACCGACACCGGCACCCTGGGCAAGCTCTTCTCGGAAGCCTTGGAGAACATCGACAACAAGCAGGTCGAGGGCGTGCGCTCGACCGGCGCCAACCGGCTGCAGCGCTATCGTTTTGGCGTCATTCCGCAGATCCTGCCGATCTTCGTCTCCCAGGGGCTCTACTATCTCGAGTCCAACACCCGCTCGGCCACGGTGATCGGCGCGCTCGGCGCCGGCGGCATCGGCCTGCTGCTGGTCGAGACCATGCGCACCGCCCGCGACTGGGAGAACACCCTCTACATCATCGTGCTGGTGGTTATCCTGGTCATGGCGATGGACAGCGCCTCG
>JANQIA010000331.1 GCA_028282405.1 Rhodovibrionaceae bacterium
CGGCATGTTGTGGCGCTGGCAGAGCTTGATCAGCTCTTTGATCTTGATGGCGCCTTCGGAGAGCGAATAGGCGCTGTGGACGTGCAGATGGACGAAATCGGCGTGCGGCATGTCCAAAGACTTAGTGGCGGAAGCCGAGTCGCGGCTGTGGAAGAAACTAAGCTTGTTCCACCACGTGGCCATCCTCAAGCCGGAGGATGCGATCCATGCGCCGGGCCAGCTCGGGATTGTGGGTGGCGATGAGGGCGGCGGCCCGGCTCTCGCGCACCACGTTTAGCAGGTAGTGGAAGACGCCGTCCGCCGTCTCCGGGTCCAGGTTGCCGGTCGGCTCGTCAGCCAACAGCAAGGTGGGGCTGTTGACCAGGGCGCGGGCGATGGCCACCCGCTGCTGCTCACCACCCGAGAGCTGAGCCGGCCGGTGCGTGCGCCGCTCAGACAGGCCGACGCGCGCCAAGAGATCGTCAGCACGCCGTGAGGCATCGCCTCTCCCCTCCCCGGCCAGCATGGACGGCAGGGTGAGGTTCTCCAACGCGGAGAATTCCGGCAGCAGGTGATGAAACTGATAGACGAAGCCGAGATAGTCGCGGCGCAGGCGGGTCCGGGCGCCATCATCGAGGCCGAAGGCATCGTGGCCCGAGAGCCGCAAGGTGCCGCTGTCGGCCTGCTCCAAGAGCCCGATGATCTGTAGGAGTGTCGACTTGCCGGCGCCCGAGGGGCCGACCAACGCCACGATCTCACCCGCCGCAAGCGAGAAATCGATGCCGCGCAGCACCTCCAGGCGCTCCTCGCCTTGCGCGAAGGACTTGCGCAAATCGACGACTTCGAGCGGCAGGGCGACCGCAACGGCGCTCTGGGTCAAGGCGTCATTCATAGCGGAGGGCTTCGACCGGGTCCAAACGCGCCGCCCGCCAGGCCGGGAAGAGCGGCGCGCAGATGGCGATGGCCAGAGCCATGATCACCACCTCCACCACCTCCTGCGGGTCCATGACCGCCGGCAGGGTGGTCAGGAAGTAGATCTCCGGATTGAAGACCTGGGTTCCGGCCGCGGCCTCCACCCAGCCCTGCAGCACCGCGATATTCTCGACGAAGAGATAGCCGAGCAGCAGGCCGGCGAGCGTGCCGATCACCCCGATGGAGGCGCCACTCATGAAGAAAATGCGCAGGATCATGCCCCGGGTCGCCCCCATGGTGCGCAGGATGGCGATGTCGCGCCCCTTGTCCTTCACAAGCATGATCTGGCCGGAGATGATGTTGAAGGCCGCCACCAGAATGATCAGCGTCAGGATGAGGAACATGACGTTACGCTCGACCTGGATGGCGTTGAAGAAGCTGGCATTGGCGTTCTGCCAGTCGACCGTACGGAAGGCGGTGCCGAGATCCGACTCGATCGCCCGCCTCGGCCCCCTCACCTCATCGACGTCCTCGACGAAGACTTCGATGGCATTGGCCTGCTCCGGCAGGCGGAAGTAGGTCTGGGCGAGCGGCAGCGGCATGAAAATGAAGCTGCTGTCGTACTCGAACATGCCGACATCGAAGGTGCCGGCGACCGTATAGCTCTTGATGCGCGGAATGGTGCCGATGGCGGTCGCGTTGCCGCGCGGGGTCACCAGGGAGATCTGCCCGCCCGGCCGCAACCCGAGCGCCTGGGCCAGGCGCGAGCCTATCAGCAGCCCCTCGCCGGCCTCGAAGGCCCTGAAATCGCCCTGGCGGAAGCTCTCCCGCAGCAAGTCGCGGCGCGCGAAGTCCTCCGGCTGCATGGCGCGAACGACCGCGCCGCGGGCCTGTGCGCCGGCGGTCACCATGACCTGGTTCTGGATCTGCGGCGTCGCCAGGACCACGCCCGGGATGGCCTCCACCCGCTGGCGGATATCCTGATAGTCTTCGATGCCGCCGATATTGCTGTAGATCGTCAGGTGGCCGTTGACGCCGAGAATGCGTCCCAAGAGCTCGGCGCGGAAGCCGTTCATCACCGACATGACGATGATCAGCGTGGCCACCCCCAGCGCGATGCCGAGCAGGGAGAACCAGGCGATGACCGAGATAAAGCCTTCCTTGCGCCGGGCCCTGAGATAGCGCAGGGCGATCCAGCGCTCCAACGCGCCGAAGATCATCCGCGTCCTTCCGTCAGCCGCGCCAAGGCCGATTCGAGGGAGAGTTCCTCCCGCTCCCCGCTGGCCCGTCGCTTGAGCTCGACCACCCCGTTCTTCAATCCGCGCGGCCCAATAATGAGCTGCCAGGGCAGGCCGATCAGGTCCATGTCGGCGAACTTGGCCCCGGCGCTTTCGTCGCGGTCGTCATAGAGCGGCTCCAGCCCGGCGTCGACGAGCTGGCCGTAGGCATCGTCGCAGGCGGCGACGCAGGCCTGATCGGCCACCTTGAGGTTGATCAGACCTACACCGAAGGGCGCCACGCTGTCCGGCCAGACGGTGCCGTCCTCGTCATGGCTGGCCTCGATGATGCCGCCCACCAGGCGCGAGACGCCGATGCCGTAAGAGCCCATATGCACCGGCTGCTCGCTGCCGTCTGCCAGGGTGACGCGGGCGCCGAGCGGCTCCGAGTACTTCGTGCCGAAATAGAAGATGTGCCCCACCTCGATGCCGCGGCGTCTCTGCGGTTATTGCTCTCACCCGCTATTGCTACAAAGCTGTAACGTGGCGGTAGGCTTGAAGTACGATGCTTTCTGCGAACACAGCAATGAATCTCGAGCCACCGTGAAGCTTAGTGAGTTGAGCATCAGCATCAACGCCGGAGAACCAAGAGATCGATGCATATTTCTGGCGATATTTTTCCCAAAAACATACGC
>JANQIA010000433.1 GCA_028282405.1 Rhodovibrionaceae bacterium
GGACGGACGGGTGGTGCTGCTCGATCGCGGCTGGGTGCCGCTCGACTGGACGCCGACGGGCTCGACTGCGGCGCGCGAGGTGAGCATTGAAGGCCTGGCCCGGCGCGGCGGCTGGCACGGCCGCGAGTGGCTGAAGCCGGCCAACGACCCGGCGAAGAACGCCTGGGTCTGGCTCGACCTGCCCGCCATGGCAGAGGCCGTCGGCCTGCCCAACGTCGAGCCCGCGCTCTATTTCTCGGCACGGGCCGAGCAGGAACCGGGGCCCTATCCCCTCGGCGGGCGGACCCGCGTCGCGCTCAAGAACGACCATCTAGAATACGCCATAACCTGGTTCGGCTTGGCGCTGACCTTCTGCGTCACCTACATCGTTCTGAAGCGCCGCCGCACCCCGCCCACCTCTTGATTGCCAAGTCCAAGACCCATGCCGACCGCTGACGCCGCCACCCCTTACAACCGCTTGGAAGACCGCTTCCGTCGCATCTCCGCCTTGGAACAGGCGACGGGCGTGCTCGACTGGGATCGCGCCACTATGATGCCGAACGGCGGCGCCGAGGCCCGCACCAACCAGCTTTCGGCCTTGGAGGTGACCTGCCACGAGTTGCTCACCCATCCGGAAGTCGGCGACTGGCTCGACCAGGCCGAGGCGGAGGCGACCGCGAACCCGCAAGCCTTGGGCGACTGGCAACGCGCCAATCTGTCGGAGATGCGGCGCGAATGGCGCCATGCCTGCGCGGTCGACGCCGACCTGGTGGCGGCGATGACCGAGGCGGAAGCGCGCTGCGAGATGATCTGGCGGGAGGCTCGGCCGAAATCGGACTTCGCCGCCGTGCAGCCGGCCCTTCAGACAGTGCTCGACCTGACCTGCGAAATGGCGGCCGCCAAGGCCGAGGCCTTCGGCTGCTCGCCCTACGACGCGCTGCTCGACGGTTACGAGCCCGGCGGCTCCAGCGCGGAGATCGACCGGCTGTTCGACGATCTGGCCGACTTCCTGCCCGGCTTCCTGGCATCCGTGATTGAGGCGCAGGCTGCCAAGGGCGCGGCGAAGACGCCGCAGGGCCCCTTCCCCATCGAGGCGCAGGCCGAGCTGGGGCGGCGCCTGATGGCGGCGGTGGGTTTCGAGTTCGCCCACGGCCGTCTCGACGTCTCGCACCACCCCTTCTGCGGCGGCGTCCCCGACGACGTGCGCATCACCACCCGCTACGACGAGAGCGACTTCGCTTCGGCCCTGATGGCCGTGCTGCACGAGACGGGCCATGCGCTCTATGAGCGCGGCCTGCCGAGCGACTGGCGCCTGCAGCCGGTCGGCGAGGCCCGCGGCATGGCCATGCATGAGAGCCAGTCGCTGCTGGTCGAGATGCAGGCCTGCCGCTCGCCCCACTTCCTGGATTTCCTGGCACCCTTGGCCCGGGAGGCGTTCGGCGGAGCGGGAGCGGCCTGGGAGGCCGAGAACCTTCATCGCCTCTGGACCCGCGTTCAGCCCGACTTCATCCGCGTCGACGCCGACGAGGTCACCTATCCGGCCCATGTCATCCTGCGCTACCGACTGGAGCGCCAGCTG
>JANQIA010000525.1 GCA_028282405.1 Rhodovibrionaceae bacterium
GTGTCGCGGGCGACATTGAACCAACGGCGGCAGCCGTGGCTGTGCACCCAGCGTTCATAGAAGACACCCTTCCTGTTGCCCTGCATGAAGAGGTAATCGGCCCACTGCTCGTCGCTGAGCGCGTCCGGGTCGGCCGGGCGCAGGATGTGCGCCTCGCCGCCGTAGCTGAACTCTTCCTCGCTGCGCAGCCCGCAGTAGGGGCATTCGATGAGCAGCATGCCGCTTTCTCCTGTTGAGACCGAAAGGCGCCGCGGTCAGTGGGCGACGGCGGCTGCGCCGTGCTCGTCGATCAGGTATCCGGTCGTGAAGCGGTCGAGCCGGAAGCCTTCGTTGAGCGGGTGCGGCTCGTCCTTGGCGATGGTGTGGGCGAAAACATGACCCGAGCCCGGCGTTGCCTTGAAGCCGCCGGTACCCCAGCCGCAATTGACGTAGAGGCCGTCGACGGGGGTCTTGGAGATGATCGGGCTGGCGTCAGGGCAGACATCGACGATGCCACCCCAGTTGCGCAGCATGCGCAGGCGGCGAAGCGAGGGGAAGAGCTCGCAGATGGCCGCCAGCGTGCCTTCCGTGACCGTCAGGCTGCCGCGCTGTCCGTAGCCGATGTACTTATCGACGCCGGCGCCTATCACCATCTCGCCCTTGTCCGACTGGCTGAGGTAGGCGTGGACGGCGTTGGACATGACCACGGTGTTCATGTGCGGCTTGACCGGCTCGCTAACCAGAGCCTGCAGCGGCAGCGATTGGACCGGCAGGCGGACGCCCGCCATCTCCGCCAGAACCGAGGAATGGCCGGCCGCGACCAGGCCGACCTTCTTGGCGCCGATGTAGCCCTTGGCTGTCTCGACGCCTTGCACGCGGCCGTTGGAGACCCGGATGCCCTCGACCGGGCATTCCTGAATGATGTCGACGCCGAAGGAGTCGGCGGCGCGGGCATAGCCCCAGGCCACGGCGTCATGCCGCGCCGTGCCGCCGCGCCGCTGCAGGGAGGCGCCGAGCACCGGGTAGCGACCGCTGCCGCGCAAATCGATGATCGGACAGAATTCCTTGACCTGCTGCGGCGTCAGGAACTCGGAATCGACGCCGTTGAGGCGGTTCGCGTAGATGCGGCGGGACAGCTCGCGCAGATCATGCTGGTTGTGGGCCAGGTTCATCACGCCGCGCTGGCTGAACATCACGTTGAAGTTCAGCTCCTGGCTCATGCTCTCCCAGAGCTTCAGGGAGTGCTCATAGAGCCCGGCCGACTCGTCCCAAAGGTAGTTGGAGCGCACGATGGTGGTGTTGCGCCCGGTGTTGCCGCCGCCCAGCCAGCCCCGCTCCAGGACCGCGACCCGGCCGATGCGGTGTTCCTTGGCAAGATAGTAGGCCGTGACCAGCCCATGCCCGCCGCCGCCGACGATGATGGCATCGTAGCTGCCCTGCGGCTCCGGCGAGCGCCAGGCAGCCTGCCAGTTCTCATGGTGGCCGATGGCATTCCTGGCCAAGGAGAAGATCGAATAGCGCGCCTTCTGAGCCACCTCACACCCCGCGAAGCTCGTTAACTCTCTGCTCGTCACCCTTTGACTTATGTAGCGTGAACGCAGCGGCCAGGCCAAGGGCAAGCCCCCGTGTTTCCTCGGCGCAACATCCACGCGCTCGTGAGCCTGCGGCGTCAAGTTTTGTCGCTGCGACATCTTGATTTGCGGGCCAATTGCGCGTGGAATTCCTCACCGGCACCGCCGAATAGGCACTGATAAGAAAAACGAGGGCCAGGAACGACCTATGCTAGGCAATGCACCGCGGGAGCTGCCGCAGCTCTTCGGCTTCATTCTGGTGCCGGACTTCTCCCTAATGGCGGTCACCGCGGCGATCGAAGCCATGCGCCAGGCCAATCGGCTGAGCGGGCGCGAGCTCTACGGCTGGCGGCTCTATACCGCGGACGGCGCCCCGATACGCGCCTCGAACGGCATCCTGCTACCGATCGACGGCGACCTGGAGGCGGCGAGCGGGCTCGACACCATCGCGGTTTGCGGCGGCCTGCAGATTCATCTGCAGGACACCAGCCGGCTCTGTCCCTGGCTGCGCAAGATGGCTCGGCGCGGGGCCGACGTCGGGGCGATCTGCACCGGGAGCCATATCCTCGCCAAGTGCGGCCTGCTCGACGGCTATACCTGCACCATCCACTGGGAGAACCTGGCGGCGCTGGTCGAGCAGTTCCCGGAGATCCAGGTCAGCAACGAGCTCTTCGAGATCGACCGCAACCGCTTCTCCTGCGCCGGCGGCGTGGCGGCGATGGACATGATGCTGAACGTCATCTCGCGCCAGCACGGACATGAGCTGGCGGCCGCGGTGGCCGATCAGTTCATGCACGAGCGGATTCGCGACCACCACGACCATCAGCGCATGAGCCTGCCGGCGCGGCTGGGCGTGCGCCATCCCAAGCTGCTGTCGGTCGTCAAGCAGATGGAAGACAATCTGGAAGAGCCGCTGGCCCGCTCGGAACTGGCCGAAGCGGCGGGCCTCTCGACCCGCCAGCTCGAGCGCCTCTTCCGCAAGTATCTGCAGCGCTCCCCGGCACGCTTTTATCTCGAGCTTCGGCTCAACCGGGCCCGGCTGCTCTTGCTGCAGACCAACATGTCCGTGATCGACGTGGCGCTGGCCTGCGGCTTCGTCTCAGCCTCGCACTTCTCCAAGTGCTACCGGGACTTCTTCGGCCACACGCCGCGGAAGGAGCGGGGAATGCCAGGCAGCGAAGCCGGCGGCGAGCTGAGCGACGACCCACAGTCTGCGGTGGGCTGACCCTTCCCTAAGAGGTCAGCGGGCTGCCTGCGTTCTGGCTCCAGGGCTTGCGGGCGAACACACGCCGCACCATGGGCTCGAAGGTCTCCAGCGGCTCGTTCTCGTAATCCGGGTCGAAGCAGTTCTGGTCGTAGTCGGCGCAGAACTTGGCGCAGTCGTCGAACCAGGGGTGCTCGCGGTAGCGCTCGCGCGCGTCCCGGTCGCCCCCCAGGTGGTGCCAGAAGTAGTAGCCCTGAAAAATGCCGTGGTGCTTGACGATCCAGTAGGTCTTCTCGCTGACGTAGGGCCGCAAGACGGCGGCGGCGTATTCGGAGTGATTGTCCGGTGCCACCACGTCGCCGATGTCATGCAGCAAGGCAGCGACCACCATTTCCTCCTCGGCGCCGTCGCGCAGGGCCCGGGTGGCGCTCTGCAGGCTGTGCTCGTAGCGGTCGATTTTGTAGCCCAGCATCGGCCCGGCCATCATCTTGAGCTGGCCCAGGACGTGCTCGACCAGGTGGGCTTGATGGTAGGCCGTAGCCTGCTCTTCCAGGAAGGCGTACTCCTCCGCCGTCCCGTCCTGCATATTGATGAAGTCGATCTGGTCCATCGCCGCCTTATCCCTCCGGTTGCGGCAATAGATTAAGCGATCTCGCGCTCCACTTTGAAGCCGTTTTCCTTGCGGTCGATGCTGAACGCCCCATCGACCACCGCATAGCTCCAGGCCGCCGAGCGCCGCATGCCGCCGAGCGGGTACATGTGCACGTGGCTGATGCCGCAGCTCGGGTCGGTGGCATGATAGCGCGCCAGGTCGAGCACCAGCTTGTCCGGTGCGCTGACGGTCATCAGCTTGGTGACGTTGCGCGCCTGGCGGGTGATGAAGCGCATGGAGTTGCCGATGCCGCAGTTCTTGGCGTGCATCAGCAGGGTCTTGATGGTCGCCAGGCCGGGCACGCCGATGTGGATCGGCAGGCGGTTGCCGGCGGCGCGGATGGCCCGATCCCAGGCGATGATGGGTTCGGCCTCGAAGCAGAACTGCGTGGCGATGTAGAGCTCCGCCTCGCTGTTGTCGGCATAGGCGTTCTTCCAGGCCAGGGCGGCGCTCAGCTCGCGCTCGGAGATGTCCGGGTTGCCCTCGGGATGGCCGGCGACGCCGATGCTCTTGATGCCATGCTTCTCGAACAGGCCGGTCTCCAAGAGCTGCATGGACGACTCGAAGGGGCCGAGCGGGCTGTCGACGGCGCCGGCCAGGGCGACGACCTGGTCGACACCGACCTCGCCCTGCAGGCGGCGCAGGTAGTCCTCAAGGGCGGCGCGGCTGGGAATCGAGCGGGCCGCGAAGTGCGGCGCGGGCTTGAAGCCCTCCTCCTTCAGGCGTTTGGCCGTCGCGATGGTGTCGGCGAAGTCCGAGCCGGGCAGGAAGGTCACGGCAACCATCGTACCGGGGCGCAGATGCTCACGGTAGTCGGCCGTCTTCGCCGAGGCGCCGGGGGTGGTCTCGATCGTGAAGCCGGTCATGAAGTCGATCACGGCCTGCTTGAGATCGGTTTGGTGGCTCACCGCCTGCTGCATGTTCGTCGCCACGTTTGCCAGCATCCCAACATTCCTTCCTCTCACATCCCGCTCCGAACAACACGACTGCGGCGGGGCCCTCTCGCGAGGCACTGACGATTGTGCCGCGTGAGATAGGTCCGCGGCCGCTCCAACGCTCGTGCAACGCCGACTGACGCTCGCCGTTTTGCGACCCCGCGCGCTGGCGAAGCCGTTGGCGGGTGGGCGCTCGGGGCGTTGTCTTCGGCGCTTGGCTGTCGGACGATCGCCGGAGAAAGCTGCGTCTCGCCCAGCGCAGCCCGAGGAGAGCGGCATGTTCAGAGCGAAGCGAGTCTATGCCCCGGCGGCGTCGGAGGACGGTTTTCGCGTCCTGACCGACCGGCTATGGCCGCGCGGTCTGACGAAGGAGGCGGCTGCCGTGGATCTCTGGCTGAAGGCGGTCGCGCCCTCCAACGAGCTACGGGGCTGGTTCAAGCATGAGGCGCCGCTTTGGCCGGAGTTTCAGGTTCGCTATCGGCTCGAGTTGCAGACGCCCGAGCGGCAGGCCGCCCTGGCGGAGCTCCATCGGTTGGAGCAGGAGCACGGCACCGTGACGTTGCTCTTCGCCGTGCGCGAGGAGCTGCAGAACCATACGCAAGTCTTGATGCAGGTGCTGACGGACGAGGCTTAGAAGCGCAGCACAAGCTGATCGCCGCGCACCTCATAACCCTTGAGGCGGTTCAGGAAGCTCATGCCCAAGAGCGGCATGTCGAGCGGCCCTTCGAGAACGGAGGCTTCCACATTGTCCAAGCGCAGGCGTCCGGCTTGCACACGACGGAGCGCGACCGGGGCGCCGCGGACGATACCGTTCGCCGTGTGATAACGCTTGGTGTAGTCCTTGTCCTGCAGATGCAGGCGCAGCTGCTTGGCGTGCTCGGCGCCCAAGGCAACGTCAGTGGCGCCGGTGTCGACGAGGAAGGTCATGTCGACGCCGTTGACCTTGGCGGTCAGATAGTAGTGACCGCCCGGCCCGCGGGGCAGGGCAAGCTCGCGGCGAGTGTTGTCGTCGAACGATGTATCCTGACGTTCGACAGCGACGTTCTGCAGCTCGGCGCCCCCCTGCCGGTCGCCGGTCTCCGGCGCCGCTGGGGGATTCCCGCTTTGCTGTGTGCTCTGCTGGGTCCCGCCGTAACCCTCCGCCACCGCACCCGGCAGGTCTTGCATGCGCTCTAGCAACAGCATCACGCCGGCCAGCAAAATCGCGCACATGAAGAGAATGGATCGCATCGCATCGGCCCTCGGCCTTGTCGCATCCGTGAGCGGCAATTCTACAGTTCAAAGGTGAAGTGCCCGCTAAGGAATGGTTGGCATTTGAGGCAACTCCGTCAGGCCTATCCCGCCAGGCGGAACTGTTTTCTGGGAGTTGGCCTCGCCTGCCGCTGCCACGACGGCCAGGGTCGCTGCGGCTGCGGCTGCAGCGATGAGGCAGGGCAATTGCATCCAGCGCATGGCTTCGTTCCACGGCGATTGCTTTTTCGACCTTGCACGGCAGTCTAGCGGCCCGGCGGGGCGGCAAACTTGATAACACCGTCATCGCACCGTGATCGCCCGTGATGGAGGAGAGGGAATGCAGTTGGACGGCAAGGTGGCCCTGGTCACCGGTGGCGCGCGTGGAATCGGCTTGGCTTGCGTGCGGGAACTGGCCGCGGAGGGCGCCAAGGTGCTGTTCTGCGACGTGAACGCAGAGAGCGGAGAAGCGGCCGCGGACAGCCTTCGGCAAGAGGGGCTGGAGGTTTCCTTCTCCACTTGCGACGTCGGCGACAAGGCGCAGGTCGATGCGCTGGTATCCGAGGCTGTCTCCCGCTACGGGCGGCTGGATATCGCCGTTGCCAACGCAGGCATCGTCCATGCCGCAGAGTTTCTCGACCTCTCGGAAGACGACTTCGATCGGGTCATCCGAGTGAACCTGAAGGGAGTCTTCCTCACCGGCCAGGCGGCCGCCCGCCAGATGGCTGCGCAGGGGCAAGGCGGTGCCATCGTCAATATGTCTTCGGTCAACGCGGTGATGGCTATCCCGGCGATCACGCCCTACGTGGTCGCCAAGGGCGGCGTCAATCAGCTCACCAAGGTCATGGCCCTGGCGCTCGCCGATCACGGCATCCGGGTCAACGGCATCGGCCCCGGCTCGATCGCCACCGAGATGGCCGAGACCGTGCTAGCCGATCCGGAGAAGCGCCGTGCCGCGCTCTGCCGGACGCCCATGGGCCGCTTCGGCGAGCCGCGCGAGATTGGGCGGATCTGCGTGTTCCTGGCCAGTGGAGAGTCGAGCTACATCACCGGCCAGATCATCTATCCGGACGGCGGGCGCATGGCGCTGAACTACACGGTGCCGGTGAAGGACTAGACGTTAGATTTAGGCGCTGACGCGCCGTCCGATTCCGGCCCATACCCCCACCCGGCCAACCCACGGAATGGTACGCTATGGGTTGGCCGGGTTGGGGGTGTGGGCTGGTGCCGATCTGATATCTTTAGTAGCTCTCGCCGAAGCCGGCCGGGGCCTCGTCGACGGGCGGCAGCTCTTCGCCGGTCGGGGCAGCAGGCTCTGCCGGCCCCTCGAGCTTCTCCCTCGCCTTTCCGGCCTTTTCGACGGCCTGGTTGAGGTCGACCTGGGTGCAGAGACCGAGCAGCACGGGGTCGCGCGGCCGGATGTTCGGCGTGTTCCAGTGGGTGCGCTCGCGCACGGCCAGGATGGTTGCCTTGGTGGTGCCGATCAGCCGCACGACCTGGCTATCCTTCAGCTCCGGGTGATTGCGCAGCAGCCAGGCGATGCCGTCCGGCTTGTCCTGGCGCTTGGCGACGGGGGTGTAGCGCGGGCCGGCGGTGCGCTTCTTCGGCTGCGGCAAGTCGCGCTTCAGCATGCGCAGCTTGCGGTTCGCATCCTGCGTGCCGAGCTCGATCTCTTCCTTGGTCAACTGGCCATTCGCGATGGGGTCCAGGCCGCGCACGCCGGCGGCAACTTGCCCATCCGCGATCCCCTGTACCTCCAGAAGGTGCAGGCCGCAGAAATCCGCGATCTGCTCGAAGGTGAGGCTCGTGTTCTCGACCAGCCACACGGCGGTCGCTTTCGGCATAAGGGGTTGGTTCGCCATAATCCTCTCCGTCTCGGCGCCGAGCCTTTGGCCGGGGCCGCGCTCCCTTTCGGAAGCTCATCACCATGTTGGGATAAGAGCTATATAGGCCGCCGAGAATGGCAACGAAAGCCCCTTTCGCAAGAGCTGGCGCCACGCTCTTGAATGAAAGGAACCTGTTCTAGGCGGTCAGAATGATCTTCCCGACGTGGGTGCTGCTCTCCATCAGGGCGTGGGCCGCCGCCGCCTGGTCGAGCGGAAAGGTCTTATGCACCAGCGGCCGGATGCGCCCGGCGGAGATCAGGGGCCAGACTCGGGCTTCCAGGTTGGCGGCGATCGCGGCCTTGAAGCCGATATCCCTGGGGCGCAGGGTCGAGCCGGTGACCGTCAGGCGCTTCAGCATCACCTTGAGAAAGTCGATCTCGACCTTGGAGCCGCCGAGGAAGGCGATGAAGACCAGGCGGCCGTCCGGCCGCAGCAGATTGATGTCCTTGGCGATGTAAGAGCCGCCGACCATGTCGAGGATGACGTCGGCGCCGCCCGTCAGCTCCTTGGCGCCGGCGAACCAGTCTTCTTCGCGGTAGTTGAAGGCCTTTTCGGCCCCCAGCTCCTCGCAGATTCGGCACTTCTCTGCGCTGCCGGCCGTGGTCAGCACCTGGGCACCAAAGGCCTTGGCAAGCTGGATGGCGGTGGTGCCGATGCCGGAAGAGCCGCCGTGGACCAGGAAAGTTTCCCCAGCCTGCAGGCCGGCCCGGTCGAAGACATTCGACCAGACGGTGAAGAACGTCTCCGGCAGGCCGGCGGCCTCTACAGCCGTCAGGCCGTCGGGGAAGGGCAGGCACTGGGCTTCGGGCGCAACGCAGTACTCGGCATAGCCGCCGCCGCTGACCAGAGCGCAGACCTGATCGCCGGGGGAGAGCTGGCGAACGGCCGGGCCGCAGGCGACAACCTCTCCGGCGATCTCAAGTCCCGGAATGTCGGGTGCCCCCGGCGGCGGGGGGTAGCCGCCCTTGCGCTGCAGCACATCCGGGCGATTGACGCCGGCCGCCGCCACCTTGACCAGCACATGGCCCTCTCCCGGTTCAGGCATCGGTCGCTTCGTAGGACGCAGAACCTCGGGCTCGCCGGGCTCTACGATCTCGATGGCGGTCATTTCTTGCGGCAGGCTGGACGTCATGGCGCGGACTTGCTGCTCTTCGGCTCTGTTTTGGTCTGCTGTCTCGGGCGGTGTAGTATGGCGGCTACCAGCAAGGCAAGGAAACGGGAGGGATATGATGGATCCGGAAGAGCTCGAACCGCGCAAAGCCATCACCAAGCCGATCGACTTGGACAACTTGGGCGTGGAGGAGCTACGCGACTACCTGGCCGAGCTGGAGACGGAAGCCGAGCGCGTGCGGGCCAAGATCGCCAGCAAGACGGACTACCGCGGCGCCGCAGAGTCCTTCTTCAAGCCCTCACAATAAAGACGCACACTCGTGGAGTGTATTAAAACCTTGAGCTGATAGGTTAGGCATTTCTTCAGCATCCTGAGTTGTTATGTGGCTATCGACGGTCGCCACGAAGGCCATCCAACCTCCCAGCAATAGGGTTCAGCATGCCGAGCGAGTTGCGAAAGATCATCTTCGAGCGTCGCGAGCTCTATGATGCCGTTGTGGCCTACAACCTCCGCAGCAAGAACAAGCTCCCTGTCGGCGAGCTGCAGCTCGTAGACGTCGGTAAGGACGACGAGGTCTTCGCTGTCTTCCACATCATCAATCTCTCGACCGGGCAAGCGATCGAGAAGCGGCTTGGCGCGTCCTATATCGCGGCCGCGCTGTTGACCTATTGCAAGACGAAACGCATCCCGGTCTCCCGCAGCTTCCGCAAGTCGCTGACCTTCCACGAGGGCGACGTGGCGCTGATGATGACAAATGCGCGCCGCGCCCCGGCCACGGAGAATAGCGCCAATCAGTCGCAAGAGGCGGCTTAGAGCGTTTCTCGACTCTCTCTATCCTCTTTCTCCCGAGGCCAGCGGCTTTGGGATGTCCTTGCACGACGTGGCGTGATTAACTGATCGCTATCCGTGGATCGTTCGGCTGGCTTTCCGCTGGACCCGTGCGACGCAGGACAAGCCCTAGGCGTGCAGGAACACGCATCAAAGGGGGCAGAGGATGGGAGGTCAGGCCGTGCAGGAAGCGGCAGCGAGCGGTGCGTCGTGGTTGAGCAGGTTTCCCGAGTTGATGGTCTTGTCACAGGACGATCGGGATCTGCTCGGCGAACGAGCAGCCGTCGTCAATCTGCCGGCGGGGCAGACGATCTTTGCCCCGGGCCACCCGGCCGAGCAGTTCCTGCTGGTGCTGGAGGGTACGGTCAGGGTTCAGCAGTCCGCCGCCAGTGGCCGTGATATCGTTCTCTACCGCGTCTCGAGCGGGGAAAGCTGCATTCTGACGACCGCCTGCCTGCTCTCCCAAGACAGCTACTACGCCGAGGGCCTCACGGAGACGCCGGTCACCGCGGTGGCCGTGCCGCGCGCCGCCTTCGATGCGCTGATGGCTCGGTCCAGCCAGTTCCGGCAGTTCGTCTTCTCGAACTACGCCCAGCGCATCACCGACCTCTTGCACGTGGTGGAAGAGGTCGCCTTCGAGCGCATCGACAAGCGCCTGGCCCAGCGCCTGCTCGAGCGGGCCGGGGACGACGGAGAGCTGAGCACGACCCATCAGGACCTGGCGAGCGAGCTTGGCTCCGCCCGCGAGGTGGTGAGCCGTCACCTCAAGGAGTTTCAGCGCCGCGGCTGGCTCGATCTCTCGCGCGGGCGCATCGCGGTGGTCGATCGCGACTCGCTTGCCGGCCTAGTGGCCGCCGACTGAGCGCCGCAGGCGCGGGCCGTCTCCTTTCACATCTTCGTGACTAAGTCACAGACGGCCGGTTGCGGCGTCTCTAGCGTGCTGCGCAACGAAAGCTCTCAGCATAGGAGATCGCGCATGCAAGCGAACGTTGGAACCATCGACCGGGCCCTTCGCATCGTCGTCGGCCTTGTCTTGATCGCCCTTGTCTTTGTCGGTCCGCAGACGGCCTGGGGCTGGCTGGGCCTAATCCCCCTGGCGACCGGCTTTATCCGATTTTGCCCGCTTTACCGGTTGCTCGGCATTTGCACGACGCCGAGGGCGGCCGCCTAAGCCAGCGGCGTGAAGAACAACAAACGGGAGGAGGAAAGCATGAACCCTGAGGTCAGAACCTTTTTCGACGAAGCCACCTTCACCGCAACCCATGTGGCTTGGGACCCGGCAACGAAGCGGGCCGCCATCATCGACTCGGTGCATGACTACGACCCAAAGTCGGGTCGCACGGATACGGCCTCGGCCGATGCCGTGATCGCCTTCGTGCAGCAAGAGGGTCTCGGCGTCGATTGGATTCTCGAAACCCATGTGCATGCCGACCATCTGACCGCTGCGCCCTATCTCCAGCAAAAGCTGGGTGGCCGCATTGGCATCGGCGCACGCGTCGACGTCGTCCAGGGCGTCTTCAAGTCGGTGTTCAACGCGGAAGAGGCCTTTGCCACGGACGGCCGGCAGTTCGACTGCCTGTTCGCGGACGGCGAGACCTTCCAGATCGGCGACCTGAGCGTCGAGGTGATGCACACCCCGGGGCATACGCCGGCGTGCGTCACCTATGTGGCCGGCGATGCCGCCTTCGTCGGCGACACGCTCTTCATGCCAGACTTCGGAACGGCCCGCTGCGACTTTCCCGGCGGCGACGCGCGTCAGCTCTACAAGTCGATCAAGCGCATCCTCGCGCTGCCGTCGGAAACGCGGCTCTTCCTCTGCCATGACTATGGGCCTGGCGGCCGTGCCTACGAATGGGTCACCACCGTCGCCGCGCAGCGCGAGAAGAACATCCACGTCAACGACAGCGTCGACGAGGACGCCTTCGTCGCCATGCGGACCGAGCGCGACAAGCAGCTCTCCATGCCCGTGCTCATCCTGCCGTCCGTGCAGGTCAACATGCGCGCTGGTGTCATGCCGCCGCCAGAAGCCAACGGCATCAGCTATCTCAAG
>JANQIA010000019.1 GCA_028282405.1 Rhodovibrionaceae bacterium
CTGCCGGAAGGCATTGCGTTGGCTTGGGTATCGCGTCTTTCCGCAGGACAGGGACTTGCCGGCAGCCAAAGGTCTTTTGGCGCTGCGCGCCAGCCCCCCTCCCGGCGCTACGCGCCGACCTCCCCCTCGTTGGAGGGAGGTGTAAGCGACTGTGGTGAAACCATAATTCCCTCCCCCCAGCGAGGGGGAGGGTCAGGGAGGGGGGGTGTCCGCGGAGCGGACAAGGAAAGACACGTCTACCCTTAACCGGACAGCAGTGGACCTATCCCGGCGTTACCTGACCCGCGCGAGCCGGGCGCCTAGTCGGAAATCGTGACCGTCGGCAGGTAGGCGGGCGCTTCGATGTTCTGCGCGTTGATCAGGTCGAGGTTGCTCGGCGTCAGCCAGCCCAGAGCCGCCAGCAAGCGATAGACCGAGATACGCGCATCGTAGCTTGCGTTGACGAACTCGATCTGTGCGTTGAAGTACTCGGTCTCCGCATCCAGCACATTGACGGCCGTGTCACGCCCCGCTTCGCGCAGTCGCCGACGGGCGACCGCAACCTCTTCGGCGATGACGACGGCATTCTCCAAAAGCTCGACCCGCTCGCGGGCGGTCTCAAGCTGGTTGAAGGCGAGCCGCGCCTCTTCGAGCACCTGCCGCTTTTCGAAGCTCAGGAGACTCAAGCTGTTCGAATAGGCATCGGAGGCTTGCCGCACCCGGGCCGGGCGGGTGAAGCCGTCGAAGAGCTTCCAGTTGAGCTCCAGGAGGGCGGCGAAGTCGCGCCGGGTCCCGTCGATGCCGGCAACGTCGTCCTCGATATTGCCGCGCAGCACGACATTGAGTTCGGGATAGTAGTCGCTCTCGGCGATATCGCGCTGTTTGTCCGCGGCCTCCGTCGCCTTCACCTGGGCCAGCACCTGCGGGTTTTCGCTCAGCGCAATCTCGGTCGCCTCCTTGAGGCTCCGGGGCAGCAGCTCGACCGGCGGGATAGGCTCGATCATCTGCTGGGTCTCCGGCATCTTGGCGAAGACCTCGCGAAAGCGGATCCCCGCATCGCGCAGCAGCCCTTCGATCTCGACCCGCTGCTCCTTGGCGATCTGCAGCCGGGTCTTGGCCAGCAGCACATCGACGGCGATGCCGCCGCCCCGCTGCACCCGCTCGTCTTCCAGCACGAGCTGCTCGCGAATGTTCTCTTCGTTGGCGACGGCGATCTTCTCAAGCCGCACGAAGCGCAGCACATCGTGGTACGCCGTGGCCCCGTCGAGGAAGACGTTCTGAACGGCGCTCCGCAGATCGTCCTGCGCCGCCTGGCGATCGATCTTGGCGATCTCGTAGCGCGAGGAGCGCTCGAATCCATCGAAGAGGTTCTGGGTCAGGCTGAGCGAGAGGCGGTTGCGGAATGTGCTGAGCGAGGGGTCGTCGTCTTCGCGGCGCGTCGGGCTATCGGTGTATTCGTAGCCCGTGTCGCCAGTCAGATCGATCTCAGGCAAGAACTCGCCAAATGCTTCGTCGACCACGCCACCGGCCTCGCGCAGATTAAATCTTGCGGAGTTAATCAGCGGATGGCGCTCCAGCGCGTCGGACAGCTCCTGCTCCAAGGTTTGACTTCTGACTTCGCCGGCAAAGACGGCAAACGTCCAAATCGGAAAGAACACGAGCAAATAGCGATACACAATTTCCCCCGGTGTCGAAATTTCCGACACAAAACCTTTAACACAGCGTCATGGATACTCGCAACACGACATGGGCTGAACAATTCAAGCCACCTGTGTTTTTTACGAGAGATGGATTGCCTTACTTTGTTTGCGGAGCTTGAGGAGAGCCGCCGACATAGAAGCTCAGGCCGCAGCGGCTGATTGCCGACCGGAAGTGACGAGACGGCCATGCTCTCCTTTCCACTAGAGAGCGATGTCGTGCGCGGCCTCTAGGGGCTCCTTCCGCAGCCTCCCCGGTGAGACGACAGTGGGCAGCTGCCATAACAGGATTGTCCTTTGAATCGCTGCCTCGCGCAGGCAAGACTGCTGCAAGGCAAGACAATCAGCCGACCGCGCAGGCAGGGCGCGCCGGCAACACGTCAGAGGGAGGTAGGAATGACCGGCAGCAGGAGCTTTACCCGTCGAGATTTCAACGCGGCACTTGTCGGCGGCGGCGCGCTCGCAGCCGGTTCGAGCCTTGCGGCTCCCCTTGCACGGGCCGAAACGCCCAAGAAGGGCGGCGTCTACCGGATAGGATTGCGCGGCGGCAGCACGGCCGAGTCCTTGGACCCGGCCTCCTACGGCTCCGGCATCATCAACCATTTCATGACCGGCGCCATCGGCAACTGCCTGAGTGAGATCGATGCGAACGGCGTCGCCATCCCCGAGCTGGCCGAGGAATGGTCGACCAGTCCGGAGGCCGACGTTTGGGCCTTCCGCCTGCGCCGCGGCGTCACCTTCCACAACGGCAAGTCCCTGACCCCGGACGATGTCATCGCCTCCTTCAACTATCACCGGGGCGAGGACAGCAAGTCGGGGGGCAAAGCGCTGCTCGATGCCGTCACCGACATCCGCAAGGACGGCGACGACACGGTGGTCTTCGAGCTGTCGACCGGGAACGCCGACTTCCCCTATGTCGTGGCCGAGTACTTCTTCGTCATCTTCCCCGAGAAGGACGGCAAGCCGGACTGGCAGGACGGCGTTGCGACCGGCGGCTATCGACTGGCCGAGTTCGACCCCGGCGTCCGCTACGCGGGCGAGCGCAACCCCGACTATTGGAAGGAAGGCCGTGCCCACTTCGACCGTGTCGAGATCATCGCTCTGAGCGATCAGGCCGCCCGCACCAACGCCTTGATCGGCGGTGAGGTCGACTGCATCGGCGGTGTCGAGCTCAGGACCGTGCACCTCCTCAAGCGGCAGGCCGGCATCGAGATCGACACGGTCACCGGGACACAGCACTACACCATGCCGATGTTCACCGACACGCCGCCCTTCGACGACGTGAACGTGCGGCTGGCCCTCAAGTATGCCCTCGATCGCAAGCGACTGCTCGACGTCCTGCTTTCCGGCTATGGGCAGATCGGCAACGACAGCCCCATCACGCCAGCCAATCGCTACTTCAATCATGAGATGGAGCAACGGCCTTTCGATACCGACAAGGCCAAGTTCCATTTGAAGCAGGCCGGCCTGGAGCGCCTGCCGGTGCAGCTGCATTGCGCCAACGCCGCCTTCCCCGGCGCCGTCGATGCGGCCATCCTGTTCTCGGAGTCGGCACGTCCGGCAAACATCGACATCGAGGTCATACGCGAGCCGGACGACGGCTATTGGTCGAACGTCTGGCTGAAGAAGCCTTTCAGCACCGCGTTCTGGAGTGGCCGGCCGACGGAGGACCTGATGTTCACCACGGGCTATGCCGCCGATGCGCCCTGGAACGACACACACTGGCAGAACGAGCGCTTCAACCAGTTGCTGGTCGAGGCGCGCACCGAGCTCGACGACGACAAGCGCCGCGGAATGTACTGGGAGATGCAGGAGATCGTGAAGGACGACGGCGGTGCCATCGTACCGCTCTTCGCCCAGTACGTCTTTGCACACAGGGACACGGTCACGAACGATGGCCGGCTCGCTGCCAACCGCGACGTCGACGGCTGGAAGTCGATGGAGCGCTGGTGGAGCACCAGCTAACCGGCTGAAGCGGCCACCCCGCGCAGCCAGGTCGCGGCCCGGTCCAAAGCAGCCTTGGCGGCGGAGACCTTGCCGACGAAGTGCAGGTAGCTGTGGCCGAGGCCCGGCGCGATATCGAGCACGCATGGCCGGCCGAGACGCTTGAGCTTTGCCGCCAAGGCCTCACTGTCGATCAGCAGCGGGTCGGCATCGCCGACGGCCAGGTAACAGGGCGGGCCGTCGGCCGCTATGGCCGCCGCAATATCGAACCCGGGCGTGGCAAAGAGCTCCTTGAGCGGACCCAGACGTTCGTAGGCCGCCAGCAGTTCCGCGCTCGAAAGGCCGCTGCCGGGCTCTCCCGCCTCTCCTTCCGGCAAATGGCCAAAGGCACCGTAGAAGCCGAGGACACCGTCGAGGCGTGCCCGCAAGGCCGGCGGTAAGGCGGCTTCGGTCCAAAACGCCACCGCCGCTCCGGCCGAATCGCCTGCCAGGAAAATCTGCTGTGGCGTGGGCAAACCCTCGACGCCGCCCTCCAGAGCTGCCATGGCGGCGGCGACACCGTCCTCGCGCTGGGCCGGGAAGCGGTGCTCCGGCGCCAGGCGATAGCGGACCGAGAGAACCGGCAGGCCGCTCATCACGGCCAGGTGCGAACAGGGCACCTGATGGGTGTCCGGCCCGCCGACCAGCCAACTCCCGCCATGGAAGTAGACGATGGCCTGATCGCTCTCTGCGGGGGCGTTTGGGCCGTGCGGGCGAAACAACAGACCGCTGACGCCGCGCGGCGTCTCGAAGGGCGCAATGTCGCAACCCGGCGCGACGTCCGGTAGCAAGGCCGCGCGCGCCGCGGCATAGCCGGCCCGCAGCGCCACCGGGTCGCCGGCAATCCAATCGGCCTCATAGCTATCTTGGGCCGCCACCGCCGCGGCGAATTCCGGATCCAGCGCGATCGAATTCACGGCAAAGAGCTCCTTCAAAAAACGTTGGAGTAATGTATGTAAGCGAAAATCCGAATGGCGTCAGGCAGACCGCAGGACATGTGGGGGCTTGTGGCCGATCTGAACGCATCGGAAGAGTAAGAAGAAACGCCGTCGTTGCACGAGGATTCAATGAGTGATTTCGATCGGGTCGAGGTGATCGACAACGGGGCGGCTTTGCGCCTTTTGCGGGAAGACGGAAGCGACCTGCGCTTTCATGCCATCTGGCTGCGCGACAACGCCTTGGACCCGGCGACCCGTTCGCCCGGCAACGGCCAGCGCCTGATCACCATCGGCGAGATTCCGGCAGCCACGCGCATCGAAAGCGCCGTTCTGGATGCCGCCAACCGGCTGACGGTGACCTTCGCGCCCGAAAACAAGACGGTCGATTTCCGCCTCGCCTGGCTGAACGCGCTTGCCTACGACAGGACACCGGCAATGGAAGCCGGCTGGCTGCCGGAAAGCTGCGAGACCTGGGACGGTGGCTTTGCGACGCGCTTGCCGCAGCTCGATTTCACCCGCGCCAAGCAGGACCCGCAGGCCCTGGCCAACTGGCTCGCAGCGGTGCGCCGCTTCGGCTTCGCCATCATGACCGGCGGCCCGGTGGAGAGCGGCGCCCTCCTCGAGGTGGCCGCTCTCTTCGGCTTCGTGCGGGAGACCAACTACGGCCGCTGGTTCGAGGTAAAGAGCGAGATCGCCCCGAGCAACCTCGCCTACACCTCGCTCGGCCTTCAGGCCCACAGCGACAACCCCTACCGCGACCCGGTGCCGACCATGCAGCTTCTCTACTGCCTGGAGAACACGGCCGAGGGTGGCGAGTCCTTCGTGGTCGACGGCTTCCGGGCGGTGCAGCGCTTGCGGCAGGAAAATCCCGACGGCTTCGCCCTGCTGTCACGCCACTGCGCCCGCTTCGAGTACGCGGGCACGTCGGACACCCACCTGCGGTCCAGGAAGCCGATAATCGAGCTTGCGCCGGACGGGGAGCTGGTCGGCGTGCGCTTCAACAACCGCTCTATGGCCGCCGTCACCGACGTGCCTTACGAAGCCATGCCGGCCTACTACGCCGCCTATCGCCATCTCGCGACCATCGTCGACGATCCGGCCATGGCTGCCAGCTTCAAGCTGGAGCCCGGCGCCAGCTTCCTGGTCGACAACACCCGGGTGCTGCACGGCCGCAAGGGTTTCTCCGGCAGCGGTAGCCGATGGCTCCAAGGCTGCTATCCGGACAAGGACGGATTGCTCTCCACACTTGCCGTTCTTCAGAACAACGGCAGGCGCATCGCGGCCGAGTAAAGCTATGCGGTCGCCTCGGCGGCTTCCTGGTTGAGGCGTTGCCGCAAGGCCTCTTCTTCCTCGCCGTAGAAGAAGGAGAAGACGGCCAGGCGGCGCCCCTTGGTGACCGGCATGGCCAGGTGCAGGAGCGAACAGCAGAAGACCACGGCCCCGCCCGGCTCCGGCGCGTAGAGCTGCGGGCCAAACTCCGGAAAGCGCAGGTAGCCGCCCTCGTACTCGCCGCTGTTGAGATTGAGGCTCATGGCGAAGCGGCGGTACTCGGCCTGCCGAGCCGTGTTGTCGCGATGGGCGGCGAAGTGCCCGCCGTCCGTGCTGTCATAGCAGCCGATGCGCGGCGTCTCGATGCGGGTGACGCGATAGCCGAAGCCCTTGAGCACTTCCGGCAGGAGCCTGCGCCCGATCGAGCCGATCAGATCGTGGCACTCGGCCGAATCTTCCCCCAGGATGACGTCGCGCCGCACCTTGGTGCGCTGCTTGACGACATTGCCGCCGGCGCCCTGCGAGGTGACGTAGCCCTCGGTCTGCTCGCCGTTCTCCCACACCCGGATCAGACGCTGGCACTGCTCAGGCAGCAGGACGCGGGGCACCACCAGAGCCGGCGACTGGGCCGTCACCACCGTCGGCGGCTGGGCCGCGCGCCGCGCCTGCAGCCAGGTCAGCGCGCGCAGGCACTGCTGCGACACATCGGGCTCGTCGAACACGGCGTCCAGCCGCAGAATGGGATCGAAGACAAGGGTGACCGCCTGCTTCATCTTGAGAGCGGGACGATAGTGGGCCAAGGCTTGGAAAATCTGCCACTCGCCATCGCCCAGCACGGGAAACGGCAGACCCAGGCGCTCGACCAGCGCACCGTTGTCCGCGTCGGCGCCCGGCGTCACGCCATAGAGCCGCGCCTCGAGGGCCGCGAAGTCGGCCAGCCGGTCGCGCAAGGCCGCGCAGCCTTGGGCGGCGGCGTCCGGACTGGGCGCGACATGCATGACCACGGGCCAGCCGAAGACGCGGTTGGCGTAGAGCGAGACCGTGCGGCCGTCCGGCAGGGTGAAGGGCAGATCATGGAGACGTTCGCCCGGCCCCAGAGGGCCTTGCTCTTCGGCAGGATAGCTCTTCAGGTGCATGGGGCTAGGCTCGCAAAAGCTCAATGTGAGGCGAGGCTAACACCGCCGCCCTGACCGCCGCAAAGCCGCTGCCTCTAGGAGGCGAAGATCTCGAAGCGACAAGACCGCGCACCCTCGTGGCAGCAACGCGGGTGGCGCACCGTGATCTCGGGCGCAACGAGGACGGCGAACAGGCGCTGGAAAACCGCTTGGTGCCAAGCGCATCCCGGCATGGCCATGGGATTCGCGGCAATCTCGACCGCGAAGTGCCGACCGCAGCTCTCCGTTCGCACCTGCCCTGAGCCGGCGAAGGTCCAGGCATTGCGGGCAATCGCCTTGAGCAGCAGAGGACCGGCCAAGGTCACCGGCATCGTCTTCAGCAGTCGCTGAGCCATCATTGGGATGCGGTTGGCCAGGACGTAGTTCGCCGTGCGGGTGCCGGCATCGGCGGCCACGTCGGCGGCAATCTCCGCGGGCAAGACGGCGAAGAGCGCCCGATAAAGCGCCGCTGCGGTCGCTTCCTCCACCATCTCCTGCGGCGGTTGATGGAACAGCGGCAAATGGCCAGCGACGGCAAAAACCTGCCGGCCACCGCCTTTGCCGAACCGGGCGCGCAAGGCCGCGGCGAGCTGGATGACCGCGTTGGGGCCAATCCGCGCGTCCTCTCCCGCAGGCGCGGACGCCACCGCCGAGACATCGAGGGAGCGGGCCACTTCCATGTCCTGCGCCTACTCCGCCGCGACCCGGGGCTCTGACTTCGCCTCGTCGAGCTGCTGTGTGCCGCCGCCGCAGGCCATGACGGCTTCGCCTTGGCGCCGGGCGCGAGCGCGGGACGCACGATCGGCCGCCGCCTCCCAGTCGTCCGTTTGTGCCTTGGCGATCTTCCGGGTGTTGTCGAAGTGGAAGTCGACCGACTTCTTCGACTGCGGCCCCCAGTAGTTGACCTTGCCGAGGTCGTAGAACTTCCGCTGGAAACCCGCCTTGAGGAAGGCCTTCAGGCAACCGAGCAGATAGCGGCGACGGAAGCCGGTCCCGCGCCAGGGATAGTGGAACAGCGCTTTGATCATGTAGAAGCGGCGATAGTTGTTCATCACCCGGTCGAGCAACTCGGCGCGGTCCATGGCTTCCGGCTTCATGATCGGCGTCACGAAGTTGTACTTGGAGAAGTCGAAGACCTCGACCTTGTCGCCCAGGTCCTGGAACAGCTTGGAGAAGGGCCAGGGCGTGTACATGGCCCAGTTGGCGAGATCCGGGTTCCAGTCGCGGGCCATGCGGTAGGTTTCTTCCAGGGTGTCCGCCGTCTCGTTCTCCAGCCCGACGATGAACTGCGCCTCGACGAAGATGTCGGCGTTGCGCAGCAGCTCGATGGCCCGGCGGTTGTCTTCGACCTTAGTCTCCTTGTTGAAGCGATCGAGCTTCAACTGCGCGGCCGCCTCGGTGCCGAGGCTGACGTGGACCAGCCCAGCCTTGCGATAGAGCGGCAGCAGCTTCTCGTCGCGCAGCACATCGGTGACGCGCGTGTTGATGCCCCACTTCACCTTGTCGGGCAGGCCGCGTGCGATGAGCTCTTCGCAGAAGGCGACGAACTTCTTGCGGTTAATGGTCGGCTCCTCGTCGGCGAGGATGAAGAAGCCCACCTTGTGATCGCGCACCAGGGTCTCGATCTCGTCGACCACCTTCTTGGGATCGCGAATGCGGTAGTCGCGCCAGAACTTCCACTGGGAACAGAAGGAGCAGGTGAAGGGGCAGCCCCGCGCCATGTTGGGGATGGCAACGCGGACGCCGAGCGGGACGTAAATGTACTTCTCCCACTCCAAAAGCGACCAATCGGGCTCGATCGCCTCCAGGTTCTTCACAGTCGGCGCGGACTGGCTGGCGATGATGTTGTCGCCGTCGCGGAAGGCGAGCCCCTTGATCGACTGCCGTTCGGCGGGCCAGCGCCCTTCGTCCAGCGCCCGGACGAGGTCCTGGAAGATCTCTTCGCCCTCGCCGCGGACGATGACGTCGACCCAAGGCGCTTCGGACAGCACCTGCTTGTACATGAAGGTCGCGTGCACGCCGCCCAGCACCCGCAAGGCGTCAGGGCAGGTCTCCTGCGCGATCTGCAGCACCCGCTCGGCGGTATAGATGGAGGGGGTGATGGCGGTGCAGCCCACCAGGTCCGGCTGCAAGGTCTTGAGCCGCGCGGCCACTTCCTCGTCGCTGAGGTCGTTGGTCATGGCGTCGATGAAGTGAACGTCATCGTAGCCGATGGCCTTGAGCGAGCCCGCGAGGTAGGCGGCCCAGGCCGGCGGCCAGTTGCCGGCAATCTCAGCGCCACCCGAATGATAGTTGGGATGAACGAGGACGATGCGCATGTCAGCTCTCCCTTTTTCAAAAAGCTTACACATCGCACTGTCTAATCATCTTGACATACATCAAGCACAGCGGCGCCTACCCGGCGGCCATGGACGCTCGCCGTCTCTCCTCTAAATCAAAGAGGAGAGAGGAATTCCGTTTGAGACAGTGTGTTCAACCCGGCCTGCAAGTCGTTTGGTTCAAACGCGATCTGAGATTGGCAGATCACCGTGCACTGGCGAAGGCTGCAGCGCGCGGCCCTGTGCTGCCACTGTTCGTCGTCGAGCCGGAGCTCTGGCGCCAACCGGACATGTCGGGGCGACAATGGGCCTTCCTCGCCGAGTGCCTCACTGAACTGCGCGAATCGCTGGCGGCGCTTGGCCAGCCGCTCGTCGTCCGCAGCGGCAGCGTCGTCGAGGTGCTGGAGTCGCTCCATGCCGAGCGAGGCATCGCGGCGCTCTGGTCGCATCAGGAGACGGGCAATGGCAGGACCTATGCCCGCGATCTGGCAGTAGCGGCGTGGTGCCGCAGCAAGGACATCGCCTGGCACGAGGAGCGGCAAGGCGGCACCATCCGCCGGCTCGGGTCGCGCAACGGCTGGGCCAAGCGTTGGGATGCCTTCATGGCCGAGCCGGAGACGCCATCGCCGCTTGCACTCGCGCCTCTCGATGACATCGCGCCGGGCGCGATTCCCAGCGGCACAGATCTCGGCCTGCGCCCGGACGCCTGCCCAGAGCGCCAACAGGGCGGCGTGCGCGCCGCCGAAGCCTGCTTGCACAGCTTCTCACCCAGCGCGGCCAGACCTATCGCACGGCCATGTCGGGTCCCCTCACAGGCTTCGAGGCCTGCTCGCGCCTCTCGCCGCATCTCGCCTGGGGCACACTCTCCATGCGGCAGGTGGCGCAGGCGACTTGGCAAAGACAGCGCGACGTGAAGCAGTCGTCCGCGCCGCGCGGCGCCTGGCGGGGCGCCCTTTCCTCCTTCTCGGGCCGTTTGCATTGGCGCTGCCATTTCACGCAGAAGCTGGAAGACGAGCCGCGGCTCGAGTTCGAGAACCTGCATCCGGCCTACAGCCGTCTGCGGCCGGTCGAGCCGGACGCCATCCGCTTCGACGCTTGGCAGAAGGGCGAGACGGGCCTGCCCTTCGTCGATGCCTGCATGCGGGCGCTGACGGCCACCGGCTGGATGAACTTCCGCATGCGGGCCATGCTGATGGCGGTGGCGAGCTACCACCTCTGGCTCGACTGGCGAAAGCCGGGCGAGC
>JANQIA010000034.1 GCA_028282405.1 Rhodovibrionaceae bacterium
TCCGCTTGAAATAGCAGGTCATCCTAAATTCTGGCGGTTCGGTATCGGCGGCTGTGGCGGAATTGGTAGACGCGCAGCGTTGAGGGCGCTGTGGGGGAAACCCCGTGGAGGTTCAAGTCCTCTCAGCCGCACCATTACCGGAGTTCGGATGGCCCAGTGTGCGGCTGTGGCGGAATTGGTAGACGCGCAGGTTTCAGGTACCTGTGGCAGCAATGCCGTGGTGGTTCGAGTCCACTCAGCCGCACCATCCGCCTTCGCTGATTTCGGCTTTGCCGAAATCTAGCTACGGCGCGACAAGCCGTAGCGTGCGAAGCGGATGCCGCGCCGGAGCGCGTAGCGCGAAGGCGGGCGCCCAACCGAGAAGCGCTAAGCCCGCTCAACCCCGCTTCGCCGCGGCGCGAGGGCGGCATCCTCGACCCGGATGCGGTAAGCCAGCAGAGCGAGATTGGCGAGGCCGAAGCCGAGCGCCAATGGCCAGGCCCCGAAAACCAAGGGCAAGAGCGGGATCTCGCAGGCCACCACCAGGTAGTTCGGGTGCTTGATCCAGCGATAGGGTCCGCGCGCGACCAGGGGCGCCTCAGGCAGCGTGAGAATGCGCGTGGTCCAGAAGGGGCCGAGGCTCGCGATTACCCAGATGCGCGTCGCCTGCAAGGCGCAGAACAGCACCAGGAGAACGGCGTTGATCGCAGCCGTCGGCGGGACGGCCAGCCACAAGGCGATGAGCCAGCCACCGTGCAGGAGAATGAACAGCGGGTAGTGCCGCGCGCCATGCTCGACCGCGCCCTGCACCAGCAGCCGGCGGGTGTTGCGCTGCGCCAAGACAAGCTCGGAGACGCGCTGCAGCGCGACCAGCAGGATGATGACCTGCGGCCAGCCAATGCCGAGGTCCAGCAGCTCCGGGCTCACGGCTGCTGCGCGTCCGAAGTGCCTTCCAGCAACATGAAACCGGCGGTGAAGCCCGGCCCCACGGCCGCCATCAAGTGCCGCCCAGAGATCCCGCTGGCGACGGCCCTTTCCAGCACGAAGAGCACGGTCGGCGCCGACATGTTGCCGTACTCGCGGAGAATGGCGCGGCTGTCTTCCAGCGCGCCTTCGGCGAGGCCCAGCGTCGACTCGAGGGCGCCGACCACCTTCGCGCCACCCGGATGCACGACGTAACCGGCAAGGGCATCGCGGGTCAGCGTCTGCTCGGCCAGGAAAGAGTCCAGGGCCGGGGCGAATTCCTGCAGCAGGAACTGCGGAATGCGCGGCGAGAAGAGCACACCGAAGCCGTCATCGGCCGCATGCCAGCCCATGATGTCCTGCGACTGCGGCCAGGTCCGTTCGCCCCAGGCGGTCAGCGCCAGACCGGCACCGTCTCCGTCTCGGGCGGTTCCGTTGCTCGATTGCAGCACCGCGGCGGCCGCGCCGTCGGCGAAAAGCGCCAGGGCGACGATGTTGCTCTTGCTCTGGTCCTGCGGCTGAAAGGTCAGGCTGCAGAGCTCGACGACGACGAACAAAACCCGTTCGCCGGGCCGCGCCAGGCTGAGCTCCGCCGCCCGGCTCAAGCCCAGCACCCTGCCGGCGCAGCCGTAGCCGAAGATCTGCAGGCGGCGCGCCGTGCGCCGCAGGGCCAGGCGGTCGAACAGGAAGCTGTCGATGCCCGGCACCGAAACTCCGGTGGAGGAGCAGAAAACCAGCGCATCGATCTCATCGGCTTCGAGCCCGGCGCGCTCGAGCGCCCGCAAGGCCGCCTCTTCGGCCAAAGCCAGGGCCTTTTCGCGAAACAGCCGGGTCCTTTCCTCGAAGCCGTGGGGCTTGAGCAGCCAGCCCGGCGACACCACGCTGCGGCGAAAGCCGACACCGGAATTCTTGAAAACGCCTTGAAGTCGCTCGATATCGCTGTGATTCGGTGAGAAAACGAGCTGGGCGAGGCGGCTCGCCTCCTCCTGGGCATAGCGAACGTCGGGCGAGGCTGTCGCGACGGAACGGAGAGAAACGGAAACGCTTGTCATCTTGGGTTATTGTGCAGTGATTGAGGTTATGCGAAGCCGCCTTGCAGCGGCCCCGGTTCGGACCGTGAACTATGCTAAGGATTTGCGCCGACAATGCGGCTCGGCCGCATCTCGGCGCGGCACGAACCACGCTAGGCGCTGGCGAAAAGAACTCAAAAATGCGATAATCCACAGCGTGGTCGGTGGCTTTGACCGCCGCCATGGGCTTTTGAGGGTGTGACGGTCTTGGCCAAGGCAAAGGGCAAAAAAGGCAACAATCGTCGTCGGTTGCGCAGCGAGCGCAAGGCGCATGCGGCGCCGCGCGCCGGCCTGATCGCGCGCCTGCGCAACTACCTGCTGACGGGCGTGCTGGTCACGGCCCCGCTCAGCATCACCATCTGGCTGACCTACGAATTCATCACCTTCGTTGACAATCGCATCAAGCCCTTGGTGCCGCTGAAGTGGAATCCGGAGACCTACCTGCCGTTTTCTGTCCCGGGCCTGGGTCTGCTGTTCGTTCTGATCTTCCTGATCCTGATGGGCATGTTCGCCGCCGGCTTCCTCGGCCGCATGTTCATGCGCCAGGGCGAGCGCATCGTGAACGCCGTGCCTATCCTGCGCAGCGTCTACAGCGCCACCAAGCAGGTCTTCGAGACCATCCTGGCGGATAAGTCGCAGGCCTTTCGCCAGGTCGGCCTGGTCGAGTACCCCTCGCGCGGCACCTGGGCCGTGGGCTTCGTCTCAGGTCTGGCCCGCGGCGAAGTCCAGCGCTTGACGGACGAGAAGCTGACGTCCGTCTTCATTCCGGCCACGCCAAACCCGACGACGGGCTTCCTGCTCTTCCTGCCGGAGCGCGAGATCCAGGTTCTGGATATGACGGTGGAAGAGGGGCTTAAGCTCGTCATCTCCGGCGGCATCGTAACTCCCGACCACCAAAGAGACGACGGGACGGAGGCGAAGGCGGCGGAGACGACCGAGCTGGTGGAAGCCGCCGAGCCGGTGCAGCTCAAGCCCGGACTGCTGGCGCGTATGCGCAACTACCTGCTAGCCGGCACGCTGGTCACGGCGCCCATCGCCATCACCATCTGGCTGGCTTGGCAGCTCATCACCTTTATCGACCGCCAAGTGCAGCTGGTAATCCCGGCCACCTGGAACCCGGAGAGCTATCTGCCCTTCGGCATTCCCGGTCTCGGGGTGGTGTTGCTGATCATCCTGCTCATCCTTGTCGGCATGGTCACGGCTGGCCTGGTCGGGCGCTGGGTGTTGCGCATCACCAACTGGCTGATGGGCAAGGTGCCGGTCGCCCGCTCGATCTACGGCGCCGTTCGGCAGCTTCTGGAGACGGTCTTCTCCCAGAAGTCCAACGCCTTCCGCGAGTGCGTGCTGTTTCAGTATCCCCGCAAGGGCTCCTGGGCGATCGGCTTCATCACCGGCCGCACGGAAGGGCAGATGCAAAGCCTGACCGAAGAGGAGGTGGTCAACGTCTTCCTGCCGACCACGCCCAACCCGACTTCCGGCTTTCTGCTCTTCGTGCCGATCGACGAGACCATTCCGCTCTCCATGAGCGTCGAGGAGGGCTTGAAGCTGGTGGTCTCCGGCGGGCTGGTGGTGCCGCCCGACCCGGTCACCGGCGAGGGCGCCGACAGCCAGCCCGGCAAGGACGACGACTCCCACGACGTCGTGCGGCGGCTGGCCGGGCTTTAGGGCGCCAACACCCGACACACCGTCATACTCGTGCTTGACACGAGTATCCATTCATCGGCTCGCGCGGGCTGAGGCATGGATCCTCGGGTCGCGCTTCTTCGAAGCTTGCCCGAGGATGACGAACGGAGGCGCTCACCCCGACCGCAACAACCTCACGCCTTCCTCGCGCTCGAAGAGGTAGAGCAGGGTGCGCAGCGCTTCGCCGCGCGGCGAGGTCAGCTCAGGGTCGAGGCTCAGCAGCAGGGCGGCATCGTCCCGCGCGATGGAAAGCAGATCGCCGTGGCTGGCCAGGTCGGCCAC
>JANQIA010000058.1 GCA_028282405.1 Rhodovibrionaceae bacterium
GCCTATTTCAAGCATCCGGGCGAGCGGCCCGCCCGTGACGTCAATCCGGCGCGCGACGGCTGCGGCCTCATGTGGGTGGCGCCTGTAACCCCGGCGAGAGGCGAGGGCGTCAAGGCCTTGCTCGACTTGACGCGCCCGATTTTCGAACGCTTCGGCTTCGAGCACTACGTCGCCATGATCCTGCAGAACCCGCGGACCATGATCGTGCTGATGTCCATCTTCTTCGACAAGATGCAGCCGGAAGAGGCGGAGAAGGCGCAAGCGCTCTACGAGGCGCTCTGCGCGGCGACGGGGGAGGCGGGCTATCCGCAGTACCGCACCGGGGTCGCCTACATGGACCGCATCCTGGCACGGGCGCCGGTGTTCCGGGGCTTTGCCGAGACGCTCAAGGCCGCGGCCGACCCCAACCTTATCCTGGCCCCCGGACGCTACGGCTTGGGCCGTTCCGGGCCGTCGTCGGAGTAGCCTTGCGGGCTTTGTTGCGATGGAGGTGGCGTGATCAATCCTGTCTTCCCAAAGGCCGTCCTTCACGAGCTGGCGGCTTGGCTTTCCAGCCCACAGTGCGACCGCGAGCCCGAGCCGGAGGCGGACATGAACGCCGAGCTGCAGGTGGAGGCGTTTTCCGAGGCCGGCGGTGAGCGTGGGGCGCTCGCCGCGATCTACTACTTCAATGCGCTGCAGATCTCGGCCTTGATACGGCCGAACGATTTTGTCGTCGACTTGGGCTGCGGGCCCGCTACGCAACTGGCCATTCTGGCAAAGCTAAACCCGAAGGCGCAGTTCCTCGGGCTCGATCTTGCGCCGAACATGCTCGCGCGGGCGAGGGAGCACTGCGCGCGCGAAGGTGCAGAGAATGTGGAGTTCGCGGAGATGGACATCTCCCGGCTCGACGGCTTGGCGGCGGACTCGGTTGACGTTGTCTATTCGACGCTGGCCCTGCATCACCTGCCGGACACAGCGACGCTGGACGATTGCATTGCCGAGACCAGACGCGTTCTAAAGCCCCAGGGGCGCCTTTTTCTGCACGACTTGGCCCGTCCGCGCTCCAGCAAGGCCATTGAAACCCTCGCTCGGCAGTATGCGGCCCGGCAGCCCGAGGTCTTTACGGAAGACTACCGCAATTCCCTGAAGGCCGCCTTCCTGCCGACGGACTTCAGACGCTCTGCCGAACGCCATTTCGGCCGCGACGCGCGGCTATGCGTGGCCCCGTTTCTGCGGTTCATGATGGTTCTGACGGTGGGGCCGGACCGGCGGTCGGTCACGGAAGACGTGGCGCGTCAGTGCCGGGCTGGGGTGGTCAAGCTCGAGCCCTGCTTCCGCGGTGATCACGCCGCCTTGCAGGGGCTTTTCGCCATCGGTGGCTTGCCCCGCGCCAAGGTCTCCTAGGCACCCTTCGGGCAAAGAAAAACCCCGGCGCCGAAGCGCCGGGGTGTAAAAGAACTCTTACAACTCTTGGCTTGGGAGCCTAGGCGGTCGCCCGCTGACGGCGGCGGACCGCGAGGCCGAGGCCGAGCAGGCCGAGGCCGAAGAGAGCCATGGTCGCCGGCTCAGGGAGCTGCGTCACCGTGATGGAACCGTCTTCGAGGCTGAAGAAGCAGTCATCGGGGGTGCCGGCGCAGTCGCCGGGGCCGCCAGGCAGAGCCGGGATACCGGCCAGGTTGTTGATGCCCTGATCGCTGTAGACGTCGGCACCGCCGTTGGCGATCGTGGTCGGCGAGGGGGTCGTCAAGGTCGGGCCGAACTGCAGGTTGCCAGCAGTCAGTGCCATAACGATCGGGTCGCCGTTGTCGTCCACCAAGTTGGCGAAGTCGACGCCACCCTCGGTGAAGAAGAAGCCCGGCGTGATCGAGGTTGCCGTCGCGTTGAACTGCACGTTGCCCGAGAAGCCGCCATTGGTCAGCGTAATCGTGCCACCATCGGCAATTTCCGCTGTGGGCGTCTGCTCGAACTCGCCGACCAGCGTGCCGTCAGTGAAGTTCTCACCCACCGGGTTGTTCGCGTCGGGCGGGGCGTCGAAGTAGAGATTCAAGCCGCCACCCGGAAGCTGATCCAGCGTAATGACGAGAATGCCAGGGGCCGCAAACACGTTGCTGACCACGTAGTTCACGTCATAGAAGAACGTCAGTTCGTAGTCGTTGCCCAGGCCGGACGGAATGGTGCCGCCGCCGGGCTGATCCAGGAAAGTGTTGATCACACCGCCACCGACGACGCGGTAACGATCGCCGATGTCGATCGCCGGCGTGCCGACGACGTTGTCGAAGATCGCCAGCGGCGTGGTCGCGAACTGCAGCTCGTCGATGCCGGTGACGATCTCCGGAACGGTGCCCTGGTCGTTGAACTGGAAGTTCGTGATATCGATCTGCGCCTGTGCGGTGCCCGCTGCCAAAAGCATCGAAACTCCCAGGGCGATCGACAGAAACCGTGTCTTAATCATCTCTCTGTCTCGCTTTCCCCATTTGTTAGGCAGGACCACCCTGCGCTCCCGGAATTAGATAAGCAGATATCGTGCCAACTCTCCGGTAAAATTTTTCTGTATAATTACAACGGGTTATAAATTCGCGCGTCGTCGAAAATAGCGAGGTGTAAAGGATTCCAAACAGTTTGAGGGGCGTTCCGCGAAAACTGTAAAAATATGCGACAGGCCTTCGCCCAGGCCCCCCAAACGCTAGCGAGACAGCTCCGACAGCAAGGCCTCGGCCTCGGCTTTCGCGTCTTCGGGCGGTGTGCCGTCCAACACCTGCTGCACAACCGTCTTGGCCCGGTCGCTCTGTCCGTTTTGGTGAAGGGCGCGCGCAAACTGCAGGCTGACGGCCCAATCGGTCATATGGCCCTCTTCTGAGACCTGCTCGAGCAGGCGCAGGGCTTCTTCGGCTTCGCCGGTGTCAAGCAGGACAGCGCCGAGCGTTCCTTGAATTGACGAGCGCTCAGGCGCCATTTCGTAGGCCGTTTCCGCGTGTACCCGGGCGAGATCGGCTTCTCCCAAGCGCCACAGAGCATAGGCGAGGTTGTTTCTGACCGAGGCGTTATCGTTGCCGGCTGCGAGAAGCCCGTCGAGCTCGAAACGAGCCTCGGTAAAGGCGCTGTTCAAGAGGTAATAGGTGGAAAGCTCTTCGCGCGCCGCAGTGTCGTTCGTTTGCTGGTCGGTCCAGGTCGCCAGTGTTGCTATGGCCCGATCCCGCTCACCCTGGCTCCACTGAAGCCTGGCCAGCCGGGTGGCCCTGTCAGAGGTCGGCGCGATGGCAAAGGCGCGCTGCAGCGAGCGCTCGGCTTCCTGGTTCTTTTCCTGCTTGAGATAATAGGCGGCCTCCATGTCGGCAACGTCCGCGTCGCCGGGCGCCAACAGAAGGATCTCGTTGAGCTGGTTGGAGGCTTCGGACAGCTTATCGTCTCTCAAAAGAATCTTGATGAGCTCGACCCTGGCAGGAACGAAGCCGGGCTGGGACGCGACGGCAAGTCTTAGCTGCTGCTCGGCTTCCTGCGGCTTCTCAGCTCTGGCATAAGCGTTCGCCGCTGAGAGACGAGCGTTGGCCGGACTGCGGCTTACTTGTGCTTGGGCAACGAAGGTCTCGGCGGCCTCTTCGGTGAGGCCGGCATTGATCTGCGCGAGACCCAAGCTGAGCAGGAAAGGCTCGTTCCCTCTATCCTCTTCGGCAACGGCATTCAGGATCTCGAGCGCTTCCGGCGCACGATCTCGGAACGTCAGCATGCGTGCCAGCGAGATGCGCGGGTCGGGCTCGTCAGGATAGAGCGCTATGGTCTTGCGCAGGAGGCGCTCGGCCTCTTCCTCGTTGCCTAGTTTGGCCTCCGTCTCCGAGAGCTTTACGAGGCCTCGTCCATGGTTGCCGCGCACTTCGAGAAAGCTCTCGAGAACCGCCTTGGCTTTGTTCGGCTCGTTCTGGGAGAGGTAGATGGAGGCTAGGTTGATAGCCGCCGCTTCGTTTCCGGGCTGCAGCTCGAGGGCGCGCTGGTACTCCTCGATCGCGCGATCATACCTCTGGAGCGCTGCCCAGGAGATGGCCATGTTGTTATGCGCGGTCACGCTTGTCGGAAAGGCTGCCGCATAGTCTCGCGCAACATCGAGGGCCTCGACGTACCGCCGCTGTGCGAATAGCTGCAGGAACGCGGCGGTAAACTCCTCCTCGGTATTCAAGACGAGTTGCTCACCCTCGACACTCGCAACCGGCGTCAGGACGGCCGGCTCGGCGAATTGGTTTTCTGCGAGCTCAATCTCGTTTCGGAGCGCAACGCCGCCCTCCGGCACCCCCCCGGTGATCCGCGCCAGCGTGGCGGTGAGCAGTGGGGAGCCCGGTGTCTCTTCGAGGCCGGCAACTACAAGCTCTTCCGCCGCATTGGCATCTCCGTTGTCCAAGAGAGCAATGGCAAGATTTGCGCGCAAGGTGGCGTTACCGGGGGCCTTGTCGAAAGCCTCGCGCAAGATCTGAATGCCGGCAGCGTGGTCGCCTCTATCTCGCATGAGCTGAGCCAGCGCCGAGGTTGCCGTCGTGTAGCCTGGCTCGATTTCGAGCGCCTTTCGGAAGTGCTCTTCGGCTGCTGCCTTGTCTTTGAGCTGTTGCAGCGCCACGCCCCAAGCCGTTTGCAGGCTGGCGCTGCTTTGCGCGGCTTCCAACTGGCTCGCAGTCGTCACGATCTCAAGGGCCGTTTCGGCATCCCCACCACGCATCGCGGCGTATGCGAGGGCGACCCTGTAATCGAGGTTCTCAGGCGCTTTCTCAACGGCAACCTTGAAATGATCGGTAGCGAGCGCCCCGTTGCCGGAGCTTTGCGCTATCCGTCCAAGAAAGTAGTGCGCGCTGGCATCGTCGGGGTTCTTTGCGAGCTGGCGGCGCAGAAACAGCACCGTCAGCTCGCCGTCGCCCAGTCTGGAGGCAAGGTTGGCCGCTTGCGTCAGCGAATAGTCGATCTCGCTGTCTCGCAGCAGGACAAGGTGGTTTCTTGCCGCTTCCACATCATCCAGCTCCAGCGAAACTGTCACGAGGGCCAGACGTCCGGAGCCGCTGTCGGGGCTCTCGGCAACGTGCTTGTTCAAGTACTCGCGAGCGAGCTCGAAGTGACCGAGCTGAAGGTTTGCGTTGCCGGCGATGGCAAGAGCTGCCGAGAACCGCGGGCTTTGCGCGAGCACGTTGTCCGCAAGGTTCCTCGCCAACTCGTGGTCGCCTTCGCCGAGTGCAAGATAAGCCTCGAGATACTGAACTTGCGAGTTGCCGGATGTGCGTCGTGTCAGTCGCTCGATAAGCTCCCGCGCTTCCGCATAGTTGCCCAACGCAGCTTCGCTGGTCGCCAGGAAGAGCTGAATCCGAGGCGAGTGCCGGGCAAGCTCAAATGCGGCCGCTAGGGTGTCTCTGCTCGCCGCAGTGTCCCCCTTTGAAAACTGAACCTGACCTTTGATCAACAGGGCCTCGGAGTCATCTCCGGTGCTCGCAATGGCTTGGTCAGCGAGCAAAAGGGCCTCGTCCAAACGTCCATTCTGCAAGGCGTCTTGCGCCTGGACCCGAAAGGCAGAGGCATTCGGGCCGGCTTCCAAGACTCGCTCCAGGATCTTGTCGGCGGTCTGGTCAACACCAAGTGCCCTATAGGCCGAAGCTTTTTCGACTAGAAACTCGGTCGCTTCCGGCTCGCTGGAGAACTCGCCAAAGTCATCCGTGAACGCGAGCACCTCGTTGTGCTTGCCCAGGCGACCCAGCGCACGCGCCAGGAGCAAACGGGTTTCCTCGGAGCTGTCCCCCAACTCGATGGCGCGCGCCGCTTCCTTTTCGACTTCCTCGTAGCCTTCGAGCACGAAGTAGGCACGGGCCAGGAGAATGCGGGGTGCCGGGGCGTCCGGCTGAAGCCGAATGGCGTTTTTGAGCTGGATCGCGGCAGCCGGTGCGCGCCCCGCCTCCAAGTGCTCGATGCCGGAATCGATGTAGTCGCTGAGGGTTCTCTCAGAATTGTCATCACACGCTGCAATCACAAAGAGAGAAGCTATCAGAGCGAGAAAGCGAAAGCGCACGGCGATTGTCCTGTTTGGTGAAGAGCGAGACGACGTCCGGAAGCGATGGACAGATGCATTGCAGTGGGCATCGGCTCCCCGGGAGGACAAGAGATTGGCTCGGCCGTCGACACATGCGTCGCGTGATCGGCGCAAGTTTTCATGGCATTTATTTGACCGGAATGGGTGGCTTTTCTTGCGCAACCGATCAATCCCCCTTCGGGCAGAGCAGATAAGCAAAGACTTGCCTGTGAAGCAGTCACCCCAATCGGCGCGGATGAGACCCGCAGCCTCGTCGCACCGTCTCGTCAACCGAGCGATCCCCTAATCTGCTACACTACTCCAATTCAAGAGTGCGGTCAAAAAACCTAACCTTGAAAGTCTTTAGAATCAGTGGCCGTCCGTCGATTCAATCCACTGATATAACTTAACAATATAGATTGGTTAACAAATCCGCCGTCAGGGGTGTGCTAAATCGCGGTTGGCGGTCCGGCGACGGCTCTCGGTCCCCCTGAACTGGCGGCTGGAACGGCGTTTGCGCGAACCTCGCCGATGGGCGCGCCGACGCCGACGTTGGTCGCGCTGCCGCTTGAAGATGGCCACGACGACAAAGACGCCCCCGATCGCGCCTAGGGAGAGCAGCAAATAGGCATAGAGCCGAAAGTCGGAGATCAGCGACCACAGGAGGTCGCCGAGCTCTTCGATGGTTCCACGGGGCTGTTCGGGTCGGGGTGACCCTGGGAGCGTGCTCTGACCGGCTGCGCCTGGCCTGTTTCTGGGCGCTCCCGCTGAGGGGATGGCTTCCCTGGTCGAGCTGGACTCCGCCGCATCGGTCGCGTTGTCGGAGGCGCCTGGCAAGCTGAGATCCAAACTGTCGCGAGGATCGATGTCGCGCAGCACGTCCTTGATCTCATCCAACACTTCCTCTTCGAGGGTCGGGCGACGGCTGGATGGCGACTGTGCGGGCAGATCGAGACCCTGTTCGGTCAAGTCGCGGAGCAGGTCATCCTCTCTCATTTGGTCCAGCCAAGGAGTAGGTTCAGACTCCCGACTGTTGGACGCATCAGGGATGTCGTCGGCCGACGGGAGCCAGGGAGCCGCCTCGTCAGTGGCAGGCGGGTCGAGAGGAGACGAAGCCTGCGTTTCTCCTGTACCGTTGGCGTCGTCCGGCCCCGCTGGTTGCTGGGCGTGGAGCGGTTGGCTGCCGAGGACGAACAGGGACAGCAAGACCAGGGCAAGTCTTCGTCTTGCCGTTCGTTCCACGACGAAGTCAGCCGCCCAGCTTAGAGACGACCAATGATTGAGAAGCGTCGGCACGACACAACAGCCCAGGATAGGATTAGTTTGGCAAAGTGCACCACATCCCACGATACAAAGTTGGCATCAGATGACCACAGATTTTTCGTTAATGTCAGGGTAACGCCGGCGGTGATAGCTAAGCGTGGGGCCGAGTCCTGCCGAAACGTGGCACGCTTCGCGCCGTGTGCTCTGCTCGCCAAGAGCCTCGTGCGAGCCATGCAAAGGGAGCACGCCGCAGATGAACACTCGATGTAAGCTCTGCTTGTTGCCGGCCATCGCGCCGGGGGCCGATCTGGATGCGGAGGGGGTCTGCGCCTTCTGCCGTGAGGAGCGGGGACCGCAGGAACGCGCGGCCGAACAGGAGCGGCAGAGCTTCGAGCGCGATCTGGAGGCGACCTTGGCTGCTGCGCGCGGCAAGGCGCGCTACGACGCGCTGGTCTGCCTGAGCGGCGGCAAGGACAGCCTCTATCTGCTTTACCGCCTCAAAGTGGACTACGGCCTCAAGCTGCTGGCCTTCACCACCGACTTCAACATTCCGCCGATCGCCTGGAGCAACATCCGGCAGGCGCTGTCCCGCCTCGACATCGATCATTTGGTCTATCGCCCGAGCGAAGCCTTCTACCGCAAGCTCCTGCGCTATCTGTTGAGCCATCAGGAGGAGCGGGGCGCCGTCTACACGGTGTCCTATGTCTATGCGCCGCTCTTCGAAGGCGATGCCTTGGCTCAGGCCATGGCCCTGGATATCCCGCTGGTCTTCGCCGGCTATTCGCCAGGCCAGCCGGAGCGGGAGCGCATGGTCTACGAGTTCGATGCGAGGTTGGTCGCGGAGACCGATTGGACGCCGCCGGCCTTGCGCGACACCGGTTTGTTCGACGATGAGGAGCTGGGCCGGTTCTGGAATCCTCTGAGGCAGGCGAAGGGCAAGCCCTTTCCCCGCTACATCGCGCCGCTGCATGCCTGGGACTATGCTCAGGACCAGATCATGGACATGGTCTACGAAAAGGGCCTGGTGGCCAGAAAGCGCCATGCCAATCCGATCTTGAGCAACTATCCGATCAACTGGTTGCTGATGTACTCGGACCTGCGGAACTTCGGCTACAACCCCTATGCCCCCGAGTTCGCAGCCTTGATCAGAGAGGGGAAGGCGAGCCTACGCTATTGGCGCGTGATGAGTCCGGTTGTCGATTTCCTCATCCGGAACAAGTTGGGCCCGGCCAAGGAGGTGTCTCGCTCTCTCGACTGGTTGGGCATGAAACCCGAAGAGCTGCAGATCACGATGCCGCGCGGCGCCTATGACCCGCCCTATCCCGAGACTGCGCCGGCTGCGCAAGCCGTGTAGAATGTTATGCCTTGGCTTCGGAGACTGATTAGTATCGGTTGACCCGAGCCAGGCCGAGGAAAGGAAGAGCGTGGCTGGAGAGAGCGGTAGCCTGGCGATCGATATAGGCATGCTTGGGTACGGGCTTGCGGCGCTCGGCTTCTTGGCGATCGCCTTGCTCGTCCTCTTCGGTTGGCGGGCCTCGCTGAACAAGTGGTTGCTTCTCGCCGCGTGCCTGGTGTCCGCGATTTGGAGCCTGGGGGCTGTCGCCCCGGGCATGGTCGGCGGCGCCCAGGATTGGTTGGGCTTGCTGACGCCCCTGCGCACCAGCCTCTGGGCCGGCCTGCTTCTATCGATCCTCAACTCGGCACGCGAAGGCGAGGGACGGCGCGCAGCCCTCGCGACCGCCTGCGCGCTCGCGCTCATACCGGCAATCTACCTGCTCTTCGGCATCGTTTCGCCGGTTCCGGATGAGCGGCTGGTGCTGTTGCTGCTGCCGAACATCGCCGGGCCGGTGATCGGCCTTATCCTGATCGAAAGCACGCTGCGCTCTTGCGACGAGGAGCAGCGCTGGCGCCTCAAGTTCCTCTTTCTCGGTCTTGGCCTGCTCTTTGCGTTCGATCTCTTCCTCTATGCCCAGGTCCTGATCCTCGGCATCTACAGTCCGGAGATACAGCTCTCGCGGAGCTTGGTGCAGGTCCTGGCCCTGCCGTTTCTTGCCGTCTTCGCGCTGCGCAACGCCTTCACCGAGCGTCCTATTCAGCTGTCGCACAGCGCTGCGCTCCACTCCACCGCCTTCATTGCCAGCGGCGGCTATCTCGTGCTGATGACCTTGGGGGCACTGGTCATCCATCGCTATGCCGGCGAGTGGCGCACGGCAGCGCAGGTGGTCTTCCTGGCCGGCGCCTTCGCGGTTCTGTTCCTGGTGCTGGCGTCAGGCGCCGCTCGGGCGAAGGCCAAGGTCCTCATTGGCCGCCATGTCTTCCGCTCCAAATACGATTTCCGCGCCGAATGGCGAAAGTTCACGGCGACCTTGTCCGGAGAGGAGCGGGGCGTTCCTCTGGAGATGCGCGTCATCAAGGCCTTGGCCGATATCGTGGAGAGCACCGGTGGTGAGCTCTGGGCCAAGCAGGGGCAGACGTTCCGTCTGCTCTCAACCTGGAACTTCGGGCCGGTGACCGACGATCGAAGCCTCTATCCCAAGATGTTTCGCCGCTACATGCTGACGCCCGACATCGTCGATGTGGATGCGGTGCGAGGCGGCCTTGGTGCCGCCGCGGGTGAGCCCAGCCATAGCGGTTCGTTCTTGAGGTCCTGGATCCTCGTCCCCTTGTCGCACCGCGGCGAGGTGGTTGCCTGGGTTGTGCTGGGACGCCCGCGTGCCAGGCGTGAGCTCGACAGCGAGGATCGCGAGCTGCTGTCGCTTGCGGCGCGCCAGGCGGCCAGTCATCTGGCCGAGCATCAGGCGATGGAGGCGCTTGCCGAAACGCGCGAGTTCGAGCGCTTCAGCCGTCAATATGCCTTTGTCGTTCACGATATGAAAAACCTCGTCAGTCAGCTTTCGCTGCTGCTGGGGAATTTCCACCGGCACAAGGACAAGCCCGAGTTTCTCGAGGACATGATGGAGACGGTGGGAGAAGCGGT
>JANQIA010000080.1 GCA_028282405.1 Rhodovibrionaceae bacterium
TCGGCATCGACGACGCGACGGTGCCGGTGCACGGCGCCAGCCTGTCGAACGGCTACCGGGGCCTCATCCCGTGACGCTCAGAGCTCGTCGCCCAGCTCGGCGCGGTGCGCGCCGAGCACGCGGGTCCAGCGGTGCCCGGGACCGAACACGCGCTCGAACACCACGTGGGCCGGACGGAACTGCTCGAGGGCCGCCGCGTCGTCGCCGAGGTGCCGCAGCACGATGCCGTAGCGACCGCGGAAGCGGGCCAAGTCGACGGAGTCGGCCGGCAACGTGCGCGCGGCGACCTCGACGGTGCGGTGGGCGACCTCCTCGGCCGCGGCGAAGCGCTGCTGGTCGCAGTAGATCGCGACCAGCGCGCTCTCGGTGAGCAGCGTCTCGAGGTGCTCGGCGCCGAACAGCTCGCGGGTGCCCGCGAGGGCCTCCAGCAGGCAGGCCTCGGCCTCGTCGGGACGACCGAGCTCGTTCTGGAGCGTCGCCAGGTTGGCCAGCGAGCGCAGCAGGCCCGGCCGGTCGCCGCCGTGGGCGCGCTGGGCCTCCACGCTCTCCTCGGCGAGACGCAGGCAGTCGGCCGCTCGCCCCGGCTGGCCGTGCAGGAAGACGAGGTAGTCCTTGCGACGCGAGTCGGTCTCGGGGTGCAGGCGTCCGAGCCGGGCCGACGTCCCGGACAGGCTGCGCCGCAACAGCTCCTCCGCCGGCTCGGCGAGCCCCAGCCGGTCGTAGGCCAGCGCGAGGTCGGCACCCACGGCCAGGGTCGTGGGATGGTCGGGGCCGGCGGTGCGCTCGTAGCCGGCCAGCGTCGCCTCGAGCAGCGCACGCGCCTCCGTGCACCGGCCTTCGTCGACGAGCGCCACGCCCAGGTTCTGCTGCACGGTCAGCGTGTTCGGGTGGTCTTCGCCGAGGACGTCGCGGAGGGACGGCAGGACGTCCTCGTACACGGCCACCGCTTCCGAGGCGCGCCCCTGGCTGCGCAGGAAGGACGTCCAGTTGGCCTTGGTGTCGCCGGTGCTGCCGCGGCGGACGTCGAGTCCAAGGACCCCATCAAGCTGACCTTGCACGATTGGACCGGTCAGCTGATCACCACGAAGATGATGGGCGAGGTTCTCAAAAAGGCCGGCTATAACGTCGAGTACGTGCAGGCCGACTACATCGCCCAGTTCGCCGGTCTGAAGACCGGGGACCTCCACGTCGCCATGGAGATTTGGGAGACCACGGGCCGCGACGCGATGGACGAAGCCACGGCGACCGGCAGGGTAGAGAACCTTGGCGAGACGGGCATGATGGCCATCGAGGAGTGGTGGTATCCCGCTTACATGAAGGAGCGCTGCCCGGGCTTGCCGAACTGGGAGGCCCTGAACGACTGCGCCGAAGAGTTCGCCACGCCGGAGACCGATCCCAACGGCCGCTATCTCGGCGGGCCGGTCACCTGGGGCGGCTTCGATGATGAGCGGGCCGAGGCTCTGGAGCTCGACTTCGAGGTGGTCCACGCCGGCACCGACGCCGCGCTCTTCGCCGAGCTCGAGTCGGCCTATCAGCGCCAGGCGCCGATCCTGCTGTGGGTCTATGCTCCGCACTGGGCGCCCATCAAGTACGAAGGTGAGTGGATCGAGTTCCCGGAATACACCGCCGATTGCTACAACGATCCCTCTTGGGGCGTGAACCCGGACATGGCCTACGACTGCGGCAAGCCGCGCGGTCCGATCTGGAAGGTGTCATGGGCCGGCGTGAAGGATAAGTGGCCGGGCGCCCATTCCGCCATCCAGGCCTTCCGCGTCTCCAACGATGAGATGGGCGCGATGGTGGCCGCGGTCGATCTCGAGGGCAAAGACCTGGATGCAGTGGTCGCCGAGTGGCTGGCCAACAATGAGGATACCTGGAAGGGCTGGATCGGGCAGTAAAGCCTGACGGACCTATGGGCCGGCCGAGGGCTTGGGTGTCGTCCTCCCTCAGGCCGGCCCGCATTCTTCCAGCTTGGAATTGGCGGCGTTGCTGCTTGTCCGTCGAAAGACTCCACGCGGGTAACTTGCCTCTATGATCGCATGTAGCGAAAGCGCGATGCCGCGAGGGGATCATGCAGCCTAAGCCGGTCAAGCTGGCCTGCCGAAACGTTTGGAAACTCTTCGGGGAGGGGGCCGAGAGCTTGCTGGCTGCCGGGCCCCATCCCGATCTGTCGGAGATCCATGCCGCCGGACTGATCGGCGCCGTGCGCGACGCCAACATCGAGATCCGCGAAGGCGAGATCTTCGTCATCATGGGCCTGTCCGGCTCCGGCAAGTCCACCCTGGTGCGCTGCCTTTCGCGCCTGATCGAGCCGACTGCTGGCGAAATCCTCTTCGATGGGCAGGACCTTCTGCGCGCCAGCGAGCAGGAGATGATCGAGCTGCGGCGCCACAAGATGGGCATGGTGTTCCAACACTTCGCCCTGCTGCCCCATCTCTCCGTGCTGCAGAACGTCTCCTTCCCGCTCGACGTTCAGGGCGTGCCGCGCGCCGAGCGAGAGGCGGCGGCGCGGGACGTGATCGAGCTGGTCGGCCTCAAGGGGCGGGAGAGCTACTTTCCGCGCGAGCTCTCCGGCGGCCAGCAGCAGCGGGTGGGCATTGCCCGCTCTCTCGCCGTCAAGCCAGAGCTCTGGTTCCTGGACGAACCCTTCTCGGCGCTCGATCCGCTGATTCGCCGCGAGATGCAGGACGAGTTCCTGCGGCTGCAGAGCGTGCTGCACAAGACCATCGTCTTCATCACCCACGACTTCGAGGAGGCAATCCGCCTGGCCGACCGCATCGGCATCATGAAGGATGGCGAGGTCATCCAGGTCGCCTCTCCGGAAGAGCTGGTGCTGTCTCCAGCTAACGACTACGTCGCCGAGTTCACCAAGCACATTCCCCGCGCCAAGGTGCTGACGGTCGGCTCGGTCATGCAACCGGGAACGCCGGCCGGCGAGGTGGCCGGTGAGGTCAGCGCAGCATCCCGCATCGAAGATGTTGCCGACCGAGTGGAAGCCTCCGACCAGCCCCATGCCGTCGTCGACGAGGACGGTGCGGTGATCGGCAGCATCGGCCGCAAGGCGGTGGTCGACGTGCTGATCGGGCGAGGCGCATCGCGATGAGCCGCCTCGAACAGCTTGGCCTGTCGCGCAATGCCATGCTCTGGCTGCTGCTCTTTGTCGTCACCTTCGTTCTGGCGCAGGTCAGCAAGGACCTGGCGAAGGAGATGGACGCGCGCTGGCTGATGAAAGTGCCGCGCGATCTGCGCATCCCCATGCGGGGCGACATCAGCGACTTCATGAGCTGGCTGGTGGAGAGCGCGAGCTTCGGCCTCTTCACCTTTACCGAGCTGACCCGCAGTATCTCCTGGCTGATCGAGCAGCCCTACGACTTTGTCCGGGCGCTGGTCATCGAGGGCTTCGTGCGCGGCCAGGGCAACGAAGCCGTGCAGGTGTTGCCGTCGCTGAGCTGGCTCGCCGTCGCCTTCGTGGTCGCTGCCATGGGCCACTACGCCGGGAGCTGGCGGCTCGCGATCTTCGTCGGCCTCTGCTTCCTCTACCTCGCCGTTTTCGGCCAGTGGGACAGCGCCATGGTCACGCTGTCCTCCATCCTGATCGCCGTGCCCTTCGGTGTCGTCGGGGGTCTGCTGCTCGGCATTGCGGGCTATCGCTGGCCTTGGTTCGACCGCCTGATGACGCCGGTGCTGGATCTGATGCAGACGGTGCCGATCTTCGCCTACCTGGTGCCCATCCTGTTTCTCTTCGGCTTCGGGCCGGTCTCGGCGCTGATCGCCACGGTGATCTATGCCATGCCGCCCATGGTGCGGGTCACCACCCTGGCACTGCACAACGTGCCCAGCGAGATTCGCGAGTTCGGCAAGATGGTCGGCTGCACCCGCCGCCAGATGACCTGGCGCGTCCTGGTGCCCTCGGCCCTGCCCAGCCTGATGGTCGGCGTCAACCAGGTCATCATGCTCTCGCTCAACATGGTGATCATCGCCTCCATGATCGGGGCAGGGGGCCTCGGCTACGATGTGCTGACGTCGCTGCGTCGTCTCGATATCGGCGCGGGCTTGGAGGCCGGCGTCGCCATCGTCGTGCTGGCCATCGCGCTAGACCGCCTGAGCCAGGCTTTCGCCAACCGCCCGCCGCCCGAGCACAGCGAGCGGCAGCTCAATGCGCTGCAGCGCCATCCCTGGCTAGTCACGTGCCTGGCCGTTGTTCTTGGCACCGGCCTGGTCGGCCTACTGCTGCCGGCGGTGCAGCAGTATCCGGCGGGTGCCGAGATCACCACCGGCGCCTTCTGGGAAAACCTGGTGCGCTACATCAACGTGAATTTCTTCGACCAGCTCGAGGCCGTGAAGACCTTCATGCTGGTCAATTTCATGGTGCCGGTGAAGCGCTTCTTGCTTGGCTTGCCGTGGCCCTGGGTGCTGCTGCTGATCACCTTCGCCGGCTGGCAGCTCGGCGGTATCCGTCTGGCGCTGCTCTGCTGCGCGCTGACCCTCTTCATCCTGGTCAACGGCCTTTGGGCCAAGGCCATGACCACCGTCTATCTCTGCGGCGTCTCGGTCATCATCGCCTGCATCATCGGCATTCCCATCGGCATCCTCGCGGCCGAGAACGACCGGGCCAACCGCATCGTCCAGGCCTTCATCGACACGCTGCAGACCCTGCCGAGCTTCGTTTACCTCATTCCCGTGGTGATGCTGTTCCGGGTCGGCGACTTCTCGGCGATGATCGCCGTGGTGCTCTACGCCCTGGCACCGGCCGTGCGCTACGCGGCGCACGGCATTCGTTCCATCGACCCGCAGTTGATCGAAGCCGGCATCGTTTCCGGCTGCACCCGCCGCCAGCTTCTCTTGCGCATCAAGCTGCCGCTGGCATTGCCCGAGATTATGCTCGGCATCAACCAGACCATCATGCTGGCGCTCTCCATGCTGGTGATCACGGCACTGGTGGGCACGCGCGATCTCGGACAGGAGGTCTACATCGCGCTGACCAAGGCCGACACCGGCCGGGGCATCGTCGCCGGCGTTTCGGTCGCCTGCATCGCCATCATTGCGGACCGCCTGATCGCGGCGGCTGCACTGCGCAAGAAACGCCGCCTCGGGTTGGCTTGAGGGAGGGGGAGAGATGAACGACGCCACAGCGAAGGCGGCCGGCCTGTCCATCTGGTCGGGGCCGGTCGACCCGCAGCCACTGAGCGGCGGCATCACCAACGTCAACTTCGTCGTCGAGGATGCCGGGCGCAAGTTCGTGGTGCGGGTGGGGGAGGACATTCCCGTCCATCAGATCATGCGCTTTAACGAAGTGGCGGCGAGCCGGGCGGCGGAACTGGTCGGGATCTCGCCTGCGGTGCGCCATCAGGAGCCTGGGGTGCTGGTCATCGACTACATCGAGGGCAAGACCTTCGGCGAGGAAGACGTCCGCCTGCCGGCGAACCTCGAACGCATCCTGCTGGTCATCAAGCGCTGCCACCGGGATATCCCGACCAAGCTGCGCGGCCCGGCGCTGATGTTTTGGGTCTTCCACGTCATCCGCGACTACGCCGGCACCTTGGAAGCGGGAGAGAGCCGGCATCTCGCCAAGCTGCCCGAGCTGCTGGCCGCCGCCGCGGCGCTTGAGCGTGCCGTCGGTCCCATCGACGTGGTCTTCGGCCACAACGATCTGCTGCCCGCCAATTTCATCGACGACGGCGAGCGGATCTGGCTCGTCGATTGGGACTACGCCGGCTTCAACAGCCCGCTGTTCGACCTTGGCGGTCTCGCCTCCAACAACGGGCTGACGCCGGAGCAGGAAGACTGGATGCTGGAGGCCTACTTCGAGCGGCCGCTCGACGACGCGCTGCGCCGCCGTTACGGCGCCATGAAGTGCGCCTCGCTCTTGCGGGAGACCACCTGGAGCATGGTTTCGGAGATCCACTCCGAACTCGATTTCGACTACGCCGCCTACACGGCGGAGAACCTGGCCCGCTTCGAGCGGGCCTACGACGACTTCACGCGAAGCTGAGGAGAAGACTGTGGGGGTGCTTCCTTCGACGGCGAAGGCTGTCATCATCGGTGGCGGCATCGTCGGCTGCTCGACGGCCTATCACCTGGCCAAGCTCGGCTGGACCGACACGGTCCTGCTGGAGCGGCACAAGCTGACCTCCGGCACCACCTTCCATGCCGCGGGCCTGGTCGGGCAGCTCCGCAGCAACGCCAACATTACCCAGCTTCTCGGCGAGTCGGTCGCACTCTACGACCGTCTGGAAGAAGAGACGGGGCTTGGCACCGGCTGGAAGATGAACGGCGGCTTGCGCCTGGCCTGCAACGAGGCGCGTTGGACCGAAGTGAAGCGCCAAGCCACGACGGCGCATTCCTTCGGGCTCGACATGCAGCTCCTGACACCGAAGGAGGCGCAGGAGCTCTGGCCGCTGATGCAGGTCGAGGACGTGATCGGGGCGGCCTACCTGCCGACCGATGGGCAGGCCAACCCTTCTGACATCACCCAGGCCTTGGCGAAGGGCGCGCGGATGGCTGGTGCCACCCTGCTGGAAGAGACGGACGTCACCTCCATCATCGTGGAAGACGGCCGCATTCGGGGGGTCGAGACCAACCGTGGGCGCATCGATTGCGAAATTGTCGTCTGCTGTGCCGGGCAATGGTCCCGGGCGCTTGCCGCCACCGTCGGCGTCAACGTGCCCTTGGTGTCGGTGCAGCACCAATACATGGTCACCGAGATCATCGACGGCGTGGCGCCGGACCTGCCGACCCTGCGCGACCCCGACCGCTTGACCTACTACAAGGAAGAGGTTGGCGGCCTCGTGATGGGCGGCTACGAGCAGAATCCCTTGCCCTGGGCGGAGAACGGCATTCCGCCGGGCTTCAACTTCTCGCTGCTCGACTCGGACTTCGATCATTTCCAGCAGCTCATCGAGCTGTCACTGGGTCGCGTGCCGGCCTTGGAAACCGCCGGCGTCAAGCAGCTCATCAATGGCCCGGAGAGCTTCACCCCGGACGGCAGCTTCATCCTCGGCGAGGCGCCGGAATTGCGGAACTTCTTCGTCGGTGCCGGCTTCAATGCCTTCGGCATCGCGGCAGGCGGCGGGGCCGGCATGGCCTTGGCCGAGTGGATCCACGCCGGCGAGCCGCCCTACGACCTCTGGCCGGTCGATATCCGCCGCTTCGGCCGGCCGCATTTCGATACGGATTGGGTGCGCAGCCGCACCTTGGAGGCCTACGCTAAGCACTACACCATCGCATGGCCATCGGAGGAGCACGACAGCGGGCGGCCCTGCCGCCGCTCGCCGCTTTATGCGCAGTTGAAGCAGAAGGGTGCCTGCTTCGGCGAGAAGCTGGGGTGGGAGCGGCCGAACTGGTTTGCCGACCGCGCAGCGGGGGAGGTGCCGCAGGACGTCTACAGCTTCGACCGGCCCGGCTGGTTCGAGGCCGTGGCGCGGGAGCACCGGGCGGCGCGCCAGGCGGCCGTGATCTTCGACCAAACCAGCTTCGCCAAGTTCGTCTTGAAAGGCCCTGACGCAGCCGCTGCCCTGGAATGGATCTGCGCCAACCATGTCGACAAGCCGGTCGGGCGCCTGACCTATACGCAGATGCTGAACGATCACGGCGGGATCGAGTGCGACCTCACCGTGGCGCGGCTGGGACTGGACGAGTTCTATATCGTCACCGGGACCGGCTTCGCGACCCACGACTTCGACTGGATCCGGCGCAACATCGGCGAGGGCATGAACGCGCAGCTCTTCGATGTGACCTCGTCCAATGCCGTTTTGTCGCTGATGGGTCCGCGGGCGCGAGACGTCCTGCAGGCGGTGACGCGCGACGATGTCTCCAACGAGGGATTTCCCTTCGGTCGTGCGCGGCGCATCGGCATTGCCGGCTGCCCCGTACTCGCCCTGCGCGTGACTTACGTCGGGGAGCTGGGCTGGGAGCTTCATCTGCCCGTCGAATACGCCGTCAGCGTCTATGAGGCGTTGATGGAAGCGGGGGCGGAGATGGGCTTGGCTGACGCCGGCTACCGGGCTTTGGAAACCCTTCGGTTGGAGAAGGGCTACCGCGCCTGGGGCTCCGACATCGGGCCCGACCACACGCCGGTCGAAGCGGGGCTGGATTGGGCGGTGAAGCTGCGGCGCAACACGCCTTTCAAAGGCCGTGAAGCCATAGAAGCGCAGAAGCGCGACGGTGTGGCCAAGCGCTTCGCCTGCTTCACGCTGGAAGACCCCAACATCACGCTTCTGGGGCGGGAGACCATCTACCGCAACGACCAGCGAGTGGGCTGGCTCTCCAGCGCCGGCTTCGGGCACACGCTCGTGCGTCCCATCGGCTATGGCTACGTCCGTGACCCCGACGGGGTCGATGCAGACTATCTCGAGTCGGGCCGCTACGAACTGGAAGTCGCGACTGAGCGTGTACCGGCTGTCTTCCATGCCGAGGCGCTCTATGACCCGAAGAACGAGCGCGTGCGTTGCTGACGGGTGATTTGTCGACTTGCGTTTCTAATCGATTCAATTTAGAAAGTAATAGCTTTCTAAATTGAATCGAAGCCATGGCCGAGCAAACCGAGTCCGGGACGGTCGCCTGGAGCGAGATCCTCAACGCAACCTACGGCCCATCGCTGATCGTGGTCAGCCTCGGGGTCTGGCTGCACGCGGCCGACAGCCTGCTGGTCGCGACCATGCTGCCGGCCATCGTCGCCGAGATCGGCGGGGAGGCGATGGTCGCCTGGACCATCGCCCTCTACGAGATCGGCTCCATCGTTGCAGGTGCTGCGAGCGCGCTTCTCGCCATCAGCCACGGCCTGCGGCTTTCCATGAGCGCGTCAGCAATGGTCTTCGCCGGCGGCTGCGCTGTCAGCGCCATCGCCCAAAGCATGGAGGTCGTGCTGATCGGCCGGTTGTTGCAGGGTTTGGGCGGCGGCGGGTTGATGGCTCTGTCCTTCGTGGCGGTCAGCCAACTTTTCCCGACCCGCCTGGTCGCACGTGCCATGGCGACGATATCGACCTTCTGGGGCGTCTCGGCGTTCCTCGGTCCCCTGGTGGGCGGTCTTTTCGTGGAGTTCGGCACCTGGCGCGGCGGCTTCTGGTTCTTCGCCGTTCAGGCCTTGGCGCTTGGGATCTGGATTGCCTTCGGCGCCAAGCTGGGGGGCAAGCCCGTATCGCAGGCGAGCGGCACCCGCTTTCCCTACCAGCGCTTGCTGCTTCTTTCAGCCGGTGTGGTGCTGATCGCCTATGGTGGCTTGGATGTGTCGCCGGTGGGGACGACAGCCTTCGTGCTGGCCGGGCTCGCGTGTCTGATCCTCTTCCTCCGTCTGGACGGTCGACGCGGCGACGACCGTCTCTTGCCGCTCGCTCCTTTCAAGATGGCCACGCCCATCGGGGCGACCTTGCTGCTGGTGCTCTGCTTCTCCATGGCGACCATCGCCATCACCGCCTACGGGCCGCTGCTGGTAACCGCCTTGCATGGAACCTCGGCGCTGGTCGCCGGCTACATCGTCGCCTGCTCTTCGATCGGCTGGTCGGTGGCCGCCGTGCTGGTGTCGGGCGCGGCCGAGCGGCACGACCCGAAACTGATTGCCGGCGGCATGGTTCTGGTCACGATCTCTATCGTTGGCTTCGCCTATAGCGTGGCCGCAGGGCCGGTTTGGCTGATTGCCGTCAGTGCCGTGGTGGAGGGGGCCGGTTTCGGCCTGGCCTGGACCTTCATCCTGCGCCGGGTCACGTCGCTGGCGCCCGTGAGCGAGCGCGAACGCGTGTCCGGTGCCATGCCGACGATGCAACGCCTCGGGTTCGCCCTGGGCGCTGCCTACATCGGCATCGTCGCCAATGCCGCCGGCTTCGCCGATCCCGAGGAGGGCGCCACCGCGTCCGTTGCCGTGGCCATCTTCGTCGCCAGCTTGCCGTTCGCCGCGATTGGCCTGGTGGCAACCGCGCGTTTCGTGCTCTTTGGAGGTGCAACAGCCACTCGCGAAGCCGGCGCACGCTAAGCGCTCCATGGCTTCGGCGAAGACAATGCCCTGCTTCGGGAAATCGCAATTTGGGCTTTGCCTTCGCTGAGGCAGTCTGGGCCGGAGACATAGAGGCCATTGGGCGAAAGGCGAACCGGAATGGGCAGCTTGGCGGTGACGAGAAAAGGCAGCGACGATCCTCTGATCGCCGCTCTGCGCGACTTCGCCGAGCGGCCCTTCGAGCAGGCGCGTGCCATGCCGGCGGCGGCCTACACCTCCGAGCGGATGCTGGCGGCGGAGACCGAGAGCATCTTCAAGCAGGAATGGATTTGCGCCGGTCGTGCCGAGGCCCTGGCCAAGAACGGCGACTATCTCGCCTTTCAGATCGGCGACATTCCGGTCGCCATCCTGCGCGATGGGGAAGGGGTGCTCCGCGCCTTCTCCAATGTCTGCCTGCACCGCATGTCGACGCTTTTGACTGGGCAGGGGAACTGCAAGTCCATCGTCTGTCCCTATCATGCCTGGACCTACGGGCTGGATGGCACTTTGCGCGGCGCGCCGCATATGAAAAACGCGCCAGCCTTCCGGAAGGGTGACTATCGCCTGCCGGAGTTTCGCTGCGAGGTCTGGGAGGGGTGGCTCTACGTCTCGCTCAACCCGGATGCACCACCCGTCGCGGAGCACTTGCAGCCACTCTATGACACCGTCGTGGGGCGCTATCGCTTGGGCGACTACCGCGAGACCTTCCGCGAGGAGCACGTCTGGAACACCAACTGGAAGATTCTCGCCGAGAACTTCATGGAGAGCTATCACCTGCCGCAGCTCCACGCCGCCACCATCGGTCCGCACTCCAAGGTCTCAGAGATGGAGTGCCCACCGGGAGGGGCTGCCTTCAACTACCATTGGATCACCAAGGAAGCCTCGCTGGGTGTGGGGACGGCCCATGCGAACAACGACTACCTGGAAGGCGACTGGCGGCGGACCACGGCGCTGATCACGATCTATCCGGGGCACATGATCACCCTGACTCCGGGCTACTTCTGGTATCTCTCCCTGCGTCCCCAAGGCGTCGACAAGGTGCAGATCCTCTATGGCGGCGGCTTCGCGCCTGACTATGCCGCGGAGGAGGACTTCGAGACCGTGGCGCAAGACACCAAGGCGTTGCTCGACGAGACCAACCAGGAGGACCGCATCGGCGTCGAGGCGGTCTTTCGCGGCATGCTCTCGGCCTATGCCCAGCCCGGGCATCTCAACGCCCTGGAACGGCCCAACTACGAGTTCGGCCAGTACATCACCGGGCGCGTGCTGGAGGCCCTCTAGAGGGCCGGCTGTCGCGGCGGCTGCGCCGCGGCGGCGAAAGCCTCGGTGACCGCAGTCCGAGCGGCCTTCTTGGTCAGGTCCCGGCGCGAGAGCAGGCCAACGGAGCGATAGAGCGGTGGCTCTCCGAAGTCGAGCACACGCAGGTCGTCCGAGCTGCGCCCTCTGTCCCCCACATCCGGGAGTATCGAAGCGCCCAGCCCGAGTCCGACCATCAGATAGATGGCCTCGATCGACTGCAGTTCGGTGTGGGTCCGCGGCGCGATGCCAAGCTCCGCCAGGCGACCTTCGATCAGCGGCGCCACCCAGGCACGCCGGTTGAAGCGAATGTAGGGGTGCTTGGCAAAGACCGCCTCAGGCGTGGTCTCGACCGAGTCCGAGGGCGCGATGACGACGATCTGCTGGCGAGCGATCTCGCTCCATTCGAGCGCGGGATCGATGGTGCGCGGGCGGTGCATCAGACTGGCATCGACCTCGCCGGAGGCCGTCATCTCCAGAAGGTCGCCCGATAATCCAGAGGCCACCGAGACGACCAGCTCGGGATTGCTCGCGCGCAAGGCGATCAGCCCGTCCGGCAGCAGGTTGGTCAGCACCGTCGGGATGGCGCCCAGGCGAAACTCTCCGCGATAAGCGCGCACGGCGGTGATGGCGTCGACCATCTCGTCATAGTGGCTGACGATCGCACGCGCGTGCCGCAGGGCGATCTTGCCGGTGCGCGTCAGCTCCGGCGGGCGCCGCCTTCGATCGAACAGGCTGGTGCCTAGCGCTTCTTCCAGCGCGGCCACCTGCATCGAGATGGCTGACTGCGTCAGGTTCAGGGCATCGGCCGCCCGCGCGAAAGAGCGGTGCTCGCCGATTGCCTGTAGGGCGCGAAACTGTCGAATGGACATCGTCGTATTTTTAACATCAGATATTTTGAATTTAGTGCCATAAAAACGCGCTTTGATAAAGACAGCCCTCTGCTAACCTTTCGTTCAATCACAAGAAGTAAGCCGTCTTCCCCCACAGATGACGCGCGAGAGGGAGGGAAAAAATGAAGGTATTGCAACGCATTACGGGAGTGGGTGCGGTCTTGTCCCTACTGCTGCTAGCGGGGCCTGCGGCAGCCATGCCCGATAAACCCGCAGGATTCGGCAATCGGCCGCTGACCATGATCGTGCCCTTTGGCGCCGGTGGCGGCTCGGACCAGTTGGCCCGCGCCATGGCCAAGGCGATGGAGGAGGAAGCGGGTCTGTCCTTCCAGGTCGTGAACAAGCCCGGCGGCGGCGGCACCGCGGCCATTCCGGATTTCATGCTGGCGCCGGCGGACGGCTACACGGTGCTCGAGCATATCGACAACGCGGTCTCCGCCTTCGCCGCCGGGGACATTCGCGAGAACCCCGCAGAGGATTGGATCCCGCTCTGCATGACGCAGATCACCTTCAGCCAGATCTACATCCGCCCCGATGACGACCGCTTCTCCGACTGGCAGAGCTTCGTCGACTACGCCAAAGCGAACCCGGGTGAGGTCACCATGGCCAACCTGGGCAAGGTGGGCTCGAAGGAGCTGGTGGTCATGCAGCAGCTCTCCGATGCGCTTGGCCTGGACGTCAAGCAGATTGCCTTCGACAAGCCGGCCGAGCGCTACGGCGCGCTGATCGGCGGGCATGTCGACGTGCTCTTCGAGCAACCCGGAGATGTGCGCAACTTCCTGGATGCCGGCCAGATGAAGCCGATCCTGACTTTCCTGGACGAGCGGCCGGATGCCTTTCCGGATGCGCCGACTCATCGGGAGGCGGGGGCCGACTTCGACGCGCTCAAGCGGTTCCGCGGCTTCTACGTTAGGAAGGGTGTGCCGCAAGACCGGGTCGACTATCTGGTGGCGGCCTGCAAGGCGGGCTTCGCCAACGAGGGCTACGCGGCCTTCAACGAAAAGAAGTACATGCATTTGATCGACAGCTATCGCGATACCGAAGGCTCGATCGAGCTGATCAACAATGCCGTCGCGACCTACCGCGACATGTATAAGCAGCTCGGTATCGGCAACTGACGCGCGGACGCGCGAAGGGCGCTTCCTTGCCTCTCAGGCGCCCTTCGCCGCCGCTGCAGGCCTGTCGCCTGCGCGCTGAACTGCCTTGAACGTCCAGCCGGATACCGCCGGCGCGCAACGAGGAAGGTGCAATGCCCAGCACTGCCGGTGCCGCTATGCCGGAACGCGCTCCCGGCGCCCGTCGCTTCGTCGGGCCCGTCGTGGAGTGGGCGATCTGGATTGCGATTCTCGCGTGGGTGTTCTGGCAGACGCAGCGCTTCGATCGGGAGATCGCGCAGTACGCCTTCGGCGCCGCCGGATGGCCGCGGGCGCTCTGCATCGCGGCGGCGCTCGGCGCGACAGGACAGCTCATCTACCGCATCGCCGAGATCCGCCGCGGCCGTGCCGGCCGGCCTGAAAGCGCGACACCGGAAGCGGAGGTCCCGCGGCCCAGCCTTTGGCAGCGCGCCAAGCACCTGCCGATCTTCATCTTCCCGCTGATCTATCTCTATGTCGTGCCGAGCATCGGCTTCTACGTGGCGACGCCCTTCTTCATTCTCGGGCTGCTGCTGATTCTGGAAGTGCGCTCGCCGCTGACGCTGCTGGGCGTGACCAGCGTCATCTACGGCCTCGTGCTCCTGCTCTTCACCCGGCTGTTCTACGTGGCGCTGCCCGTCGGGCGGATCGAAGCCTTCTACGACATCAACAACGCGATCATCGGCATCGCGCGCTACGGCATGTAGGGGCCGGGCGGGCATGGAGCAGTTTCTCGACGGCACCTTCAATCTGTTCGGCGATGGCCAGGCGGTTCTGATCTTCGCCCTCGGGCTGATCGGCGGCATGCTGTTCGGTGCCATCCCGGGCGTGAACATGCTGACCCTCGGCGCCGTGCTCTTGCCCTTCACCATCACCATGCAGCCCGAGCATGCCGTGATGCTGTTCTCGGTGATCTACTGCGCGGGCGTATTCGGCGGGGCCATCACAGCGATACTCTTCAACATACCGGGGGCGCCTGAAAACGCGCCCACCTGTTTCGACGGCTACCCCATGACGGTGCAGGGGCGAAGCGGCAAGGCTATCGGGGCTGCCGTGAGCTGCTCGGCCATCGGCGGCGTCGCCTCGGCCGTGCTGATGATGTCGGCCACCGGTTTGATCGCGAGCTGGGCGGTGCGCGCCTTCGGGCCGCAGGAGGTCTTCGCGCTGATCTTCTTCGGGCTGGCGGTCTCCGCCTCGATCGGGGCCGAGAACCTTTGGAAAGGCTGGCTGTCGGTCTTTGCCGGCCTGATCATCGCCACGGTCGGGACCGACCCGGTCGGCGGCATTCCGCGCTTCAACGAAGGTGCCTTCTTCGGCCTCGAGTTCTCCTCCTACTACCTCTCCGCCGGGATCCACTTCATTCCGATGATTCTCGGCTTCTTCGCCGTCTCGGAAGTGCTCACTCAAGCGATGCACATTTCCAAGGGGACGAGAGAGCGGCCGAAGGCCGGTCTCGATTTTCCCACCATCGCCGAGTTCCTGAGCGTGCGCTGGACCATGCTGCGCTCCATCGTCATCGGCTTCTTCGCCGGCGTGCTGCCGGGCATCGGCGCAACCTTGGCGGCCTTCCTCGGCTACTCGCAGGCCCACCGCTGGTCCAAGAGGCGCGCGAACTTCGGCAAGGGAGAGCTGGAGGGGGTTGTGGCCTCCGAAACGGCGAACAACGCCGCGACCGGGGCGGCCATGATCCCGCTCCTGGCGCTCGGTCTGCCCGGTGGGGCCTTGACCGCCATGATCATGGGCATCTTCCAGATCCACGGCATGGAGCCGGGCCCGCTGATCTTCGTCAATTCCGGCGATCTGGTCTGGATCACCTTCGCGGCCATGTTCTGGGCCAACCTCTTCATCATCCTCCTCGGCTGGGTGCAGACCAAGACGGTGGTGCAGATCCTGCGCGTGCCGTTCCGTTGGCTGGCGCCGGGCATCCTGCTGCTTGCCGTGATCGGCGCCTATGCGCTGCGCAACCTCTTCATCGATGTCTGGGTCATGTTCCTTGCCGGGATCGTCGGCTACCTGCTTCGCCGCTCCGGCTACTCGGCGGCCGGCGTCGTGCTCGGCCTTATCCTCGGCAAGCTCGGCGAGTCCGCCTTCTCCAAGTCCATGCAGCTCATGGACTACGACTTCTTCGGCTTCTTCGAGCGTCCCATCTCGGCGCTGCTGATCACTCTCGGGATCGCGGCGATCATCATCAGCATCATCAACGAAATCCGCGGCGCTGACGTCCAAAAAGCGCTGATGGACTAGCAGGAGAAGAGGATGAGTTTGACAGCGCAAAGGCAACCCTCGGCCGACGAGATCGTCGCAGCCCTGGTCGCCAGCGCCCGTACGGCCATGGACCGCTTCGAGAACCACGACCAGCAGCGGGTCGACGAAGCGGTGACGGCATTGGCCTGGTCGATCTACAAGCCGGAGCACGCCCGGATGCTGGCCGAGATGGCGGTGGACGACACCGGCCTCGGCAACGTCGACTCCAAGATCGTCAAGAACACACGCAAGACCTTCGGTACGCTGCGTGACCTGATGCGGGCCCGCACGGTGGGGGTGATCGACGAGCAGCCGGAGCGGGGCCTCGTCCTCTATGGCAAGCCGGTCGGCGTCGTCGGCGCGGTCTGTCCTTCGACCAACCCGGCCGCGACACCGGTGAACAAAGCCATGATGGCGCTGAAGGGCGGCAACGCTGTCATCATCGCGCCTTCGCCTGCCGGCTACGCGACGACGGCCAAGACGGTCGCGCTGATGCGGGCCGAGCTCAAGAAGTGCGGCCACCCGGAGGACCTAGTGCAGGTGCTGCCCGCGCCGGTCGACAAGGCCATGACCCAGGCCCTGGTCGAGCAAGTCGACTTGGCCGTGGTGACAGGCAGTCAGAACAACGTCCAGCGCGCCATGCAGTCCGGCACGGTTACCATCGGGGTCGGCGCCGGCAACGTGCCGGTTATCATCGACTCCAGCGCCGATCTCGTGGATGCAGCCGAGAAGATCACCGCCTCCAAGATCTTCGACAACGCAACCTCCTGCTCGTCGGAGAATGCGGTAGTCATCCTCGACGATGTCTACGAGGAGGCCGTTGCCGCCCTGGAGAAGGCCGGCGGCTGGCGCTGCGATGCGGCGCAGAAGGCGCAGGTCGAACGGACCCTTTGGGTCGGCGGCAAGCTCAATCGCGCGGTCATCGCCAAGGACGCATCGGTGACCGCCGAGGTCTTCGACCTGCCGGAGGCGGCGCGCCAGGCTCGCTTCTTCATGGTCGAGGAGGCGGAGGTCGGCGGCAAGCACGGCTTTGCCGACGAGAAGCTCAGCCTTGTGCTGACGCTCTACCGGGCGCGGGACTTCGACGATGCCAAGCACCTGGTGCGGGCCATCCTGGAGGTCACCGGCAAGGGGCATTCGGCCGGCATCCACACGGCGGACATGGCGCATGCGCAGGAGCTGGCCGCCGAGACCGATGTGGTCCGGGTGCTGGTCAACCAAGCCCACACCTTCGGCAACGGCGGCGGCTTCAACAACGCCTTGCCCCTCACGCTGTCGATGGGCGGCGGCACCTGGGCCGGCAACAGCATCGACGACAATCTCAACTATCGCTGCTTCATCAACGTCACCCGGTTGG
>JANQIA010000103.1 GCA_028282405.1 Rhodovibrionaceae bacterium
GCGATCAACGCCATCCGCGACGATGAGGACAAGGCGGAGGCGATGGGGCTTCGCACGCTCTGGTACAAGCTCCTGACCTGGTCGATGGCGGCCTTCTTCGTTGGCATCGCCGGCGGCATCTCGGCCTTCCAGCTCATTCACTTCGAACCGCTGGAGACAGCCTATCAGACCATCAACCTCGGCATCTTCATGGTCGTCTGCGTCCTGCTGGGCGGCAAAGGCACGCTCTGGGGCCCGATCATCGGCGCGGTGCTGTTCCATGTGGTCAAGGAGGTGACCTGGAACTACTTCCTCGGCTGGCAGTGGGTGGCACTCGGCGCCATCATCATCGTCACGGTGGTCTACTTCCAGGACGGGCTGATGGGTTGGCTCAGGCACAAGAAGCCGGAGTGGTTCGGCATCAGGGTCGAGAAGAAGGACCAGATCGCCGCGGAGCCGGCGGAATGAGCGCGATCATCCAGGTCGACCGGGTCTCGAAGTCCTTCGGCGGCGTGCGCGCCAACATCGACATCTCGCTGACGGTGGAGGAAGGCGGCATCACCGGGCTGATTGGCCCCAACGGGTCGGGCAAGACGACGCTGTTCAACTCCATCGTCGGCTATCACCCGATCGACGGCGGCTCGATCAAGTTCCGAGACCGCGAGATCTCGAAGATGCTGGTGCCGGAAATTGCCCGGCTCGGCCTGCTGAGAACGTTCCAGCAGACCCGCATCTACGGCAAGATGGACTGCGTGCAGAACATGCTGATCTCCCTGCCGCACCGGAAGGCGAAGTTCTTGGAGATGTTCCGCCGCTACAGCGGCGAGGAGCATGAACGGGCCGAAGCCCTGCTCGACTTCGTCGGCCTCTACGAGAAGCGCTACCTGCAGAGCGGCGACCTCTCATTCGGCCAGCAGAAGCTGCTGGAGTTCGCCATGGCGCTGATGAACCAGCCCAGCGTGCTGCTGCTCGACGAGCCAACCGCCGGCATCAACCCGACCCTGATCAACGGCCTGATCGATCGCCTGAAGCGCGCCAACAGCGACTTCGGCATCACGCTCCTGGTCATCGAGCACAACATGCGGGTGATCATGAACATGGCCGATCACGTCTACTGCCTGGCCCATGGAGAGCTCCTCGCCTCCGGCTCGCCCGATGAGGTGCAGACCGACCAGGCTGTGATCGACGCCTACCTGGGGGCGCACTGATGGTTGAGAAGGGCGGCGGCCCGCGGACCCGCGGCTATCACATGGGTGAGATCGACACGGTCATCTCGGTCGACGAGGTAACCAAGCAGGTCGAGGCCATGCGCAGCGAGATCGCGCTGGAGACCCTCGACGCACTGGCCGGTCACGAGCCTTACCTGGAAATCGACAATCTGCACGCCGGCTACGGCAAGATGGAGATCTTGCACGGCCTGAACTTGAAGGTCGGACGCGGCCAGTCGCTCTGCATGATCGGCCCCAACGGCGCCGGCAAGTCGACGGTGCTGCATGCCATCTTCGGCTTCAACAACGTCTTCTCGGGCGCGATCCGCATCGGCGACGGCCCGAACAAACAGGACATCACCCGCCTTTCGCCGGAGAACAAACTGAAGACGGCCGGTGTCGCCTACATCCTGCAGGACAAGTCGGTCTTCCCCGGCATGACGGTGGAGGAGAACCTTTGGATGGGCGGCTACCTGATGGACAGCCCCGCCGAGGCGAAGGCCGCCGCCGAGCAGGTCTTCGAGCGCTACCCGCGGCTGGCCGAGCGCCGCAAGCACCAGGCCAAGGTGCTGAGCGGCGGTGAGCGCCGGCTGCTCGAGATTTCTCGTGCCCTGGTGATGAACCCGGATATCCTGCTGGTGGACGAACCCTCCATCGGCTTGGAGCCGCGTTTCATCGACATGGTCTTCCAGATCCTCGACGACCTGCAGCATCGCGACGGCAAGACCATCCTGATGGTCGAGCAGAACGCCAAGAAGGGCCTGGAGTTCGCCGACATCGGCTACGTGCTGGTCTCCGGCGAGCTGGCCATCGTCGGCCAGGGCAGCGACCTGCTGGAAGACCCAGAGGTCGGCCGCCTCTTCCTCGGCGGTTAGACTGGCGCACGCCTTGGCCGATATCGTCATCAGCGAGTTCATGGACCAGGAGGCAGTCGCGTGCCTGGCAGAACGCTGGACGACCGACTACGACCCGAGCCTTGTCGACCAGCCAGCGCTTTTGGCGACCCGTCTGAGGGACGCCCGCGCGTTGATCGTCCGCAACCGGACGCAGGTGAACCGCCCACTCATCGAGCAGGCCTCTGGGCTTCGCGTCGTCGGCCGCCTCGGTGTCGGGCTCGACAACATCGATCTCGCCGCCTGCGAGGCACGGGGCATCGCCGTCTGTCCGGCGCGCGGCGCAAACGAAACCACGGTGGCAGAGTACGTCATCACGGCAGCGCTGCTGCTGCTGCGCGGCGCCTTCCAAACGACCGACGCCGTGATTGCCGGCGCCTGGCCGCGCGAGGCCGTCATCGGCCGCGAGATCGCCGGCAAGCGGCTCGGCCTGATCGGCTTCGGCGCCAACGCCCAGGAGACGGCCAAGCGCGGCCTTGCCCTCGGCATGACCCTTGCCGCCTACGACCCCTTCGTGCCGGACGACGACTCGGCTTGGGGGTTGGCGCGGCCAGCCAACCTGGAGGAGGTCTTGCGGCACTCCGACGTTGTCAGCCTCCACGTGCCGCTCACCGATGCGACACGGCACATCATCGACCGAGACGCCATCGCCGCCATGCGCCCGAGCGCTGTCCTGATCAACGCAGCGCGGGGCGGCTTGCTAGACGAAGGCGCCTTGGTGGAGGCCCTCACGCAAGGGCGCCTGGCTGGAGCCGCTCTGGATACCTTCGAGCAGGAGCCACTCGATGCCGAGGCAGGCCGACGCTTCGCCGGCGTCCCCAACCTGCTGCTGACGCCGCACATCGCCGGGGTGACCGAAGAGTCGAACAGGCGGGTCAGCCTGGTGACGGCCGAGAACGTGCTTCGGGTTCTGAACACCAGGCACCGTAGCGCTAGACTTGACCGACCGGACGAGATCTAGGCCGCCGTTTCACGAAGAGCCGACTGTCGAATCGCCTCTTCGTCCGCATCGCCCCCTCGCCAATCTTCGAGGTTGAGTGCCTTGACGCGCTGCGCGAAGACCCGGTGCAGATCGTTAAGACAATTGGCAAGCCAATCGTGTTGATGGCGCCAGTCGTCTTCATTCTCAGGGTCCACGTCGCGGAGATAGCAAGAAATTCTGCAATCCTGACCCTCGGGCAGTTCTTCCCACTCCAGCGGATAACCCAGTTCTTGCTCGACTGCCTCCTTTTGGTCCTTCAAGAGGCCGAAAAAGGCCTTAGCATTGAGGCCAGAGATGTAAAGCTCCGCCCGAATCTGGTTGGTCGGACGCTGCATAACGGCGGCTAATGAAAATCTGCCGCGGCCGATGCTGTAGTTCATCCATGATAGAGGCTGAGGCTTGCGGCTACCGAAGACCGGACCACCAGCTGCATCCAGAACCGAGTGAAACTCCGTCCAGTAACTGAGCTGAAGACGTTTCGTTTCCGAAAGGTCCGCTTCATCAATTGCGCGAGCTGCCTGGTGAACCGAGCGCGACCAATCGTTGGGCTGGGAGACGATATTGAATTTCGGTGCCGGGGCCGAGCCTCCAATCCGCCATAGCTCCACCTCCAGCCCAAAGAAACGAAAGTCGTCGTCAGTGATAGCATTGAGCCAGTCGAGCGCTGCGCGGTGCTCGTCTGTGAATCGAGCACCGATCCAAACAATCGTAGCGGCCTGCAGGCCGGCGGCATAGGTCAGCAGCTGACCAAGATGGGTATGGTCAGTGCGCTCGAGCTGGTTCTCGACCAAAACCCAATGGTCGCTGTTGCTGTCCTTGCACAAAATGTCAGCGCGGAACGGACCGACAGATTTCTCCTGCGCTTCCAATTCGAGCTCGATGCCGAGCGCTTCACCGAGGGTGGCGAGGTTTTCTTCCCGCGCGAGCCAGGGAGTGAAACTTGTCGCCTCGCTCGTCCAAATCTCACGGAGGTCGACCCGCTCCAGTCTTCCAAGTGGAGAGTTAGCGGAAATGCCGCCACTGTTCGTCTGCGTGGTGCCGCGTATTGCCGAACAGCTCGAATCCCCTGCACCCATCGATGCGCCCTCTCTTCGACAATTTTTCGATCTGAGGATGTAATCCAGAGAATATCGTTCAAACGTAAACAAGAGTTTGAGTCTTGCGACAGTCGCAAATGCGCGATTGAGCGCCATACTTGCCGGCCGCTTGGCCAGCGCCAGCTACCCCTCTTCCCCCCAGCTAATCTCGGGTTCGAGCCACGACAACTCCGAGAAAAGCGGTGGCAAACAACGCTCACGCAGTACTTGGCGCGCGGTCGTCGCCATGACACTGGGCACCTCGCCGAGATCGCCCTGCCGCGCGACCAAGGAAATCCGTCGGGAGAAGGGTCCGCGAGTCAGCGGGGCGACCTGCAAGCGCGGGATGAGATGCTGCTCCTGCAGCAGGCAGAGCGGTGTCGTCATGCTCCAGCCGGCGCCATTGGCGACCGCCGCGAGCTGGGCACCCGCCGTATCGAACTCCACATGAATCGGAAAGCTGAGCCTGAGCCGGCTGAGCTGTCGCTCGATCTGGCGGCCGATGGCCGAGCGCAGGGAGTAGCGCACGAAGGGCTTGTCGGCGAAGTTGGCGAGATCGTCGTCCGGCTCGCCATAACCGAGGGGGCTGACCAGGACGAAGGCGCCTTGGTGGAGGCTCTGACGCGAGGCCGCCTGGCCGGAGCCGCACTGGATACCTTCGAGCAGGAGCCGCTCGATGCCGAAGCGGGCCGCCGCTTCGCCGGCGTCCCCAACCTGCTACTGACGCCGCACATCGCCGGTGTGACGGAAGAGTCCAACAAGCGGGTCAGCGCGATCACGGCCGAGAACGTCGCGCGAGTCTTGGAGAAACTCTCCTAGAAAGCACCGTTACTCTTCGCGCCAAGCGATCTGCGGTTCCAGCCAGGGGAGTGGCTCAAAGAGCGCGGGCAGGCATTGCTCCTGCAGCAGTCGGCGCGCGGCAGCAGCCATGACGCTCGGCACCTCCCCCAGATCGCCCTGGCGGGCGACCAAGGAGATGCGTCGGGAGAACGGCCCGCGAGTCAGTGGGGCGACCTGCAAGCGCGGGATGAGATGCTGCTCCTGCAGCAGGCAAAGCGGTGTCGTCATGCTCCAGCCGGCACCGTTGGCGACGGCCGCGAGCTGTGCGCCGGCCGTATCGAACTCCACATGGATCGGAAAGCTGAGCCTCAGCCGGCTGAGCTGGCGCTCGATCTGGCGGCCGATCGCCGAACGCAGGGAGTAACGCACGAAGGGCTTGTCGGCGAAGTTGGCGAGGTCTTCATCCGGCTCGCCATAACCAAGGGGGCTAACCAGCACGAAGGGCTCGCGCATCAGGAGATGCCGCTCCAACCCCGCCTCGGTATCGAGCTCACCGCTGCTGGTGACGATCACGTCGACCGAATGGGACAGTAGCGCTGCGTTCTGCTGCGGGGAGATGCCCGACCAGACCCGCCAGTGACGGCTGAGCTCGGAAAGCTCCTGCACCAGAAGCGGTCCTACCGTGTTGGCGAAGCTCTCGAACATTCCGACGGTCAGGTTGGCGAGCGGCTGCCGTTCGGCCTCGCGAATGGCGAGAAAGGCATCGCTCGCCTGGGCCAGAAGTTCGCGGCCACGCTCCAGCAGCATGTTGCCGGTGGCGGTCAGGGCAAGCGGGCGGACGCTCCGGTCGAACAACGGCGTGCCGACGGCCGTTTCCAGGTTAGCGATGATCTGGGAGACGCTGGACTGGGTCAGGCCGAGCTGCTTGGCCGCCGCTGTCATGCCGCCGGTCTCCGCGACCACCACGAAGGCGCGGATAGCACGGAGATCGAAACTTTGTGGAAACTCCATCAAGACCGGTCGGCTCCCTCAGCCGACCGCAGTTACACAGGGTCGGCGACCCGGTAGCCGTATTCCAGAGAGGCGTCGGTCAGCCACTCCCAGAACGATAGCGCGAAGCCGCGGAAGACGAAAAGGTCAAAGACCTCGGCCTCGCGGCGATGCACCAAGGTACCGATATGGTGGATGGCCGTCTGCGCCACCGCCCGCTCGGGAAAGGCCCCGAGATCCAGATCGAGTGTCAGGCCCTTGCGCAGCACCTTCGTGGCCGCCGGTCCGGCGATGCGCAGCACCGTGCGAGCATGGCCGAGGTCGGTGATCGCGGCTTTCTCCGCATCGAGCTGTTCTTTCAGCCCGTCCCGAAGGCCCGCATCGGCCGCCACGATCATGTAGCGCCCCGGCCCGAGGGTCATGACCGTGGTCGCCTCGTCGCCGCTCGACATGCCGAAGGCCTCGGGCACGCTGAGGCCGAGGAAGGAGGTCAGGGTCGACTCGACGGCAGCACGGGTCTGCGGCCAGGCGCCGACCTGCAGGACGGTGGCCGGCCGAACCTCCGACAGGGTCACCGCCGGCCCCGCCTCGCCGAGATTGCCGAAGATGCCGGGCTGGGCATGGCCGGCCAGGGCATAGACCATCTCAGACATGCATGCGGCTCCCATCCTTATCGAAGAAGACCGGCTCGACGATCTCCACCGGCACGCGATGGCCCTTCAGCGGATAGATCGCATAGAGTCGATGCCCCGTGCGCTCCAAACCGCCCTCGACCAGGCCCAAGGCCACCTGCTTCTCCAGCGCCGGGCTGTAGGTGGTGGAGGAAACGTGACCCAGGCTCGGGCCGGAGGTCGCAACGGTGGCGCCCTCGACGAGCTGGGAGCCGGGACGGATCGACTCGCCGGAGAGCGAGACCAGACCGACCAGCTTGAGACGGTTCGGGTCGGTCAGCCCTTCCCGGTCGAGCATCATGGAGCCGATGTAGTGCTTCTTGCGGGAAGCCATGCCGCCGAGGCCCAGATCGGCCGCCGTCGTGCGCCCGTCGAGCTCGGGGCCGGCCACATGCCCCTTTTCGATGCGCAAGGCGCCCAGAGCCTCCGTTCCGTAGGCGATGATGCCGTAGGGCTTGCCCGCCTCCAGCACCTTCTCCCACACCGGCATGCCATAGTTGGCCTCGGCGTAGACCTCGTAGGCCAACTCGCCGGAGAAGGAGAGCCGGGCGATGAGGACAGGGATGCTGCCAAGGTGGCCGGGCCGCACGCCCATGAACGGCAGGGCCTCGTTGGAGAGGTCCATGTCGTCCACCGCTGCTTCCAAAGTGCGGCGCGCGTTGGGGCCGGAAACGGCCATGCCGGCCCACTGCTCGGTGACCGAGGTCACCTGCACCCGAAGCTCCGGCCAGACGATGGACAGCAGATGCTCGAGATGGGTCAGGACACCGGCCGCGTTGGCCGTGGTCGTGGTCATGAGGTACTGGGTTTCGCTAAGGCGCCAGGTCGTGCCGTCGTCGTAGACGATGCCGTCCTCGCGCAGCATCAGGCCGTAGCGCGCCTTGCCGACCGGCAGCTTGGCGAAGCCGTTGCTGTAGACGCGGTTGAGGAATTCGGCCGCATCCGGGCCCTGCACGTCGATCTTGCCGAGGGTCGAGACGTCGACGATGCCGACACTGTCGCGCACCGCCCGGGTCTCACGAATGTAGGCGTCGGTGACGCTCTCGCCGGGCTGGCGATAGACCCGCGGGCGCAGCCAGGCGCCGGCGGCCAGCATGTCGGCACCCTGGGCGACGTGCCAATCGTGCATGGGCGTCAGCCGCACCGGGCGGAAATGCGCGCCGATCTCGCGGCCGGCGATGGCGCCCAACGAGACGGGATTGTAAGGCGGGCGGAAGCGCGTCGTGCCGACTTCGGGGATGGTGGCGCCACGGGTCTCGGCCATGATGGCGAGGCCGTTGATGTTTGAGGTCTTGCCCTGGTCGGCGGCCATGCCGAGCGTGGTGTAGCGCTTCAGATGCTCGACCGACTGGAAGCCCTCACGCTGGGCCAGGCGCACGTCTTCGGCCGTCACGTCGTGCTGCAGGTCGACGAACTTCTTGCCCCGTCCCTTGATCGCCGGGACTTCCCAGAGCGGCAGCATCGCAGAGCCGTCCGGCTCGCCGCCTTCGACCGAAGGCAACGGCAAAGCCGTGGCACCAAAGCCAACGTCGCCAGCGGCGGCCGCTCCGGCTTCCGCCCCGGCCGCCAAGCAGGCCGCCAAGCCGAAGTCGCCGTTGCAGGCGCCAGCCGCGCGCCAAGCCTGCTCCGGCGCGCCCGGCACGAAGGCCTGGATGTCCTCGCGAAACTCCGGGCGGTCGCTGGCGTGGCTGGCCAGGTGAATGGCCGGCGACCAGCCCCCCGACACGGCCAGGGCATCGGTCGTGAGCCAGCGCGGCGAGCCCTTCAGGCGCTTGGTGTGCGGATCGTACGGGGCAATATGGACGCCCTCCAGCGCCTTGCCGCCTTCCGCCTTGACCACGACGTGGCCCGGGAAGTGCTCGATATCGCGGGCGGCCAGCGCCTCGACCAGTTCCTGCGGCGGCGCCCAGCGGGCATCGACCAGGGCTCTGATGGTCATGCCTTGATCGGCCAGCCGCAGCGCCGTGTGGTAAGCGCGATCGTTGTTGGTGAAGACGATTACCTTGCGGCCGGCGGCGACACCGAAGCGCAGGGCATAGCTGCGCACCGCATCGCTTAGCATGACGCCCGGTGTGTCGTTGCCGTCGAAGACGACCGGCCGTTCGATGGCCCCGCTGGCGATCACCACCTGCTTGGCTCGGATGGTCCAGTGCCGCTGCCGGGGGGTGTTCTCAGCCGGAACCGGCACGTGATCGGCCACCCGCTCGACGGCCGCCATTACGTTGTCGTCGAAGTAGCCATAGACGGTCGTCCGCGGCATCAAGGTGACGTTCTCGTAAGTCGAGAGCTCGGCAACCGTGGCCTTGGCCCAGTCCCCCGCGCCCATGCCATCGAGGCTTTCGCTTTCATTGGGCAGCATGCCGCCCAACTGCGCCATCTCTTCGGCCAGGATGACGCGGGCGCCGCTCACCGCCGCGGCCCGAGCCGCCATCAGGCCGGTCGGGCCACTGCCGACGACCAGGACATCGCAGTGGGCATGCAAGCCCTCGTAGCGGTCCGGGTCGGCCTCGAAGCCGCCGGCACCCAGCCCTGCCGCGCGCCGGATGAAGTGCTCGTAGAACATCCAGGACTTGCGGGTCGGACCCATGAAGGTCTTGTAGTAGAAGCCCGCGGTCAGGAAGTTGCCGAACAGGCTGTTCACCGACAGGACGTCGAAGCGAAGAGACGGCCAGCGGTTTTGGCTCGCGGCCTCCAGCCCTTCGTAGAGCTCGACCATCGTCGCCTTGGTGTTGGGCTCGACCCGCGCGCCGCCGCGCATGGTGACCAGCGCGCTCGGCTCCTCGGCGCCGGCGGAGAGCACACCGCGCGGTCGGTGATACTTGAAGCTGCGGCCGAACAAGGTCTGTTCGTTGGCCAGCAGAGCCGACGCCAGGGTGTCGCCGGCAAAGCCACCGAGATCGCGGCCATCGAAGCTAAAACGGACACGGCGGCTGCGGTCGATTTGGCTGCCGCCAGAGGACAAACGGTAGCCGCTCATCACTCAGCCCCCACCGGTTCGCTGACCCGCTCGCGTTCCGCGCTACCGGTATCCGAACCGCCATCAGTCGGCGGGTTGCTCGCCGGCTGATCGGCCCAAGGACCGACCAATCGAGGTTGGCTCAAGATCTTGTGGGTGACCGTGTCCCGCTCCAGGACCAGCCAGGCGCGGCAGCCTTGCGTGTGATGCCAGTACTCGAGCATCGGTCCGCGCGGGTTCTTGCGATTGTAGACGTATTGGCACCAGGCCTCGACATCGGTTTCGTCCATGGCCGGGCGGTGGACCGTGGCGTCGCCGCCGTAGGTGAACTCGCTGGAGTCCCGTTCGCCGCAGATCGGGCAGTAGATGCGCATGGTTTCTCCTCCCGATCAGTGCAGGCGCGCCGTCGGCCCGACACCCTTTTCGTCGAGCACGTAGCCTTTGCAGAAGCGGTCCAAGGTAAAGGCCGCGTTGAGTTTATGCGGCGCATCCTTGGCGATGGTATGCGCGAAGCACCAGCCCGACGCCGGCGTCGCCTTGAAGCCGCCGTAGCACCAGCCGGCGTTGATGTAGAGCCCTTCCATGGGGCCCTTGCAGATGATCGGGCTGCCGTCCATCGACATGTCCATGATGCCGCCCCACATGCGCAGCAGCCTGAGGCGCGCCAGGTTGGGGAAGACGGCGAGGCCGCCGGTCACCACGTCCTCGACCACAGGCAGGTTGCCGCGCTGGGCGTAGGAGTTGTAGCCGTCGATGTCGCCGCCGAAGACGAGGCCGCCCTTGTCCGACTGCGAGATGTAGAGGTGCCCGGCGCCGAAGGTGATCACGGTGTCGATCAACGGCTTCAGCGGCTCGGAGACGAAAGCCTGCAGCACGTGGCTCTCGATGGGTAGCTTGTCGAGGCCGGCGAGACGCAGAACCGTCGAGGTGTTGCCGGCCACGGCGACGCCGACCTTCTTGGCGCGAATCTCGCCGCGCGTGGTCTGGACGCCGACAACGCGCCCCTCCTCGAACAGAAAACCGGTGACCTCGCAGTTTTCGATCATGTCGACGCCGCGTTCGCTTGCCGCATGCGCGAAACCCCAGGCCACGGCGTCGTGCCGGGCGGTGCCGCCGCGCGGCTGAAACAGACCGCCAACGATCGGGAAGCGGGCGTTCGGCGAAAGATCGATGCCCGGTGCCAGCTTGCCGATCTCTTCGGGCGAGAGCAGTTCGGCATCGATGCCCGCGACGCGCATGGAATTGCCGCGCCGGGCGAAGGCATCGAGCTGCCCAGGCGTATGCGCCAGGTTGAGCACACCCCGCTGGGAGAACATGACGTTGTAGTTGAGGTCTTGGGAAAGCCCCTCCCAGAGCTTCATGCTCCACTCATAGAAGTGCGCATTGGCCGGCAGCATGTAGTTCGAGCGCACGATGGTGGTGTTGCGCCCGATGTTGCCGCTGCCGAGCCAGCCCTTCTCGACCACCGCAACGTTGGTGATGCCGTGTTCCTTGGCGAGGTAGTGCGCCGTCGCCAGGCCGTGGCCACCTCCGCCGACGATGATCACGTCATAGGACGGCTTCGGAGCCGGCGAGCGCCAGGTCGCCTTCCAGCCCTGATTGCCGGTCAGACCGTTCTTGATGATGGAAAAGACGGAGTACTGGCCCATGCTCCCTGCCCTGCCATGCTTCTAATGCGCCGTTGGGGTTTTACCCTAGCTGCACAGGGCGCGGGGCGTTAACGGAAAAATCGCTGCGGCCCATCGGCAATTCCGATGGGCCCTCCATGGGCGGCTATCCGGCTCTTTTCCTGGCTCAGGGCGCGATGGCCTGCTGGGCGATGAGGGCGAAGATCGAGTCCAGCTCCTCGGCCATCAGGCGCAGGGTGTCGCCGCCGTCGTAGGGGGCGAAAACGCTGCTCGGCGTGCGGTAGGCCAAATGAGCCTTGCCGTCCGCGGTCTCGTAGATGTGGAAGCGAATGGGCGCCTCGATGCCGGCGGGCACGCTCGCCTCCAGCATGCGCACGGCGAAGTCGTTGCGGTAGACGCCGACGACCATGTCGCCGCGGATGGTGATGCCGCGCCCCGCGGCCCCCTTGCTCGCACTGGCCCGGGTGACGACGAACATGCCGTTGTCGGTCACCGCTTGATCGAGCTTCTCGACCAGGGTCTGGAAGTTGTGCGGCGTCGCGTAGTCCAGCAGTCCCTGCGGCCCCGCCGCCTTGCTAGGTGCCGCGACCAAACTCAGTCCCAGCAGCACAACCGCGAAGACCGCCCCGTAACCCGAAAGTGCCCTTGCCATCCCGTCCTTCTCCCGATGCACAGCGAAGCCAATGCGGGCGAAGAAAGCCAAGAGCGCGTCAGGCGGCAAGTAACAGATTTGCGACTGGAAAACCCTCAGACTTGGCAGGTTAGAGCCTCAACGCCATGCCGTCGTGGTTGGGATCGGCGCCGCCGGCCCAATCGCCGTCCTGAAGCTTCAGCCCGTGGACCGAGGCGAAGTCGTAGCTCATGTAGCTGCGGATGATCTGGTAGCCCTGCGCCTCCAGCGCCGCCGCCGTCCGCCGGGGAATGCGGTTGCAGACGTCGATGGCGTTGCTGGTGGCCGAAATGCGGGGGGCCACGATGGCATCGAGGATCGGCATGTCGAAGGCCAAAGCGTTGACCGTCGCCTGCAAGACGCCCATGGCGATCTGGGTTCCGCCCGGCGCGCCGATCACCAGGCAGGGCTCCTCCCCCTTGAAGGCGATGGTCGGGCAGATCGAGCTGAAGCGCGACTTGCCGGGCGCGATGGAGCCAGCGCGGCCGGGGCGCGGGTCGAAGACCGCCATGCAGCCGTTGTACATGAAGCCCAGACCGTCGGTGATGACGCCGGAGGGCATGCCGAGCGAATGGGTCATGGCGACGGCGTTGCCCTCGGCATCGACGATGGAGATATGGGTCGTGTACTTGGACTCCGCCCCCTGGTAGCGGGCGACCTCGGCCATCTCGCCGGCCTTGATGCCGGCGGCAAGCTCAGCCGCATAGTCCCTGCTGGTCAGCCGCTCCAGCGGCACATCGATGAAGTCCGGGTCACCGACGTGATTGTCCTTATCGGACGTTGCCCGCTTCATGGTCTCGGCCACCACGCGGATGTAGTCCGGCGTGTTGTGGCCGAGCGCCTGGAGATCGAAGTTGTCGAGGATCTGCAGCATCTCGATCAGCATCACCCCTCCGCCGGGCGGCTGGTTGGTAGCGATGCGGTGTCCTTGGAACTCTCCCCACAGCGGGTCGACTCGGCGGGTTTGGTAGCTCTTGAGGTCGTCGATCGAGAGAAGGCCGCCATTGGCCTTCATGTCGGCATCGATGCGCTCGGCGATCTCGCCGGAGTAGAAGACGTCGGCGCCCTCCTTGGCGATGCGGCGCAGGGTTTCGGCCAAGTCAGGGTTGTCGATGCGGTCGCCGGGGCGTTTGAGGCTGCCATCGGGGCGAAAGTAGATGTCTCGGCCGGTGGCGCTGAAGCGCAGCTTGTCCGCCGTCAAGACGCGGCCGCTGTCATCCTCCTCGTGCCAGAAGAAGTAGACGTGGGGGCGGATCATCACGCCCGCTTCCGCTGCGGCGATGGCCGGCTTGACCACATCCGCCCAGTCCATGCGGCCGAACTCGGTCTGCGCCTCGAAGTAGGCCCGCAGGCTGCCCGGCACGGTGATCGACTGATAGCCGATGTCGTTGACCCGCCCCTCCAGCACGAAGCCGAAGCCATCTCGCGTCTCCTTCTCGATCAGGTCGAGCCACATGTCGCTGGTAGCGGCCTGGGGCGCCTTGCCGTGGAAGTCGATGAAGGTGTGGACCCCGGCGCGTGGCAGGTAGATCTGCATGCTGCCGAAGCCGGCGATGCCGCACATCTGCGGGTCGACCACGCCTTGCACGAGGGCCGTGGCGATAGCGGCGTCGACCGCGTTGCCGCCCAGCCGTAGGGTTTCGATGCCGGCCTCGGTCGCCTCCGGCTGCGGCGTGACGACGATCCCCTTCTCCATGGCTCTTCTCCCTCATCTCGGCCTTCCTGCGAAGCCTAAGGAGAAGTCCAAGGGGCACAAGCGGCAAAGACGCGGGTCAGGGTACCAGCCAGCTCTTGCTGAGCGTGCCTGAGCGCCAGTCGTAGAGGGCGCGTCGGTGGCCGCGGGCTGCCAGATAGAGCCACTCCAGGCTTTGGACTTTCACCAGCACGGCGCCGAAGTTCCGGAAACTCTCCGCGTCGACGCTACCGTCCTCGCCTTGGTGCCAGTCCCACGGCGCTTCGATCGCTGCACCGGGTCCGGGCTCGACGCCGTAGCAGAGCCGGCTGAAAGAGCGCGACGCCTGCCAGGCCTCGCGCGCCACCTCGTCGTCGTGATGGACCAGGGCTTGGCCGGTCAGACGAAGCTGGATCTTGCGGCCGGGGTGATAGGCATGCAGCGCCACCCTGGGCTGAGCGGCCATCTCCGCCACCTTGTGGGAGCGCAGGTCGGTGTGGAACCGCAGCAGCCGCTCCTCCGCCAAGACAGCTCGCAGGACGACCGTTCGCACCGCAGGCAGCCCTTCGGCGTCGAGGGTGCAGAGGCTTGGCGTGTGGCACGGGGAGTGGCGATCGTGCACCCCCTCTTCGAGCAAGCGCCAGGCTTCCGCCAAGCTCCCGTCGAGATCGTCGTAGAAGGCGCCGTCGCTGGTCCTGACGTGCTCCGGGTTCGCCTGCGGCAGGCGCTGGCTCAAGATTGCTTGGCCTCGACCGCCTTGCCGATCGCCGCGAGCCAGGTCTCGACGCGGTTGCGGTTCACGCCCAGGTCCCAATAGCCAACGTTCGAGCGGCTATAGATGAGCAGCGAGGAACCGTCCGTCCTTTCAACTGCTTGCACCCAAATGCTGTCACGAAAGCCGAAGAGCGACGAGCGCTGTTCCAGGGCAATCTGCCGCTCATCGCGAAAGACGGCCAGGATGCGGGTGCGCGGCTCAGCGGCCAGCACCTCGCGCGCGGTCTCGAAGAGCACCTCCGCCGACACACGATAGGTCGGAGAGACAATATCGGCGTGGGCCGCGGTAAAGCCCTCCGGCGCCGCCAAAGCGTCATTGGGCCGTCCCGTCCGCTCCAAGTTGGCGAAGGAAAGGGGCAAGGCCTGTGAGGACTCGCCGTTCGTCATGGAGTTCTCCCCATCCGCACAGCCTGCGAGAACCGCGATCAACAGCATGCATGAAAAGGCGCGAATTGCC